>JAJYFM010000029.1 GCA_021790895.1 bacterium
AGCACGTCGAGCAAGAAGAGAAGAGCGTCGGCGGCATTTTCCTTCCCGACACCGCGAAAGAGAAGCCCCAGGAGGGGATCGTCCGCGCGATCGGGAGCGGCCGCGTGCTCGACAACGGCACGACGCTGGCGATGACCGTGAAGGTCGGCGATCGCGTTATTTTCTCGAAATACTCGGGCAGCGAAGTCAAGATCGACGGCGTCGAGTATCTCATCGTTTCCGAAAAAGACGTTTTGGCTATCGTCGACAAAGTGCCGGCGCACGCGTAAGGAGTTAGAAAGAACATCATGGCTGCTAAGCAACTCGTATTTGATGAATCCGCTCGTCGCGCTCTCGAGCGCGGAGCGAACATGCTCGCCGACGCCGTCAAAGTGACGCTCGGCCCCAAGGGACGCAACGTCGTCCTCGACAAGAAGTTCGGTTCGCCGACGATTACCAACGACGGCGTGACGATCGCAAAAGAGATCGAACTCCCCGATGCGTTTGAGAACATGGGCGCACAGCTCGTAAAAGAAGTCGCGAGCAAGACCAACGACATCGCCGGCGACGGCACGACCACCGCGACGGTGCTCGCGCAAGCGATCATCCGCGAAGGCCTGCGCAACGTGACGGCGGGAAGCAACCCGCTGTTGATCAAGCGCGGCATCGAGAAGGCCGTGGAAGTCTCGGTCAAAGAGATGGAGTCGTTCAAACAGGTCGTCGACACCAAAGAGAAGATCGCGCAGGTCGCATCGATCTCCGCGAACGATAAAGAGATCGGCAACTTCATCGCCGACGCGATGGAGAAGGTCGGCAAAGACGGCGTTATCACCGTTGAAGAGTCGAAGACGCTCAAGACCGAAGTCGAGACCAAAGACGGCATGCAGTTCGATAAGGGCTACATCTCGCCGTACATGGTGACCGACAGCGAGCGTATGGAAGCGGTTCTCGACGATCCGTTCATCCTCGTTACCGAGCGCAAGATCACGGCGATCGCCGACATCCTGCCGTTGCTCGAAAAAGTCGTTCAGGTGCAGAAGCCGCTGATGATCATCGCCGAAGATGTCGAGGGCGAGGCCCTGGCAACGATGGTGGTCAACAAACTCCGTGGCACGTTCACCAGCGTTGCGGTCAAGGCGCCGGGCTTCGGCGACCGCCGCAAAGAGATGCTCAAGGATATCGCCACCCTCACCGGCGCAACGGTCATCAGCGAAGAGCTCGGCCTCAAGCTTGATAAGGTAACCCCGGATCAGCTCGGCCGCGCCAAGCGCGTCAAGATCACCAAAGAAGAGACGACGATCGTTGACGGTGCCGGCAAGAGCGATGCCATCAAGGGCCGCATCGAAATGATCAAAAAGCAGATCGCCGAGACCGATTCGGACTTCGATCGCGAGAAGCTCCAGGAGCGCCTCGCGAAGCTCTCCGGCGGCGTTGCGGTGATCCAGGTCGGCGCTGCGACCGAGACCGAGCTCAAAGAGAAGAAGCATCGCATCGAAGATGCACTCTCGGCGACGCGCGCGGCCGTTCAGGAAGGCATGATCCCCGGCGGCGGCAGCTCGCTCGTACATGCGGTCAAAGCGATCGAGAAGTACGTCGAGACCGCTCCGAAAACCAACGGTCACGCGGCAACGTGGGCCGATGAGAAGATCGGCATCGACATCATCCGCAAGGCGCTCGAAGAGCCGCTCCGTCAGATCGCGTTCAACGCGGGCTTCGAAGGTTCGGTTGAAGTGAATAACGTGAAGAGCAAGAAGGCTCCGCACGGCTTCGACGCCATGACCGGCGAGATCGTCGATATGTTCAAGGCAGGCATCGTCGAGCCGTTCAAAGTGACGCGTTCGGCACTCCAGAACGCCGCTTCGATCGGTGCGCTGATTCTCACCACCGAGACGCTTATCGCCGACAAGCCCGAGCCCAAGAAAGACGCCCCCGCAATGCCGGGCGGCGGCATGGGCGGCTACGACATGATGTAATTCCGCATCACAGCGGAATGCATGCAAACGAGTGCCCCGAGCCGCAAACGCTCGGGGCACTTGTCTTTCTGGACTCCGGCAGCGCTCCAAGAAAAAACGGGCGGCTGATTGCATGTAGGTGCGATCGGTCAGTTGCAGGTTCCGTCGGGGGCTCCGGCGTAGGCTCTCCCCACACGAGAGCGAGGGAGCGATGGAGCGCAAGCCCAGGTTATCTCCGGTGCAGCATATTGCCGTGGCGGCAATCTATCTCGTTGCGTGGATCGGAAGCGATCTTCTCGGCTCGTTTTATAACGGCGCGCACGGCACGTTTTATCCGTGGTATCTCGGAGCGGCGCTGACGTTTTACCTCATTTACACGTTCGGGTACGGTTACGCGCCCCTAGCGGTCATCGCCGAGATCGCGCGCCCGATTCTTTTCCCGGCTACCGCGCATCTTTCGTTTATCGTCTATCTTGAGTTCGGAATTATCGCCGCGATCGGTTATTCGATCGTCGTGTTGATTCTCAAGCGCGTGTTGATCGTTCGGCTCCCGTTCGAAACATTCCAAGACGCCGCAAATTTTTGCGGCGTCGCTATCGTTGCACCATTAATTCTCGCGCTGATTCCCGGCGCAATCGCGGTCTCGATCTTCGGCGGAGGTTGGCAGCATTATCTTCGCGAGGTCGTCAGTTTTTGGGTCGGCGACACGCTCGGGCTGCTGGTCCTCGTCCCGATCCTCGCGACCTATCTTACGCCGCGCATCGTGCACGAAGCCGAGGATAACCGGCCACCGGCATTCGATATCAAGCTCCGCGAGCGCATACTGCTCTATGCCACGGTCGTCGGCGCGACACTTCTGGGATATGCAGCGGTTCTCACCGGCGTCAGTGGGGATCCGCTGCGTTACTTCGTCTTTCTCCCGCTCATGTGGATGGCGGCGCGCGGAGGCCTGCGCCTGGCCATTCCCGGCATTCTGGTTACCGATGCGTTAACCAGCATTTTGAATTACATCTTTCCCACAACCTCGGT
This sequence comes from bacterium, assembly GCA_021790895.1. Classification (GTDB taxonomy): domain Bacteria; phylum Vulcanimicrobiota; class Vulcanimicrobiia; order Vulcanimicrobiales; family Vulcanimicrobiaceae; genus JABEUX01. Next base: position 2,961 of record JAJYFM010000029.1, read on the forward strand.
CCACCCGATCGACTTGCAGACCTTTATCGTGATCTCCGCGATTTCATCGCTCTCCGTCGGCGCGCTCGTCGATCAACGTGCGCGGGCGGAGCGACAGACGCGCGCATTGGCATTTACGAACTCGCTCAGCGGTTTACCGAACCGGCGTGGACTCGAACGATGGCTTGGGCGTGCCGAAGGCTCGCTGTTGCTTGCATTAATCGATATCGATCACATGAAGCTGACGAACGAAGGGCTCACGCGGGCGGCCGGGGACGAATTACTGAAACGCATCGCCGAAAGGTGCGACGATTTTTCCGAGGCCGCATTCGTTGCGCACGTGAGCGCCGATGAATTTGCGATCGTCGTTCAGGGAACCACGGAGCATGCCGAGCAACTCGGGCGGCATATTGCCGAGATTTTCGAAGAGCCGATTGCGGTCGAGGAGCACGAATTATACGTCTCGGTCTCGATCGGCATCGCGGCCGCCGACTCCGCTTCCGAGTACGAAGAGGTGCTGCGCCACGCCGATCTCGCGATGTATCGGGCGAAGCAGGCCGGGCGCGGACGGGCAGTCCTCTACACCGCCGATCTCGCCGATGAAAAACGGACGCTCTCGTTGGCGACAGAATTGCACGCCGCGGTTCGCAATCGCGAATTCGTCCTTTTTTACCAGCCGATCTTCGAATTCATCGGCGAGAATTTGCGCTGCACTGGGGTCGAGGCGCTGCTGCGTTGGAACCATCCTCGGCTCGGTTTCCTCGAGCCGGCGGCGTTTCTCGATTTTCTCGAAAACATGACGCTTGCCGAAAGGGTCGGCCTGTGGGTGCTCGGTGAGGCGGCGCGCCAGGCGCGTGAATGGCTCGACGCCGAGATCGATCTCCAGGTCTGGATCAACCTCTTCCCGCGCCAAGCGCTCGATCCGCAGTTGCCCGAGCACCTCAAAACGCTGCTCGACGAGCACGGTCTTTCGCCTTCGCGATTCGTACTGGAGATCGTCGAGCGCGTGATCGCCGAGGATACGAACGACATCGAACGTGCAGTGCGGGCGCTTCGCGACCTCGGAACGATGACCGCGATCGACGATTTCGGAACCGGTCACTCCTCACTCGCTCGTCTCCGCGAGGTGCCGGTCGACGTCATGAAAATCGACCAGCAGTTTGTCGCGCGCTGCGAGATCGACGACAAGGCCAGCGGCGTGGTACAGGCGGTCTTGAAGATCGCGCAGGAGCTGCGCCTTCGACCGCTCGCCGAAGGCATCGAAAACGAAGCACAATTGGAGCGATTACGCTTCTACGGATGTCGCTACGTCCAGGGGTATTTTCTCGCGCGTCCGATGCGAGCCGACGATTTCTTCCGCTGGTTGACCGCGGTGCGCGTCTAGCGAACGTTCCGTAACCTACTTTTGAGGTAGGAGTCGCGCCGATGCGCGCTAACATCATAGGCTATGGGCAATGCGGCGGTCAATGATTTCACGATTCGGGTCGCAACGGTAAACGGCTCCGGGAGTCAGTCCTCAAACTTGGTACTGACGAATGCGATCTTTCGGCTCGGCGTTCCGGTAGCGCCGAAGAACGTCTTCCCCTCGAATATCGAGGGACTTCCAACTTGGTACGATATTCGCGCGACCTCTCGCGGATATCGGTGTCGCGCGCGAACGATCGATCTCTTGGTCGCATTGAACGCAGCAACGTGGGTGCAAGATGTGGCGAGCGTCCGTCCCGGCGGCGCGATCGTTCACGAAAGCACGTACGCGGTTTCCGGGCTCACGCAACGCGACGACATCACCTATTTTGCCGTGCCGTTCAACGAACTGGCAAAAGCGCACGTCAAAGACGGCGCGATGCGCAAATATTTGACGAATATGATTTACGTCGGCGTCCTTGCGGAGTTATTACGAATTCCCGAATCGACGATCGAAGCGGCAATCAGCGCTCAATTCAAGAGCAAACCAAAAGCGGCTGCGGCAAACCTCGAAGCGGTTCGTGTCGGCTCTTCGTATGCGCGCGAACATTTGTCGCCGTTGGAGCAGATCGCCGTGAAGCCGATGACCGGCGCGACCGACGATTTGTTTTTCATCGACGGCAATCGCGCCGCAGCGCTCGGATCCGTCATGGGCGGCTGTACGGTTAGTGGCTGGTACCCAATCACGCCCGCTTCATCGCTCTGCGAGTCGTTTATCTCGTTCTGCGAAAAATACCGTGTCGATCCCGTGTCGGGCGAGCGGAAGTATGCGATCGTTCAAGCCGAAGATGAACTCGCGGCGATAGGAATGGTAATCGGTGCGGGGTGGGCCGGCGCGCGAGCGATGACCGCGACGTCCGGGCCTGGCATATCCTTAATGGCCGAGTACGTTGGATACGCTTCGTTTGCAGAGATTCCGGCGGTGATCTTCGACGTGCAACGCGTCGGGCCGTCCACGGGGCTGCCGACGCGAACGATGCAAGGCGATCTCAGTTTCGTCTACACGCTCGGCCACGGTGACACGAAGCATCCGGTTCTCTTACCCGGAACCGTCGAGGAATTATACGAAGACGGTATGGCCTCGCTCGATCTCGCCGAGCGCTTGCAGTGCCCGGTCTTCGTTCTCTCCGATCTCGATCTCGGTATGAACTCGTGGCTCACCAAACCGTTCGTATTTCCCGAAAAGCCGTTCGACCGCGGCAAAGTGCTGACCGCCGAGGACTTAAATGCGCGCCCTGACTGGGGGCGCTATCGTGATGTCGATGGTGACGGAATCCCCTATCGAACGTTACCGGGAACCGATCATCCCGCCGCCGGCTATTTTACGCGCGGCACCGGGCATGACGAAGAAGCGAAATATTCCGAAAACCCCGATGTGTGGTTGCAAAATCTCAATCGGCTTGCGCGCAAGCACGACACGGCGCGCACCATGGTTCCGCAACCCCTGTGCGACGATGCTGGGCACGCCGTCGGCATCCTTGCCTATGGATCGACGCACCACGCCGTCGTTGAAGCGCGGGATCTGCTTCGTTCCGCCGGTCTGGAAACCGATTATCTCCGCGTTCGCGCATTGCCGCTCGCAGCGGAAGTCGCGGCATTTATCGAGCGCCACGAACGCGTTTACGTTGTAGAACAGAACCGCGACGGGCAACTCTTCGGTATCCTTCGCAACGAATTATCGCCGGAACAAATAGCGCGGTTGCGCTCGGTTCGGCATTACAGCGGCGTTCCTATTGACGCCTCGGCGATCGTCGAGCCGCTTCTTGAATCCCGCAAGGAACTCGCTCATGCAGGAGGTGCGCGGTAATGTCCGCTGCAGAACAAACGCTCAATATTATCGGTCTCGCGCGCGACGTGTACAAAGGGTCGCCGACGACGCTTTGCGCCGGTTGCGGGCATAATTCCATCACCAACCATCTCATAAAAGCGCTCTACGAATACGGAGTGCCGCCGCATCGCTTGGCAAAGATGAGCGGAATCGGCTGCAGTTCCAAAACGCCGGCATATTTCGTCGATCGGGCTCACGGCTTCAACGGCCTTCACGGGCGCATGCCGTCTGCGGCAACCGGAGCGAAGCTGGCGAATCGCGAGCTTATGGTGTTGGGAATCAGCGGCGACGGCGACACGGCCTCGATCGGGCTCGGCCAATATTGCCACACGATTCGTCGCAATATCGACCTCACATATATCGTCGAAAACAACGGTGTCTATGGGCTGACGAAGGGTCAATTTTCCGCTACCGCCGACGTCGGATCGACGCTCAAGCATGGCGGAACGAATGCCTATACGACGATCGATCTTTGTGAGTTGGCGATCGAGCTCGGCGCTACGTTCGTGGCGCGCTCTTTCTCCGGAGACGGAAAACAACTCGTTCCATTGCTTCAAGCCGCGTTCGCGCACCGCGGGACCGCGATTCTCGACGTCATTAGCCCGTGCGTGACGTTCAACGATCACGATGGCTCGACAAAAAGCTACGCCTACGTCAAAGAGCACGACGTGTTGCTCAATGCGCCGGATTTTATCCATGCCGGTGAAGAAGTCGTGGTCGATTACGAACCTGGGACGGTACAGAACGTCGCCCTCGACGACGGATCCCACTTGATTCTCCGAAAACTCGACCGCGATTACGATGCCACCGATCGCATGGGTGCGCTACGCACCATTCACGACAGCCGCGCCAAAGGTGAGTTGGTGACGGGGCTGCTCTTCGTCAGCGGAGATGAACCCGATCTTTGCGAACGCGAGCGGATGCCGGCGCGACCGTTGCGTGATTACGCGGAGGAGGAGCTCCGCCTGGATCGCGCGACGTTCGCGAAGATCGCAGGCGGAGCGTAGCGCTAGGGTTCTTTGCGCAGCGATTCCGTATTCTCCGCGATCCGAAAGACCGCGACGATGAATTCGAGATAGATGCGCGCGAGGATCGATCCGATAACGAAGATGATCGGGGTCAAAATAATGTGGAGAATGACGCCGCCGAAGCTTGGTCCTTCATACCCGCCAAAGAACGAAACGTGGGGAACGAATGCAGAGACTAAGTAGCTCAGCGAAGCCAGCGCGACGCAGATCAGCGCGAGAACGTATACGATTTGAATGATTTTCGGAGTAACGAACGCGTGAAATGAGAGATCGTAGAGCGAGGACAGGAAGCCCTTTACTTGAGATTGGTTCACGAAAGCCCTCCTAAACGGCATACGAAGTAGTAGTGGAAAGTGACTTCTAAAGGGGCGCTCGTTGACCTCTCGGCGGAATGAGCGTTCCGAGACCGGATTATGCGGGGTCGTCGCCGCGAGAGCGTTTACGCGCTGAAAAGATCGCATAGACCGGCAGACCGGTCGCGATGATTCCCCAACCGATCAGTGTATCGACCGGCGCTTTATAGAGTGCTCCGGCGACGATAGAAAACGCGATTGCGGTAAAAAGTGCAGTGGAATAAGGGTGCAACGGGATTTTCATATATGGTTGCGGCGCGAGATCGCGAGCATCTCGCGCGCGGATAATAAAGAGCGCGATGCCGGCGAGCATGAGAAAAAGAAAATCTGCGCTCGTAATGTAATTGAGAAGTTGATCGTAACTGCGCGATAACGTTAATGCAACGACGATCACCGCCTGAATGACGATTGCGAAGATCGGTGCGCCGGTTCGCGGATCGAGTTTTGCGAAAGCGCGGAAAAAGAGGCCGTCGACGCCCATTTGGTAGTACACGCGCGGCGCCGTAAGCAGTTGGTTGCTGACGAACCCAAGTAATGAGAGCGCCACGACCGCGCCGACGATTCGTTCTGCGATCGGCCCGAACGCCACGCGCGCAACATCGGCGACCGGTGTCGTCGTTGCGGAAAGCCCGACGATACCGAGAGCATGGATGAGCACGGCATTGATCGCAACGTAAATCGCGGTGACGCCGAGGACGCCGAGGGCAAGCCCGCGCGGCAGAGCGCGCACGGGATCGCGTATCTCGGCCGAAACATAAGTGCCCGGCCCCCAACCGAGGTACGAAAAAAGCACCGGGAGCATGGCGACACCAAGTAAACCGAGCGATGGCTCCGGTGCCGCGGCAGCGACAGGCGCGGTCGGAGCATGCGGCGCGACGAGCGCGACAACGACAAAGAGTGCGAAGGCGAGGATCTTCGCAATCAAAAAACCATTTTGCGTATTGGTGCCCGCGCGTACGCCGAAGGCATTGATCGCGGTGAAGAGCAGCACCGCCGCGGTGGCGAGGGCGCCGAGGATCATCGGCGTCGAGGCAATTCCCAGTACCGGAGCGGCGTAGCCTGCGAAGGCGATTGCCGCCGATGCGGCCCCACCGCTCATAGCGATGAAGAGCAGCATCCACCCGAAAACAAAGGCGAGCGCCGGATGAAACGCATCGCGTAGGTACGCGTAGAGTCCGCCGTCGAGCGGACGCCGCGCGGCGAGTTCGCCGAGGACGAGCGCTCCCAAGAGCGATACAATGCCGCCGAGCGCCCAGGCGCCGAGAATCGCAACCGGCGTGCCGAGGTCACGCGCGACGACCGATGGTGTGCGAAAGATTCCCGAACCGATGACACCGCCGATGGTGACGAGCGCTACATCGAGCGTCCCGAGCCGACGGCGAAGTTTCACGCGCCGGCGGAGCTCTGCAACAGCGCGAGTTCTTTCGGAGGGGTGAAGGTAATCGCCGGCTCGCGTTCGCCGAAGTCGACGACGGTGGCATTGCCGACGAGTTCGCCGATACGGTCGACGATACGCGCCACGAGCGTCTCCGGGGATGAAGCCCCCGCGGTTACGCCGATCCGCGCATGTCCGACAAACCACTCGGCGCGAAGTTGTTCGATGCAATCGACGAGGTACGCCGCCGCGCCGATCTGTTCCGCGCATTCACGGAGACGTTGCGAGTTCGAACTGTTCTCCGAGCCGACGACGACGACGACCTCTACCGCAGCGGCCAACGCTTTTACCGCAACTTGGCGGTTCTGCGTCGCGTAACAAATATCGCTGCGTGCAGGCTCCCGTAGTTCCGGGAAACGTCGACGCAATGCGGCAAGAATCGCCATCGTATCGTCGAGCGAAAGTGTGGTTTGCGTGACGACGGCGACGCGTTGGGGATCGGGAACCGGAATCGAGAGTGCCCGATCGACATCTTCGACTAAAGCGATGCCGCCGGGGACATGCCCGAGCGTGCCTTCCACTTCATCGTGATTTCTATGGCCGACGAGCAACACAAAGTAGCCGTCCTTCGCAAAGCGTAACGCTTCAAGATGCACCTTCGAGACGAGCGGACAGGTCGCATCAACAATCCGCAGATGACGCTCGCGCGCTTCCTTTTTTACCGCCGGTGATACGCCGTGCGCACTAAAAACCGCCAACGCTCCGTTCGGAATCTCTTCGAGCCCTTCGACGAAGACGACGCCGCGCGAGCGCAAATTCTCCACGACCTCGCGGTTGTGAACGATTTCGCGACGAACGTAGAGCGGAGCGCCGTGCGCTTCGATCAATTGCTCGACGATATCGATCGCACGGTCGACACCGGCGCAAAAGCCGCGCGGATTGGCCAGTAAAATCTCGGTCATAGGCGGATACTACAGCCTACGCCCCCGGGTTCAGTAAGACCTTGATGGCGCTGCGTTGATCCATCACAGCGTAGCCCTCCGCGACGTGCTCGAGCGAGATCCGGCGATCGAAGACGCGCCCCGGGTGAATCTGCCCGGCGACACAGGCGGCCATCAGCGGTTCGATATAGGCGCGCGCCGGCGCAAGCCCGCCCCGCAGGCTGAGGTTCTTGAGAAAAATGGAGCGAAGGTCGGGGAGCTTCACGTTATGCGGAACGCCGACGAAGGTGACCGTTCCACCCGGGCGCGCGGCGGCGATGGCGAGGTTAAAACTCTCTTCGTTGCCGACCGCCTCGACGATCGAGGGGGCTCCGCCTTTGGTCATCTCCAGGAGACGGTCGAGCGTCTGCGGGTCGTGCGAGTCGAGGCAATCGTTCGCGCCAAAATCGGCGGCGATCCTCAAGCGAGCGGCATTATGTCCGACGGCGATGACGCGTTCGGCGCGGTGGACGCGCGCAGCGGAGAGGACCGCGCAGAGGCCGACGGCGCCGTCCCCGACGACGATGACCGTCCCGCCGTTTCCCGCACCCGCGGTCGTTGCGCCGTGATGGCCGGTCGCCATGACATCGCACAAGGTTGCCGCGTCGGCGAGCAATTCGTCATTATCGCGCATCGCTTCGTGCATCACCGCAAGCGTTCCGTCGGCGTAGGGAACGCGCACGAGCTCCGCTTGCGCGCCGTTCGCATCGTCGCCCCAAAAACTTCCGTGCTCGCACGACGTCTGCAATCCTTGAAGACAATACGCGCAGGTGCCGTCGCCGATCGCGAAAGGAGCGATCACGGCATCGCCGGGCTTCACGGTGCGCACGGCGGCGCCGACTTCTTCGACGATACCGATAAATTCGTGGCCGGTGCGTTCGCCCGGCTCGCGTTCGACGACGCCGCGATAAAACCAAAGATCGCTTCCGCAGATTGCCGCGCGCGTGACGCGGACGATCGCATCGGTCGCTTCGCGGAGTTTGGGATCGGGAACGCTTTCGAGGCGCACGTCGCGCGTGCCGTGATAGACGGTTGCTTTCATCACTTTACGGGACCCTCGGCGGCACCTGATGGTTGCGCGGGAGCGAAAACTTCGTCGGCAAACGCGCGCACGATCGCGGTAAAACGAACGCTTTCGCGTAACGGGGCGGCGTGATCGGATGCGGCGATAATTTCACGACGCGCGTGGGGCGCATTTCGCAGATAGCGCGCTTCATCGGTGCGAAAAATGAGATCGAATTCACCGTTGACGATGAGTACGGGGCGATCGTACGACGCGATGAGGTCGCTCTGGCGCATCCCATGCGCGGCGATCTCGCTGGTCGAATCGAGAACGCGAGGATCGAACGGAATCTGTTCGATCTCGCTCGCCCACTCGTCGCCGACAACGGCGCGTAACGAGAGCGAGGCAATCGAACGGTAGAGCGGATCGGGGAGCGCTCCCATCGCCTGGGCCATCATGCGAAACGGCAGTCTTTTCCACCCATCGAAATCGTAGGTCGAGCCCGCGAGCAATAACGCGCGGCTCGCAGCGAGATGCTGCGAAAAGTACGGCAACGCAACGAATCCGCCGAGCGAATAACCGACGACGAGTGGGGGAGCAGTGCAGACTTCGAGCGCCGCTTCGAGTGCGGCATTCACGTGCGCGCCGTCGAACGGCTCGTCAACTCGCCCGCCGTGCCCCGGCAAATCGATCGCGACGACGTAATAACGGTCGGCGAGAGCTGCGGCGTGTCGTGCCCATATCGCCTTCCCTAAACGCAGCCCGTGGAGGAAGAGAATCGGGGAGCGTCCGTGCTCCCCGTACGTGGTCATGGCGGCGGCGTCGTTCATCTCCGAACAACCTGCGCGCCCCGCCTAGGTTTCGCCTGCATGCGGCGAATGAGGCGATCATGCAACCGATTCAAGCGCTCGCTCTTCTCCTCGCGTTTGCGCCGCAGCAGACGCCGACCGCGATTCCGACGCAGCCGCCGGTGATGGCGGCGCCGCCGTTGGCACCGCTGCCCAGCGACACACTCAATAATGGCCCGTGCCTCGATTCCCCGCGCGCCGTGCCGCTCGATCTCCACGCACCGGTCACGGTCGGGAATCAGATCGTTCGCATCGATAAGGTCGTTTCAACCGATTCGATGATGCCCGGCGAGGTCATCGGCTTTCTCTATACGCTCCAGGACGGTACGACCTGGCTCGGGCAGCGGACCCCCGATTACATGTCGGCCGCCGACTCGCGGGCGATCAATGTCGTGCTCGCCGCCTCGCGGCTCCCGGCCGACACCGAGACCGTCTTTCCGCCGCAGATGCGTTTCGGCGTCGCGACGCACTATCGGCAGTATTTTCCGGTGCAAATGCAAGCAAGCGCCCTTCCGGCACTTCGGGTGCGGATCGACCCATGCGTGGCCTGGCCATCGGGGCGCCAGCTCCCCGACCCGCGCCTCTGATGGATTAGCACTTGATGCATCCGACTGCTAAGCGCCCGGGTTAAGATTGCGATGGAGTTTGTAATTCGCGGGCGATGCGGGCGGTTCGAACCGAACGCCGACGCGTTCCTCGACGAAGAGCGAGGAGCGATCGTCGTGACGCTCGAGGTCGCCGGTGTCGCCCCGGAGTCGCTGCGTTTAACGGTCGAGGCGGATCGCCTTTTGATCGCCGGTCGCCGCTTCGATACCCTGCCGCAGCGTCGCGGTTCGTTCGTGCTCAAAGAGATCGCCTTCGGTGAATTCGGCCGTGAACTCGATCTGCCCGTGTCGGTCGATATCGAACGAAGCTCGGCGACATACCTCGACGGATTGCTCACCATCGTGTTGCCCATCGCAGCGACTGCGTATATTCCGACCGCGCGCAACGACGTGCGGATCATCGTGCAAAGGATCGTCATCTAATTATGGCCGCGAAAGCGAAACCCATCGTTCCCGCCGGAAGGCTCGGAGTTCTGCCGTTGCAGGAAGCCGTGCTATTCCCCAACACCGTCATTCCGCTTGCGGTTGTCAAAAAACCGGGCATCCGGCTGGTCGAAGAAGCGATCCGTGAAGGTCGCCCGATCGGGCTGACCGTCCTAAAGGATCGCGATATCGAAAACCCGGGGCCCGATGATATCGAGCGCATCGGCACCATCGGCGTCGTTCAAAAAATGCTGAAGGTTCCCGACGGGACGCTTCGCTGCATCGTCGCGGGGCAATCGGTCTTCCGTATCGAGCAGTTCACGCAGAGCGAACCGTACATGGTTGCCACGTACACAGAGCTGCCGGATAAAACCGTCGAAAATGAAGCCCGCGTTGCGATGCATCGCAACCTTGCCGGGCTCTTCCAGAAGCTTCTTTCGTACCTGCCGCAGGCACCGCGCGAAATGGAGATGGAAGTTCAGAATATCACCGACTCCAACGTCCTCACCTATTTCGTGGCGTCCACCATGCGCCTCGAAACAGCGGAGCGTCAGGCGTTGCTTGAAGAGCGCGACACAGCAAAGCGGATGCGCAAACTCACGATGTTGCTCACCAAAGAGTTGGAAGTCGTCGAGCTCGGACACAAGATCCAAGGCGATATTCAGCGCGAAATGGATAAAAATCAGCGCGAGTTTTACCTGCGCCAGCAGTTACGCGCGATTCAAGAAGAGCTCGGAGAGATCGATCCGCAACTCGCTGAAATCAACGAATTAAAGAAAAAACTCGACGAAGCAAAGCTGCCCGAAGAAGCGCAAAAAGCCGCCGACCGGGAACTCGACCGACTCTCGAAGGTCCCGCAGGCGAGCCCTGAATACAGCGTTATTCGCACCTATCTCGATTGGCTCGTGCAGTTACCGTGGAATATCGAAACCACCGATGCAATCGACATTCGAAAGGCGCGGGAGATTCTCGATGAAGACCACTACGATCTCGAAAAAATCAAGGATCGTATCGTCGAATATCTTGCCGTCGGTAAACTCAAGAATCGCCTCAGCGGGCCGATTCTCTGTTTCGTCGGCCCCCCGGGCGTCGGGAAGACGTCGTTAGGGCAGTCGATTGCGCGCGCGATGGGGCGAAAATTCGTGCGCCTCTCGGTCGGCGGCGTTCGCGATGAAGCCGAAATTCGCGGCCATCGACGCACCTACATCGGCGCGATGCCGGGCACCATCGTGCGCGCGATTCGCGATGCCGGAACGCGTAACCCCGTCATGATGATCGACGAAATCGACAAAGTGGGCTCCGATTTCCGCGGCGACCCACAGTCGGCACTGCTCGAAGTGCTCGATCCCGAACAAAACAAGGGATATCGCGATCACTATCTTGACTTGCCGTTCGATTTAAGTCAAGTGCTCTTCGTTTGCACCGCAAACTCACTCGACACGATCTCACCGCCGTTGCGCGACCGAATGGAGATTATTCAACTCTCCGGATATACCGAATTCGAAAAATTGCAAATTGCGAAACGTTATCTGCTCAAGAAACAGCGCCTCGCCAATGGAGTCAAGGAATCACAATCGCAGATCAACGATACGGCGCTGCGAGCGATCATCAACGATTACACGCGTGAGGCGGGCGTGCGTAATCTCGATCGTGAAATCGGCACCGTCTTCCGCAAAATTGCGCGCAAGGTCGCGGAAAATGCACGCTATAAGACGCGCGTAAAACCGGAGAGCCTGGTCGAGTATTTGAAGAAGCCGCGCTTCTTCAACGAGGTGAAGAAACGCGTTGCCTCGATCGGCGTTGCGACGGGAATGGCATGGACGCCGGTCGGCGGCGATATTCTCTTTATTGAAACGCAAGTAATGCCCGGAAGCGGCAAAGTCGTTTTGACCGGGCAACTCGGCGACGTGATGAAAGAGAGCGCGCAGGCTGCCGTTTCTTTTCTGCGCTCGCGCTCTTCGGAGCTCGGCCTGGCTGAGGATTTCTTTGCCAAGCACGACATTCATATCCACGTGCCGGCGGGTGCGACGCCGAAGGATGGGCCATCAGCAGGCATCGCGCTGGTCACTTCGATCGCCTCGATACTCACCGGAAATAAGGTCGATCCGAATCTCGCGATGACCGGAGAGATCACGCTCACCGGTCAGGTGCTGCCGATCGGAGGATTGAAAGAAAAAGTGCTCGGCGCGCGGCGCGCGGGAATCTCGAAGGTGCTTCTACCGAAGCGCAACGAGGTCGATCTCGACGATATCCCCGACGAAGTGCGGACGCAGATGACCTTCGTATCGGTCGAAGAACTCTCCGAGGTGCTCGCGAACGCTCTTGGAAAACGCATCATCGCGCCGGTGCCGCTCGGTAACGAGAGCCTCAAACGAAACGGTATCGTCGTTCCGATGCCCAAGCGCGGTGTCGGAAAGCGCTCCGCTGCGACACGCGGGCGCGCGAAGGTCTCTCCACGCCCCGCATCGCGCGCCTAACGTAGACGATCGGTACGCATCGGCGGCGCGATGGCGTCGCCGAGAAGATGCGCGAGCTCGTGGGCCGGTGCGGTCTGGAGTTCGCGCATGATCGCACGCGAATAGGTGCGATATTCGTGGAGCGCCCCGAGGCGATCGTGAACGAGGAGGTATGAACGGATGAGCGTACTCCACGCGCGCTCGTCGCATTCATCGAACGCAAGGGCGCGTCGTGCAAGGTGCATCGAACGTTCGATCTCTCCGTCGCAGAGCGCTCGGTCGGCGAGCGTCGTTACGACCGCTTGGCGAAACTCTTCGAGACGTCGGTAGGTCGGCGCAAGCCACTCCGGAATTTCGTAGCGCGCAGCGGCATTCGTCGCGCTCTCAAGGCGTTCGGCGAGTTCGTCGTCGGCGTGCTGCTTCGGTGCATTCCAGAGCTCGGCGTACTCCCAGAGATCGACGCGTGCGCGCGACTCGTCGAGCCGATACGAGTGTCCCTGCGTCGCCAGAAGATCGCCGCCCAGGCGCCGCCGGATGCGGTGGAGCGCAACATAAAGCCGATTCCTGGCTGCCGCCTCCGCGACGTGTGGCCAGAGCAGCTCCGTGAGGCCCTCGGAACGAATGCCGCGCCGATGAAGCGCGAGCGCAAGGAGCAACTCCCATTCGCCGGGGGTCAGAAAGAGTCGTTCGTCGCCGCGCAAGGCCAAGCCGGAGAGGAGTTGCAGATCGATTGCAGGCGCGTTCATCGCCGGTAGTCTATGCGTGCGTGCTTACAAAACGGTCACAACCGCTCGGGTTCGCCGAGATCGCGACAACATTGTTCAAAGTGCGGCGAGGGAGCGAGGCCCAGGCTCCGCTGCAGGGCCTGGCGGCAGTCGCGGTAGATGCGCCGAGCAGCTTCGCGATCGTCGGCGGCGAGAAGGGCGCGGATGGCCAGCAGGTATCCACTCTCGTCGCAGGGGTCGAGCCGACGGAGATCGTCGGCGATGCCGAGCGACGTCGAACGATCGCCGCGGGCCAACAGCGCCTCGCCGAGTTGCAGCAACGCATCGCGCCGAAGGCTCTCCAACCAAAGTTCGGAGTCGAGAAACCACTCGCGGTGGCGGAGCGTCGAGGGGATCGGGGAAACGACGAGCGGCCGAAGGCGCTGGAGTTCGTCGATGTTCTCGGCACGCGTTGCGGCTCGCAACTCGTCGAGATCGGAAGCGATCGCCGTGCCGAGCGAATAGCGTCGCCGGGTGACGACGATAGCATCGGGCGGAAGTTTTTTTCGCAATCGCGAGATCGTCGTTTGCAGTGCGCCGGCCGCCGCGCGCGCGTCGCGATCGGGCCAGATCGCGCTGGCAATCTGCCCACTCGGCACCGGTATCGGATGCAGTGCGAGGTAAACGAGGATCTCGACCTCGCGGCCAGTGAGGGCGAGCACCGATCGACCGACGGAGAGCTCACCGCGATAGACGCTGAGGCGAGAGCTCGCTCCCGATGCCAGCGAATGCTGCCCTCCCACGACCCCGCTGCCGAGGGCGGCAGATGGATGAAGCGTGATTTGAATCTCCACGATCGCATTCGAGGCGTTTCGTTCGGCATAGAGATGCGCGATAAAGCGCTTCGTCGCACCGCCTCGATCGCGAAGGGCGATCTCGAAACCGGTGCTTTCCGACGATGTGGATCGAATCGCCGCACGCGCGAGCTTCGTTGCGAGGCCGCCCTCTCCGACGGTGGCAATCGCGGCGATATGTTTTCCGATCAATTCGTGGCTCGGTATTCCGAGCAACGTTTCAACATTTGGGGTGGCGTAGAGTGCTGTTCCGTCGCGCCCGACGCGCACCACGATGGCGTCGATCGTCGAAAGAACTCGTCCGAGGGTCCGCTCGATACGCAATCGGTCGCCGATCGCAAAAGCGAGCAGAACGCACTCGCTTCCGGTGCCGATTTCGACGCCGTAGAGGCCGATTCCACTGTGTACGCCGACAAGATACTGCCATACGGCGATGCACACGGAAGTCAGCAAAATCGGAAAACTTAATAAAAAATATCGTGCAGGATGGTACCCACTGCGCGCGCGGCCGATCGTCGCGACGACGACCAGTACCGAGACGAAGAGCATCAGCGCTATAGGAACGATCGCGTGCGGATTGAGATCGACTGCAACGACGTGCTGGAAGAAAACGACGACGGGAAGGTAGCCCAGCAACACAACGATGCTGAAAAAAAGAAGACGGTCGATGCGCGCAGCGTAACGCGAGGTCTGGAGAAAAAATCGTGCAAACTGTGCGTAGAGGGCAACGTTCGGCCCCCACAGCACGTATTCGATCTCGCCGCTATGCCACGGGCCGAAGGGCCAACCGAGCCGCCACAAAAAATCATTACGGAACAATTGATAGAAGAGGAGCGAGCAAAGATAGGCGAGGTACCAGCCGATGAACGGTTCGCCGGACATGACGAAAAGAACCAACATCGTGAGCGTGGTTCCACCGAGCAGCCCAAAGTAGAGATAGAGTGGAACGTGCCCGGGCTCGCGATGAAGGACGAACGCAACCGGCGCGGCGCGAATGCAACCGGGGTTTTTCGCGTTCGAGAATACGCGAACGAAGAGTGGACGGCGAGCCCATGCGTTTGGAATGGTGAGGGCCGGCGGCCCACCGTAAAGGACGTGCCCGTCGTCGGGAATCTCGTCGTCGAAGCGAACCATCCGTCGGCCAAGCGGCGCCGCTCGATAGGCGAGCGCGGCACGGCTTCGGGATGGCGCGAAGATCTCCCAGGGGCCGCTGCTTCGTGGGGCCGCGAGCGCAATCGATTCGACGAAACTCCCGCGTTGCGTCCGCGATGCTTGCCGAACCGTGTGTACGCAGGGAGCGAGGGCCGGGTGTACCCGGGTCATGGCAAGGGCAAGTGCGAGCGTTGCAGCCGACATTGGCTTGCTTACTCTTCTGGTCGTCGCGGCGCCCTCCCGTCCCCGCGCTAAGGGGAATGTAAGATCCTCACTCTACGCTGCGTGGAAAACCCGCCGACTGGAGATCACCGATCGATGCGACGCAGCATGCTTTTTTTAACCCTCGCCCTCTATGGAGGGATCGCCGTGCTGGGGGGCTGCGGCGGCAGCGGGGGCGCGCCGGCGCTGCCGCCGACGTCGGCGCCGACGGGCCCGAGTGCCTTGAAGCTGACGATGGCCGGCGGCCCGGTCGCGCTCCCGAGCGCGGGCGGGTACTCCGGAACGTTGCAACTGCCCACGAGTAATGCACCGAACGGGACGACGCTCACCCTTGCAGCGGCGACGGCGGTGCCGGTCGGCGCGCCGACTCCGCAAGCGCTCCATCGCTCGCAGGTATTGAAACCGCACGTCGTGCGCTCGCCGCAGGCGACCTTGGCGCCGAGCGTGCTCTACGTGGTGACGCTTCAAGTCTCGCAGAATGTCACGCTTGGAAGTGTACCGAGCTTTTCGATTCAGTTGCCCGCAGGGCTCTCGACCGTCAATAAAGCGTTCTTCATCGCGATCTTCGCGGGGACGAGTGCGCAAGCGTCGTTGATGGCGAACATCGGGCCGGCGACGATCTCCGGATCGACATTAACCTTCACCGGGAGCGCGACGCCCTTGACGCTCGACGCCGGGGTGACCTACCTGCTCGAACTCTACGACGTGGCGACGGTCGCGACGCCGGCGCCCTCGCCGCTCCCATCGAGTTCGCCGAGTGCGTCGCCGAGTGCGTCGCCGAGTGCGTCGCCAACGGCATCACCGACCGCTGCGCCGGCTCCCGCCGCCGGAACGCTCTACGCACTGAGCCAAGGCAGCGCGTACACCTTCGGCGCATTCGCTCCGGGAGCGAATGGTAACGTCGCCCCGGTTGCGAGTTTTACCGCGTCGATTCAATCACCGACCGGAATCGCCGTCGACGCAACGGGGCGCGCCTACGTGGTTGCCTACAGCGTCAGCGGAACGCAAATACTCTCCTACGCCTATGGAGCGAGCGGGAGTGCGGCTCCATCGACGACCCTGACAACCGATGCGAGCGGCTGGGGACTCGCGATCGATCCTACATCCGGCGATCTCGTTGCCACCGACGCAAATAATAATATCATCGAGTATTTTGCTCCCGGCGCGAACGGCTCGGCGAGCCCGGTGAAAACGATATCGGGAACGAACACGGGGCTCAACATGCCGTACCAGGTAGCCTTCGACGGCAGCAAAAATATCTACGTCGTGAATGGGAACGGCTCTGGTTCGGTCGTTGAATATGCCGCCGGAGCGAGCGGGAACGCCACGCCGATCGCAACGATTGCCGGAAATGCGACCGGGCTCGATGGCCCCGAAGCGCTCGCGGTCGATTCGACGGGGCGTATCTACGTCGGGAATTCGGCGACCAATACGATCACGGTCTACCCCCCGGGTTCGACCGGAAACGCCGTTCCGTCGGCGGTGATCCAAGGGAGTAGTTACGACTTTCTCATCGATCAAGCGCTCATCGCCGTCGATGCTTCGAACGATCTCTATGTTTTCGGGCGATCGAACGAAGTCGAAGTCTTCGCTCCGGTGACCGGAAGCCCGCAGTCCCCGATTCGCACGATTACCGGAAGTTCTACCGGGCTTGCTTACGCTGATGGAGTCGCAATCGTTCCATGATGCACCGTGTCGTCGCCGCGCTTGCGGCCGTCCTCCTCGTCGCGCCATCTCCGATGGTTCATCACGAATTCGCCCGTGCGGCGGGCGTTCCGAGTTGCCGCGCGCTCATAGCCGCTCCCGGCAGCGCCGCGGGTGGGAGCACGATCACGATCGTCGATAAAAGCACGGCTCCGCCGGGAGGTCGATTAACTTCGCGAGCCTGGTTCTTCGGCGACGGATCCTCGGCAGCGGGTCGGAGTGCCGGCGCAACCGTGCAGCATCGTTATCCGGTGCCGAAGGCGACGATGACGAAGCGCTATACCATCCGGCTGCTGCTCGTCTACTCCGACGGCGCGCGCTGTTCGGCCGACGCGAGCATCACGATCTATAACGGAAAACATAGCAAGAGTTATACGAAGCTCGATCTTCGCGGCAGCACGGTGACGATTCGCGATATCGAACCGGTTCCCAACTGCGGGAGCTTTGCGGCGACGATGCACTGGCAGCCGCAGTTTGGTATCGAACGGATCGATCCCGACGGGCTCCCAAGCTTCTTGCTTTTCGGCAAGGCACGCATGACGTCGAAAGGAAGCAACGAGAGTACGCCATTGCCGATCGCGGTCTATCTCGACGGCCCAATCGCCGTCACCGGGTCTTCAGGAAGGTACGGAATCGAAAAGCGGCATGAGGCAGACTTCACAAACTCTTGTACGAAGAAAATCGAAGTGGCCGGATTTGAACGCGTCTCCGTCTTCATGCTCCCGCCGACGGTGGTCACGATCAAGAGCGGAGGAACGAAACTCAAATGCACGCCGGCAAAATCTGGAAAACCGGCATCTTGCAAAATCGACCCGAGTAAAAAACTCACGATCGTCGGCTCGCAGTCGATCGATAACGTCGTGCTCTACAACGTCAACCTACAAATCCACTTCCCCAAAAAGACGTGCAGATATATCGGGCCGGCGAAAGTTTCGCCGCTTACCATACAAAAGCCGACGTGGTATAAGTGCTAAAGCTCTTACGGCACGCTTATTCGCGAACGTAAGAGAGAACGGCGACGGCGAGCATCGCCAGCGTGAGGAGCGCAAAATAGCCGCTCGCCGGAGCGAAGGTATCGGCGGCGTTTCCGTAGCTATGCGCGAAATAATAGGCACCTGCGGTCGCCACTCCGAGAAGTTGTCCGGTGGTGCGCGCGGTCGCGAGCGTTCCGGCAGCGACCCCGCGCCGTTCGTGCGGAGCCGACGACATAATCGCGTTGTTATTCGGCTGTGAAAAAATCGTGGTGCCGATTCCCGTCGCGACGAGCGCGAGCATAATCTCCACCGTTGTGGGAATCGCCGGTAGATGCGCGAGTAACAGCGTCCCAACGGCCACGAGAATCGCGCCTGCCGTCGAAAGATAGCGCGCGGGCATTCGATCGGAGAGCGCACCGGCAGCGGGCGCGAGCGCGACATTGAGAGCGGTGAGCGGCACCAGCAAAAGGCCCGCTTGAAGCGGGGTTGCATGCAATGCAAGTTGGGCCGTCAGCGGAACCAAAAAGACGACGCCGGATTGGGCGATGAAGTAGCAAAACGCAGCGATGGTTGAGAAAGCGAAAATGCGCGAGCGAAAGAGCGTGAGGTCGAAGGTCGGAGCGGAGACGCGCTGTTCGACGACGACGAAGAGCGAGAGTGCAAAAAAGGAAAGTGCGATCCAGCCGAGCGTCGTCGCCGAGCTCCAGCCCCATCGATGCGCGCGCGAGAGTGCGAGCGAGAGTGCGAAGAGTCCGACAATCGAAAGCATCGCTCCGAAGGGGTCGAAGCCTTCGCGGCGCGGCGCAGCGGGTTTCAAGACGATACTCGCGGCGATCAGCGCGAGCACTGAGATCGGCACGTTGATCGCAAAGATCCAACGCCAATCTCCGAGTGCGATTATGGCGCCGCCGAGGATTGGGCCGGCAGTCAGGCCGACCGCGACGGCAGCGCCGTTGAGGCCGATCGCTCGCCCTCGGCGTTCCGGTGCGACCGATTCGACGATGAGTGCTTGCGTGCAAGCGACGAGCATTGCCGCACCGATCGCTTGAAAAATGCGCATCACAATCAGCGCTTCGAGCGATGGCGAAAGCGCGCAGAGCAACGAGCCCAGTCCGAAGATGCCGAAGCCGACCTGATAGACGCGTTTGTGGCCGAAGATATCGCCGATGCGTCCGAAGAGCACCAACATCGATGCGGTCACCAACATATAGGCGAGCAAGACCCACTCGGCTTCGTCGACGCTGCGACCGTAAAAGTGCGCGATGGTCGGCATCGCAACGTTGGCGATCGATCCGTCGAGCGGCCCCATGATGGTGCCGAGCATAATCGTGCCGACGGCGTAGCGCGAATAGCGCCGACTTCCGCGGACGGCCGTGGCGAGCTCGCGAAACGAACTCATGCGATCGTTAGAGTCGGTGTCGGTTGAAGAGCGACCTCGTAAAGGGTCGCGCGAACCAGGGCTCGTGCGCCTGGAGCGCTGCATCGATCCGTGCGTCGGGCTGCACGAGCATTGTCGCTAAACCCGAGCGCCCGAGATCGCGGCGCAAATCGGGTGAGAGCGGGAAGAAGAGCGCCACGTAGAGCAGCAGCCAGAGAAAAATTATTCCTTTCGCCAGCGCAATCAGCGCGCCGATACTGCTGTTGAGTAACCCTAAACCCGGAAGTTTTGCGATCCGCTCGAGCGCCCAGGCTAACGCCATCACGATGGCATAGGCGGCAATGCCGGTGAGAAACATGCCGATCACGTGCGCGGATCCCGGGCCGACATGCGCGAGGCTTGCGATCGTCGCGTCGGCGGAGCCGTTGTAATACCATGGAGCGAGTAATCCCGCAAAGAGCGCGATCGCCCCGGCAAGTTCGCCAATGAGTCCGCGGCGCCAACCACGGAATGCGGCGATGATGAGAATCGCAGCGATGACGATGTCGGGCCAGGCGAAGCTCACCGGCGAACGGTCGCTCCGAGTTCGTCGTGGAGGCGCGCGATCGCCGCACCGATCCGCTCGTCGACGGCCGCGTCGGTGAGCGTTTCGTTCGGGCTCTGCAGCGTGATCCGCACCGCCAGGCTCTTTTTATCGGCGTCGACCTGCGCTCCGCGATATTCGTCGAAGACGCGAACGCCGACGCATTCCGCACCGACCGCTTCGCGCGCGACGCGTTCGACGGCGGCCGCCTCGACCTCGGGTGCGAGCACGAGTGCAAGATCGCGGTAGGTCGCCGGGAATTTCGAGGGCGGGGTATAGCGCGGTGCGAGGTACGCGGGGAGCGCATCGACGGCAAACGCCGCAAGATAGACGGGGCGCGCGAGCGCAAAGCTCTGCGCGAGATAGGGGTGCAATCGACCGACGACACCGACGGTGCGCCCTTCGATCGAGAGCTCCGCGGAGATTCCCGGGTGCAAGAAGCGATGCTTGCCGCTTGCAACGGCGACCGGACGCCCGGTAAGGCGTGCAAGCAGCGCGAGTGCATCGCTCTTGATCTGCATGAAGCCGCGATCGTGCCAGTCGGCTTCGTCGATCGTTTCAGTCGTCAGTGCGAGGGCGATCGTCGGCGTCTCGAGCACGGTGTTTTCACCGCGTGCAAAGGCATGTCCGATCTCGAAGATCGCGGCGCGTTCGTCGCGACGCGCGAGATAGGCGAGCAGTCCGGCTTCGAGCGAGGCGCGCAGATAGCGCTGCTCCTCCGAGAGCGGGTTCGCGACTTCAACGCTCCGCGTCCGCTCGTCGAGCTCGGCGTTCGCCAGCGTACCGAGCAACGATTCGCCGACGAGCGAATAGGTAAGCACTTCGCGATAGCCGAGCGCTTCGAGCACGTGCGCGGCGTCGCGCTCGCGCCGAAAACGCGCGCTCGAAATCGCCGTTGCCGGAACGCACGGTAACGACTCGGGGATGCGATCGTAACCTTCGAGACGCGCATATTCTTCGATGAGATCGACACTCTGGGTGAGATCGCGACGCCACCACGGCGGCCGTACGGTGAGGCGCTCGCCATCGACGGTAACTTCGCATCCAAGCGCGCGCAGATGGAACGCGATCGAATCGGGCGCGGCCTCGATACCGAGCAGCGCCTTCACCTCGCGTGCATGCAGCGCGATCGGGGTCGCCTGCGGAATATCGCCGCCGACGATCACCGGCGCGAATGCGCGCGCACCGAGTGCGGCGAGCAGTGATGCGGCGCGCGCAACGCCGGCATCTGCAAGCGCGGGCGGCAGCGTTCGTTCGTGGCGCGACGAAGCCTCGGTGCGTAATGCGAAACGCGCGCTCGTGCGCCGAATACGCGCTCCGACGAAGGTCGCGCCTTCGATAATAAGCGCGGTCGTGCTTGCGCGAACCTCACCGACGTTGCCGCCTTTAATACCGGCGAGCCCTTGCACGCCGTTCTCGTCGGCGATCACGAGCGCGCGTTCGTCGAGTTCGAGTTCGCGCTCGTCGATCGTCGTAAGTCGTTCGCCGGGTGCGGCGTCGCGCACGATGAGGTGCGCGTGCGGAACGGCGTCGGCGTCGTAAAAGTGGAGCGGCTGCCCGATCTCGAGCATGACGTAATTCGAGATATCGACGAGGGCATCGATCGGTCGTTGCCCCGCCTGTGCGAGGCGGATGCGAATCGCGCTCGGGGCGGGCGCGACGCGCACACCTTCGACGCGTTGCGCGACGAAGCGCGTGCAATCGGCGGAGCGCAATTCGACCTGCGGCGCCTTTCCCTCGGGAGTCGCTGCGCTGCCCGGGTTCTCGAAGGACGGCGAACGCAGCGCCGTGCCGTAGGCGGCGGCGAGTTCGCGCGCGATTCCGAGGACCGACATCGCATCGGCGCGATTCGAGGTAATCTCGACTTCGAGAATCGGCTCGCAGAGGCCGAATGCGGCGACGACGTCGCTGCCAAGCGGCAACGTTTCGTCGAGTTGCATGATGCCGTCTTCAAACCACTCCGCCGGCAGCGCGAGCTCCTCGGCGGAACAGAGCATGCCCTCGGATTCAACGCCGCGCATCTTTCGCGGAGCGATGGTGAGGTGCGGAAGAATCGCGCCGATCTGTGCGACCGGAATCGTCTGTCCGACGGCGACGTTCGTCGCCGCCGTCGCGATGGTCAGCGCTTTGCTCGCGCCGATCTCGATGGTGCAGACCTGAAGGCGGTCGGCGTTCGGGTGTTTCTCGAGCGCGGTAATGCGGCCGACGACGACGCCGGTAATCGTGGGCTTTCGTTCGATGCTCTCAACGGGGAACCCGAGCATCGAAAGTTTTTCGGCGATCGCATCGACCTCGTCGGGAAGATCGACGTAGGTGCGGAGCCAGGCGAGCGGAAGGCGCATGCTGTTTCGAAATCCCTATTGGAGTTGACGCAAGAAATCGGTGTCGCATTCGATCAGACGACGGATATCGTCGATCTCGTATCGGGCGAGAGCGATGCGTTCGACGCCGACGCCGAAGGCCCAACCGCTCACTTCCGCCGGGTCGTATCCAACCTCGCGCAACACGTTGGGATGCACCATTCCGGCGCCGCCGATCTCGATCCAGCCCGAGCCGCCGCACATCGAACAGCTACCGCCGTTGCCTTTGCATTTCGGACAGGTCGTGTCGACCTCGGCACTCGGCTCGGTGAACGGAAAGAACGAGGGGCGAAAACGAACGCGTTGATCGGGGCCGAAGAGCGTGCGCGAGAGATGGGCGAGCGCGCCCTTGAGGTGTCCGAAGTTGATGCCTTCGGCGACGAGCAATCCTTCGACCTGATGGAATTGAAAGAGATGGCGCGCATCGACGGCGTCGCGACGATAGCAGCGCCCCGGTGCGAGGATAGCGACCGGCGGGCGATGCTGCTGCATCGTGCGGATCTGCATCGGCGAGGTATGCGGGCGCAGCAAGAGCTCGGGGGTGATGAAGAATGAATCGAAGCCTTCGCGCGCGGGATGATCGGCGGGAATGTTGAGCGCGTCGAAGGTGTAATAGCTTGGCTCGACCTCGGCGCCGAGCACCGTCGCAAAGCCGAGTTGTTCGAAGGTTTCAGCGATCTCTTCGATGATGCGACGCACTGGATGAATCGATCCCAATGCGCTATCGGGGGCGGGGAACGTCACGTCGACGCGACGTTTGAGCTCCTCGTCGAGTGCGCCGCGTGCGATGCGCGCGTTTGCACCCTCGAGCACCGCTTCCATCGCCGCCACCGCGTCGTTGATCGTTTTTCCGGCATCGGGGCGCTCCGTCGGCGGTAAGGTGCCGATGCTGCGCCGTACGAGCGTGACTTCGCCGCTGCGTCCGAGGAAACGGACGCGGAGTTCTTCGAGAGCGGCGCTATCGTTCACCGCGTCGGCTGCGGCACGGAGTCGCCGTGCTATCTCGTCGAGTTGTGGTTGGAGTGCGCTCATCGCTCCCTATCGTTCTCGGTATCGTCGGGCAAAAAAAGGCACCCGGTCGTTTCATCATACCGGGCGCCAAACGTTCTTTTCTAATGCTTTTCTGTCGTCAGCCGTGACTCGGAGTCGGGTGTGTCTTTCGGTATGCGAGGTAGGCGCCAATCGATCC
>JAJYFM010000072.1 GCA_021790895.1 bacterium
CGGGCTTTCTTCATGGCGTACCGCGCTCGTCGTCGAGCCGTTGTGGAGACTTTTGTCGGGTGAAACGCGAATTGTCGTCGAGGGCTATGCAAAAGGAGAGCCGAAAGTAACGCTCATATCATGAGCGCTCAAAAATCAAGCTTCAATGCCGTCGCCAAGCTTCAAGTCGGCGACCGATCCTACACGTATTACCGCCTCGCTGCACTGCACGAGGCTGGGCTCGCCGAACTCGCAACGATGCCGTACTCAATCAAAATTCTCTTAGAGAATCTGTTGCGATTTGAAGACGGTCGATCGGTAACGAAAGCCGACATCGAAGCGCTCGCGCGTTGGAGTCCGCGCTCGCACTCCGAAAAGGAGATCGCGTTTCGTCCGGCACGCGTACTCTTACAGGATTTCACCGGCGTTCCGTGCGTCGTCGATCTTGCGGCGATGCGCGATGCGATGGCGGCGATGGGCGGCGACCCGAACGCCATCAACCCGCTGCAGCCGGTCGAACTCGTTATCGACCACTCGGTGCAGGTCGATCGATTCGGATCCGCCGATGCGGCCGATCGCAATGCCGAAATCGAATTCGATCGCAATCGCGAACGCTATGCATTCTTGAAATGGGGGCAATCTGCGCTTGCGAATTTCCGCGCCGTTCCGCCCGACACCGGAATCGTCCATCAAGTCAACATCGAGTATCTTGCGCGCGTGATTTTCGGCGCCGGTGGGGCCGGGGTTGCCTACGATCCGGCGACCGCCGTTGCCTATCCCGATAGCGCGGTCGGTACCGACTCGCACACGACGATGGTCGACGGTTTGGGCGTGCTCGCTTTCGGCGTCGGCGGGATCGAGGCCGAAGCGGCGATGTTAGGGCAGCCGGTCACGATGTTGATTCCCGAAGTAATCGGGTTCAAACTTGAGGGTGCGTTGCGCGAAGGGGTTACGGCGACCGACCTCGTGCTGACGGTGACGCAAATGTTGCGCAAGAAAGGCGTCGTCGGAAAATTCGTCGAGTTTTACGGTACAGGTTTAAGCCGTCTGCCGGTCGCCGACCGCACGACGATCGGCAACATGTCGCCGGAGTTCGGTTCGACGGTTGCAATGTTCCCCATCGACGAACGGACGTTGGAGTATATGCGACTGACCGGGCGCGCGCCCGAGCATATCGCGCTGGTCGAGGCCTACGCGCGCGCGCAAGGGATCTTCCGCACCGACGACGCGCCCGAACCGCAATATAGCGATACGCTCGTGCTCGATCTCGGCAGCGTCGAGCCGAGCCTCGCCGGCCCGCGCCGTCCGCAGGATCGCGTCCGCCTCGGCGAAGTGAAGTCATCCTTTAATAGTGCGTTTGCCGAGTACGCCAAGACGCGGACACCTGCGAATCGCGGTGCGGAGCGGATGCAGAACGAGGGTGGAAACGGCGGCGTTGCACTCTCCGAAGGGCCGGCCGAACTCGCTGACGGATCGGTGGTGATCGCTGCGATCACGAGTTGCACGAATACGAGTAATCCGTCGGTGCTCGTTGCTGCGGGCTTGTTGGCAAAACGCGCCGTCGAACGCGGCCTCACGCGCAAACCGTGGGTGAAAACCTCGCTTGCGCCGGGGAGTAAAGTCGTTACCGATTATTTAGCGAAGGCCGATCTTCAGCGTCCGCTCGACGCGCTCGGCTTTAACCTCGTCGGTTACGGCTGCACCACCTGTATCGGCAACTCGGGCCCCTTACCGACCGAGGTCGGCGAGGCGATCTCGGAACGCGATCTCTTCGTCGGTGCGGTGCTCTCCGGGAACCGCAACTTCGAGGGACGCATTCACGCGCAGGTACGAGCGAACTATCTTGCTTCACCGCCGCTGGTCGTCGCATATGCTTTGGCAGGGCGACTCGATATCGATTTGACGAACGACCCACTCGGCGTCGGTAGCGATGGGAAGCCCGTTTATCTGCGCGATATTTGGCCGACGAACGAAGAAGTCGCGCGCGTTGTCACGCAGTGCGTCACCGACGAAATGTTCAAATCGCGTTACGCCGACGTGTTCCGCGGCGATGCCAACTGGGCGAATCTCGCCGTTGCGGCGAGCGAGCGGTATGCATGGGATCCGAAATCGGAGTACGTGAAAAATCCGCCCTACTTTGAAGGAATGCCCGCCGAACCGGGCGCCACGAAAGATATCGTCGGCGCACGCGTGTTGGCGGTCCTCGGCGACTCGGTTACCACCGATCATATCTCGCCGGCCGGATCGATTGCGAAGAACTCGCCGGCGGCGAAATATCTCGGTGCCTGCGGCATCGAACCGGCGGATTTCAATTCCTACGGCGCTCGCCGCGGGAACCACGAGGTGATGATGCGTGGAACCTTCGCGAATATCCGGCTGCGCAATGCATTGGTCCCGGGCGTCGAAGGCGGCGTAACGCGCTACCTGCCGACCGGCGAGCAGATGTCGATTTTCGATGCGGCGATGCAGTATAAGAAAGACGGAACGCCGTTGGTGATTATCGCCGGCAAGGAATACGGTTCGGGTTCCTCACGCGATTGGGCGGCGAAGGGGCCGGCGTTGTTGGGCGTGCGGGGGGTGATCGCCGAATCGTTCGAGCGCATTCATCGCAGCAACCTGATCGGTATGGGCGTGCTGCCGCTCGAATTCGTCAACGGCGAGAATGCCGGCAGCTATGCATTAAGCGGCGAAGAGATCGTCGAAATCCACGGCATCGCCGATGGGGTAAAGCCGCGCATGGAAGTCCAAGTGAAGGCAACTGATCCGCAGAGCGGAAAGTCGGTGCACTTCAAGGCTCGCGTGCGCATCGATACCCCCGATGAGGCCGAATATTATCGGCACGGGGGAATCCTCCAGTACGTGCTTCGCCAATTGCGTGCGGCCGCCAAAGGCTAAGTGCGGCGAAGCGCGACGCTCGGAACGAAGCTGAGAGAAAACGTCGGAGGTCCCCCGTTGGAACGCCTCGATCGGTTATTTGAGGAGCTAGGTGCGGCGAATAAGGATTCGCTCGGCTACCCAGGTGCGAAAGATTTCGACTATTCCGAGATCGAACGATTTATGGCGTTCCCGCTCAATAACATCGGCGACCCATTCGCGCAAAGCACCTACCGCGTGCATACCCGCGAATGCGAGCGCGAGGTCGTTTCGTTTTTCGCCGAAGCGACTCGCGCGCCGCACGACGACTGGTGGGGGTACGTCACCAACGGTGGCACCGAAGGGAATCTCTATGGTCTCTACCTAGCGCGCGAGCTCCATCCCGATGGGATGGTCTACTACTCCGAGGCAACCCACTACAGCGTTGCGAAAAATCTGCACTTCCTCGGGATGCGGCATATTACGATTCGCTCGCAAAGCAACGGCGAGATCGATTATGACGATCTTTTGGAAACACTGAAAATTCACCGTGACCGGCCGCCGATTATCTTCGCAAATATCGGCACGACGATGACCGAAGCGCGCGATGATATCGGGCGCATCGCGGCGATGATGGATCGGCTTGCGATTCGCGAACGCTACATTCATTCCGATGCCGCCCTTGCAGGCGCTTATGCGGCGTATCTCGAGCCGCGCCCAGCCTGGGATTTCGCCGATGGAGCCGACTCGGTGGCGATTAGCGGACACAAATTTTTGGGCGCGCCGATTCCCTGCGGGATCGTCATCGCGCGCAAGCACAACGTGCAACGCATCGCGCGTACGATCGATTATATCGGAAGCCTCGATACGACGATTACCGGCTCGCGGAGCGGATTTTCTCCGCTGATGCTCTGGTATCGCCTGCAACAGCTCGGTGAAGCCGGGTTGCGCGCGCGACTTGCACGTTCGCTCGAGCACGCTGAATATCTCGTGCAACGTCTGCTGGAGATCGGCGTTCCGGCGTGGCGCAACCCGAACGCAATCACGGTGGTGCTTCCCCGCGTTTCCCCCGAGATGCAACGACGCTGGCAACTCGCGACCGCAGGCGATATCTCACATGTCGTGGTGTTGCCGAATGTGGGCCGAGAGCAGATCGATGCATTGGTGGCCGACCTCGCAACGTCACGTAAGGAGGATGCATGCAAAGCTTGAGGGCGATCGTTCCGAATAGGCCGGGTCTTCTCGCGGAGATTACCGAGGTTCTTGCTTCACGCGGCGTCGATATTCAAGGGATCGCGGTGGAATCGCACGGTAGTGCTGCACTGGTTCGGCTCGAGGTGGAGCGCGAGGATGAGGCGCTCGCCGCCCTCGCCGACGCAGGGCACCCGGCGGTTACTGACAGCGTCCTCCTTGCGCGGATCGAAGACCGACCGGGAGCGCTCGCAGCGGTATCGCGCCGACTTGGGGATGCATCGATCAACATTCGTTCGCTCCACCACGTACGGCGCGACGAAGGCTTCGCGGTCGTTGCAATCAGCACCGACAACAACGAACGTGCGCGCGCCCTCCTTGGAGAGGCAGTGTTGTAAAAGCGAATCGCGACGAACCCCTCGTCCATCCTTGCCCAACGCACTTTCGGCCTCGTGATTCCAAATCACGCCATAGCACTCTTACAAAACCCTTTGTGGTTGTTTTCTTGCGTGTTCACGTTTTTGATGGTCGCATTGATGTGGTGGATACACTATCGCCTTTCTCACACGATTTTATTCCGATGCAACAAATATTCTCCTAAACTATGCGTGGCTCGCAAGCGTTGGGCTGTTGACCTTCTTAATGAAGGTCAACGCTCATGCGCAGACAACGAACGACAATGTCGTTGCTGATGTCGACCCGAAGTTATCAGCGGCGGAACCGTGCTCGCGCTCTGGCAGCGCTTGCACAAGAAACGAGAGAACCGCGAAGCTTCGATCGGATGAACAGCGAGGAATCGAGCGGACTCGGCAGGGCACGAACGGACCTAGGGCGAAGTACGCCGCATTATGGTACGTAGAGCGTTCCTGCTTTTCTTTTGCTTCTTGCTGGCGGCGACCTCGGGAGCCCGGGCGGCTGAAAGTATTTTGTCGCCGGGGCTGGTGGAAATTCTCGTTTCGATGAAATCACCGAACGACGCACTTAGCGCGACGCAAAAAATCGATAAATATATAGCGTTGCACCCAAAAGACGGAAATGCGTATACCTTGCGGTGTGTGGTCCACTCGGTGGGAAATCCGACACTGAAGGGTATCGCGAGTGGCCTCGTCGATTGCAAAAAAGGCGTCGAAATATCGCCGACAAGCGAATTCGCTCATTTTGAATTTGCGAATATGTTGCGGATGTTGCAACAATACCCCGAATCGCTCGTGCAATACTCCCGCGCCATCGATCTCGGGCTAACGAACGGAAATATTTACGAAGATCGCTGTAAGGTATTTCGGCATCTTGGTAGACCGACCGAAGCCATCGCGGATTGTAAAAAACAAATGCTGTTGACTCCCTCGAGCTATTCGGCCCGTGTCGCGCTGGGAAAGGCTGAGCTCGCGTCGGCCGACTATTCGAAGGCGGGGGCAGAATTTGCCGACGCGGTTGCGCTGGAACCTTTTAAAATTCGAGCGTTCGAGCTTCAGGGGCAGACGTATGCGACTCTAGGGCGGTACGCATCAGCGGAAAAATCTCTCACGCAAGCCATTTCGCTGCACGATAAAAATCCAATGACATATGCGATGCGAGCGATGATGCGCGCAGAATTAGGTAAAAAGAACCGAGCGCTCTCCGATTTGCAAAAAGCAAAAACGCAAGCGACGGCAATCGGCGCGATGGTTTTCGCGAAAAACGTTGATAACCAAATAAAAATGTTTGGAGCGCCTCATCCATTCGGTCGTTCGAAGGTACTGGTATCTGGGCCAGTCTCGATTCTCGGCGAGCAATTTACGTCGGCCGAAATAAACTGGCTGATGCACGGGCTCTACGCAGGATTCGACCGATTCGATCAGACCGTTGAAATTAATGTTCATCACGCGAAAAGCAAACAGCATCTCCGGTGGCATCTTTACCAAGCGAACCTTACGGATTTGGGTGTTGCGAGGGTGACGTTGATGCTCCCGGCGGGTCGGAAGAAATGGCGGAATAACCTCGCATACAACGGTGCGGTGTTGGTCGGTCTCGCTGCATCCGGCTATGCAGGGCCGAAGTGGAAGGCGCTCTACAACGACATGCGCGCACGTGATAAAAGCCTCCCGACGACGGCTCCCGACCCATACCTCAATCGGCGCGCAATGGCCAACGCGCTCGGCCGGCTCTACGAGAAATTCGCCGCAGCGAAGCCCCAATCGCCGAGCGCTACAGCGCCACGCGCTTGAAATCGCCGAGCAGGTCGGCAACGTAACGCAGGAAACGCGCCGCTCCGGCCCCGTCGATCACGCGATGATCGTAGCTGACGCTGATCGGCTGAATGAGGCGCGGGACGAACTCCGTGCCGTTCCAAATCGGCTTCATCGCCGCGCGCGTCGCTCCGAGAATCGCCACCTCGGGCGCGTTGACGATCTGCGTGAATTGCGTTCCGCCGATGCTGCCGATCGAACTGATGGTGAAACTTCCGCCTTGCATATCGGCGAGCGGTAATTTCCCGTCGCGGGCCTTCCCCGCCAACTCGGCGCTGCGCTGCGCGATCTCGAGCAACCCCAACTGCTCGGCGCCTTTGAGCACCGGCACGACGAGTCCGCCCGGGGTATCGGCGGCGAAACCGATGTTGTAGTAGCGCTTCAATACGAGGCTCTCGCCGACGAGCGAGGAGTTGAACTCGGGAAACGCCCGGAGTGCGGCCACGCAGGCTTTTATGAGGAACGCGAGCATCGTGAGCTTCGCGCCACCGCGCTTCCCTTGCTCGGCATTGACGCGTTCGCGGAATGCTTCGAGATCGGTAACGTCGGCCTCGTCGTAGTTGGTAATATGCGGAATCTGTACCCAATTGCGATGCAGGTTCGGCCCCGAGAGGCGTTTGATGCGCGGCAATTCCACGCGTTCGATCTCTCCGAACGACGCGAAATTCGGCGTCGGCCACGGCGGAAGTCCCGCAAATGCGCCGCCGCCGGAGCCCGCACCGCCGGCGAGTGCGGCTTTCACATGCCCCTGCACATCCTCGCGCGTGATGCGTCCGTTCGGCCCGCTGCCGGGAACGCTGTGTAGATCGACGCCAAGCTCGC
>JAJYFM010000073.1 GCA_021790895.1 bacterium
AGCGGCGAACGCGCGATCTCGCTCGAACTTGCACGGATGCTTTTGGTCGAACCGGCAGGCGCCGCAGGTTGATGCCGCCCCGCCCCCGGTTCACGCACGCGATCGTCGTGGTATGCGTGCTGGTCTTTTTTTGGGAGATCGCCACGATGGGCGCCGGAATCCTTACCGGCAACGTGACGATCGGGCAGATCGACAACGCCGGCGCGTTGGTGCCCGCGTTGGTCCAGCAGGGGCAGTGGTGGCGCATCGTTACCAGCGCGTTTCTCCACGCATCGATCATCCATATCGGGCTCAACATGTTCTCGCTCTGGGTGCTCGGCCGGTTCATCGAGCCGATTCTCAGAACGCCGCGTACTGCGGTGGTCTACACGCTCTCGTTAATCGCCTCGGGGCTCGGCGTCACCTATTTCAGTTTTGGGAATCCGTACGATCCGACGCTCGGCGCAAGCGGCGCGATCTTCGGCATCTTCGGCGCGCTCTTCGCGATCGGCCTGAAGAATGGCCCCGCCGGGCTTCAACTCGTGCGCGCAAATCTCGGCATTCTGTTACTCAATCTCATTTTTACATTTTCGTTCCCGGGTATTTCGAAGCAGGCGCATGTTGCCGGCCTCCTCACGGGTTTTCTGGTGACGCTTGCAATCTATCGTCCGTTTCGCCCGGTGCGCGCGCAGGTGATCGATAGCGTGACCGGTGAGGCGCTCGACTCGACGCTCGAAGAAGCCGAGTCGCCGCCGCATCGGTGAGTCACTCCACCGGCATCGACGAAATTTTTGCCACCGGCGGCGCGCTCGCGCGCGAACTCCCCGGCTTCGAGCCGCGCCCGGGACAACTCGAGATGGCGCGCGCCGTCGAAGACGGCTTCGAAAGGGGCTCGCACGTGTTGGTCGAGGCGGGCACCGGCGTCGGCAAATCCTTCGCCTATCTGGTTCCGGCGCTGCGCAGCGGCAAACGCGTCGTTCTCTCGACCTCGACGATCGCGCTCCAGCAACAACTCTTCCGCAAGGATATACCGATGGTGGCACGCGCCCTCGGTATCGAGCCGCGCGTCGTGCTGCTCAAAGGGCGCGCGAATTATCTCTGTCGCGAGAAATGGGAGAGCGCGCGGAGCGATCTCGCGCTCGTCGAGCGCCCCGAAATGGCGAAGTTGCGAGACTGGGCGAACGAGACGACGACCGGCGACCGCTCCGACGTGCCGTTTCGCCTCGATCCGCTGCTCTGGGAGCGCTTCGATGCCGACGGGGACGATTGTATCGGGGAATCGTGCGCGCATTTCGAGGATTGTTTCTATTATCGTCGCCGTCGCGATGCCGACGCGGCCGATATTATCGTCGTCAATCACTCGATTTTCTTTATCGATACCTTTGTCGGCGGCTTGCTGCCCGCCTACGATCATGCGATTCTCGACGAAGCGCATACCTGCGAAGATATCGCGATGAACGTGTTGACCGTGTCGCTCTCTCGGCGAAGCATCGAGCGCACCTTTCGCCGCCTACGGCGCTACTTCAACTTACCGACAACGCTCACCACAGAAGTGGAGCATCGCTATCGCGATCTGAGCGATCGGCTCGGCGAAAGCGGAGCCGAACTCCTGCGGCTTGACGAGCGCCCGGAGATCGCCGCCGATCTCGATCGCCTGCGCGATGCGTTGTACCACCTCGAAAATTGGATCTCCGATAACGGCACCTCGGCGTTGAAGCGCCCTCCGCGCGGCGACCTCGAACGCGATTTGCGAATCGCCGGGGCGGTGAAGTCGTTGGCGACGCAGGCGGAGGTGGTCGATCGTCTGCTCGCCGCCGATGACGATGCGATTCGTTGGGCGCAATTGTTCCCGCAAGGGAGCGAGTTGCATTGCACGCCGTTCGATGCGGCCCCGATTCTGCGCGAGCTGCTTTTTTCGCGTACGCCGTGCGTGCTGACCAGCGCGACGCTCGCGCTCGACGGAGATTTCACCTACATGCGCGCGCGGCTCGGTATCGATCAGGCCGAGGAGTTGGTGGCGGATTCACCGTTCGATTATCGCGAGCAGGCGCGCTTCTTCGTTGCGCCGGCCGATTTAGAGCCCGACGACGAAGATTTCGTTCGCCGTGCCTACGGGTACGTCGAGGAGGCGCTCTCGTATTCGCGCGGGCGCGCGTTCCTGCTTTGCACCTCGTTTCGCCGAGCGAACGAGTTCGGCGAGCGTCTGCGCGCGAGCGGCCTTCACCCCGTTGAAGTGCAGCGTCCGCGCGGCGGCCTCGATCGCGATGGATTGCTGCGCTGGTTCACGAGTACGCCGGGTGCGGTGCTCGTCGGCACGCGCACGTTCTGGGAGGGGATCGACATGCCGGGCGAGCGCCTGAGTTGCGTCATTATCGATCGCATTCCGTTCGCGCAGCCCGATCATCCGGTGCTCGATGCGCGCGTGAAAGCGCTGCGCGAGAGCGGCGAGGACCCCTTCGTGCGGCTGCAGATCCCGGCGGCGACGATGTTGCTCAAGCAGGGCTTCGGCCGTCTGATTCGCACGCGCAGCGACCGGGGAGCGGTGCTCGTCCTCGACGGACGATTGCAGGGAAAACGATATGGTAAGCGCATGATCGCAGCGTTGCCGCCGGCGACGCGCATCGCTCATCTCGACGAGTTACGGGAGTTTTTTCAATCGTGATACGACCGACCGTATTCCATCGTACGCTCGCGCTGCTCTTGCTGAGCGTTTTCGCTCTTGCGCCGCTTCGTGTCGATGCGTGGGGAGAGAAAGGGCACGAGATCATCAACGACCTCGCGGCGGCGAATCTTCCCGGCCGACTCCCGGCGTTCGTACGAAGCGCCGCCGCGCGCCGCGAACTCCGGTATCTCGGACCGGAGATGGATCGCTTGAAGGGCTCGGGCAGTTCGTGGGATGCCGATCGCGATCCGGGGCATTATCTCGATATCGGCGATAACGGCACGATCGCCGGTACGATCTCGCTCGCGCATCTTCCGGCGAGCATGCCCGCATACGCAGCGGCGCTACTCGCCGCCCGAACGACGCCCTACCGCGTCGGCTATCTGCCCTACAGCATCGCCGACGGCTGGGAGCAAATCCGGACCGACTTCGCGCTCTGGCGCGTCGACCGCTATGCAGCAGCGCACGCGACGACGCCGGTGGCGCGCGCGCGTGCCGCCGCACACGAGCGTTTGCGCGCGACGCTCACCCTGCGCGATATCGGCGTTTGGGGGCATTTCGTCGCCGACGGCTCGCAGCCGCTGCACGTGACGACCCACTTTAACGGCTGGGGGAGTGGCCCCAATCCGGAGCATTTCCCGCAGCTGCGCGGCATTCACTCGCAGTTCGAGAGCGCCTTCGTCGATCGGTATGAAACCGAGGCGCTCGTTCAGCGGGATATTCCCGCCTACGTTCCGCTCGATCCACAGCAACGCATCTCGCAGCGACGCCTCCTCGCAATGATCGGTCGTTACCTGCGCGGGAGCAACGCCGCCGTCGTTCCGCTCTACCGTATCGCCGCTGCGGGCGGCTTCGCGAGCGGCAGCGCGCAGGCGCGCGCCTTTACCGCCGCACAACTCGCGCGCGGCGCGACGATGTTGCGGAATCTCATCGCCTATGCGTGGGAGGATAGCGTGAACGAAAAAATCGGCTATCCGGCAGTTGCGGTGCGCAAGATCCTCGCCGGGCACGCCCCCTTCGATGGCGCTCCTTAAGAAAGTCATCACGTTCGTTAAATATCGAATCACCGGCCCTTAAGACCGACGCGATAGCGTGAAGCGGAGATGCCGTATGCATCTCGCTCCACGCTCTGTTGTTGTTGAAGGGGATTCCGTTTGTGAAGAGAGTACTCGCCCTCGCGTTGGCCTGTTGTGCATTTGCGTTCAATGGCGCGATGCTCAGTGCGGCACCGTTAGGTTCCATTCACGGTCGTATTATCGCGTCGCGCGCCGACCATAACCTCGCCGGAGCGATTGTGAAAGCGCGTTTGCGGGGTTCGGCATCCGCAGTCATGACGACGACCGGCAAGAGCGGTGCATTCCATCTGGGTCGACTTCAACCGGGGACCTATGTTTTAACGGTCGACGGTCGCTTTCAAGAGATTGCGCCGTACACCGTCGCCGTACTCAGCGGCGTGGCGAAGAGCGTTCGCTTAAAAGTATTGCCGGTCGTGTCGCACATTATTATTAAGGGGCACTCGGTGCGTCCGTTGCCGACCTATTCAAAGGTCTTCCGTACCGCACAGACGCAGGTGCTGCTCAGCAAGACGCAGATCGCCTCGCAGGGCGCCCTCGCCGGATCGGCGCAGTTGCTGCAGACCGCGCCGGGTGTTTTAGTGGCGAGCTACGGCTCGACGGGGGCCGCGAAATCGATGATCACGGTTCGCGGGTTCAAACAGGGCTGGGCAAATCAAGCCGGTATCGTCGATAACGGCATGATCGGCGTCCGTCTCAACGGCGTCTTTCTCAATAACCCGCAGACGGGGCAGTGGCAGGCCGACGAGATTCCCGATCTCTCGATCCTCGACGGCATGTCGGTCGAATATGGCCCCGGAAGCCCGGTGACGCGGACGTTCGACAGCATCGGCGGAACGTTGAATTTCTACACCCAGCTTCCCGAGAACGCACCGCACTTGCACCTCTCCGGATCGAACGGGAGTGATGGCGGCAGCGCATTTCACGTCGACTACAGTGCGCCGATCTCCAAGCGCTTCGGGTTCATCATCTCGCACGGGCGTACGTTTACGCAGGGATATCGAAACATCATCGGCAGCGGAATCAGCGCGCCGGGATCGACCTACGCCACCTTCGGTGAGATCGTCAACAAATTCGGTAACGGCTCGCTCGACATCTTCGGTTACAGCGCATCGGGAACCGAAATGCGTCCGAATCTCATTCCGCTTTCACCGCTGCAAAACTACGATGCGAACGGAAACCCGATCGCCGGCTCGTACGTCACGGCGAACGGCTTCGATCTCAACGGTAACCCGATCCCAGGTGCGATCTATAGCCAGCAGAGCTCGGGCTTCTACTCGGCGCTCCCTCTGGGCGTCTGGCAGAAAACCGATTCCAACAGCACGCGCCTGATCGCCGCCGACTTAGAGTACGGGCTCGAGCACGGCTGGTCGTTCTCGAATATTCTCTCCTATCGGCACGGCGACCGACTTCACGTCAAGAACTTCAATTTCGACCAAGCGAACAATTCCGGTCGCTTCGAGTATAATAACCCGTACTCCGATACGCTCTCTGAAAAGCTCACGCTCCATCACGTCAACGAACGAAATGGCGATGCACTTGATTTCGGCAGCGAGGTCTTCGGGTCGCTATACAACACGCGCAATGCGTTCTACAACGCCGACCCGACTCAGTCGGCGCCGAGCGCTCCCTCGACGATCGGACAGCCATCGATCTATCGCAACAATTACTTTCAGCAGAAGAACTTCACGATCTACGGCCAATATCTGATGCGCTTCGGCAATCGCTGGAAATTCACGCCGGGTTTCCGGTACGTTTCGCTGGCGACGAAGTTCCTCAACGCCGGGCTCGAGGGTTTTCCGCAGTGTCAAGGCGTTTCGAGTGCGAGCGGTATCTGCTCGAACAAGACGAAGCTCGGCGATTCGGGGACGATGTTCGCCGGCATCGAGCCGTCGGCGGAACTGCAGTACCTCGCCGATCCCAACCTCGCGCTCTACGCGAACTTCGGACGCGCGTTGCGCAGCCCGCAGACCTCGCCCGGCGGCCCCTATCAGGGCATTCCGGTCGCCGGACTCTCGCCGGAGACGGGCACGAACCAAGAAGTCGGCGTAAAATACTTTCGCCGCTTCGCCGGGCGGATGCTCGACGGTTCTCCGCGCGAGGCGTTCCTCACCGCGAGCTTCTTCGACGAACGCGTTCGCGACCAGTACATTCCCATCGTGATCGGTGCCGGCGTGAAAGTCGCATCGGCCTCGGGAAGCTCGCGTTACTCCGGGCTGACGCTCGCCTTCGACCGCACGTTCGGCCGCAGTATCGAACTCTTCGGCGGACTCTCGACGACGCACGCGTACTTCGATTCCTACGACTATCTCGGAACTAACTACAGCGGCTTACCGGTGACGCAGGTTCCGAAATTCGCGTACAATCTCGGCATCGCCGGCGAAGAACGCGCCGGAGCCGGGATCATCACCGGCCGCATCTGGGATAACTTCACCGGACCGCAGCCGATGTGGAATAACCTCCTCGGCCAGCCCGATCCCAACGGCCAGTTGATTCCGAGCTACGGTCTCGTGAACGCCTCGATCGGCTACAGCACCTCACGTATCGGACGACCGATTGGCTTCACGCTCTCGGTCAACAATCTCTTCAATAAACGCTACAATCCGTTTGAGTACGTGACCAGCGGTGCCTATTTCGGCGGCGGCATCGGGCAGAGCAATCTCGCCGGCCCCGGTGCGATTCTCGCCGAACCGGGTGCACCGCGCGAGGTGCAATTCACGGTCAGCGTTCGCAGCTAAGCAACCGCAACGCAACGCGATCGACCTGAGGGCACTGCAGAGCATCTGCGGTGCCCTCTTGGTGAAACTCCGCGGTCGTCGGTGCTCCTAATCCTCGCGCGCAGCATCGGCGGCCGCGCGCTGCTGCAACTCGTTGACGACGCCGGAATCGGCGAGCGTCGTGGTGTCGCCGAGGTTGCGACCCTCGGCGATATCGCGCAACAGGCGGCGCATGATCTTCCCGCTGCGCGTTTTGGGGAGCTCCGCCGTAAACGTCACATACTTCGGACGCGTGAATTTTCCGAGCTTTCCCGTCACGTGGTCGCGGAGCGCATCGGCGAGCATCGGCGTTCCGTCGAATCCGCCGCGAAGGGTGACGAAGGCATAGATCGCCTGCCCGGTGACGTCGTCGTTCTTCGCGCAGACGGCGGCTTCGGCGACGGCGGGATGATCGACGAAGGCGCTCTCGACCTCGGCGGTGGAGATGCGATGTCCGCTGACGTTCATCACGTCGTCGATGCGCCCCATAAACCAATAGTTTCCGTGCTCGTCACGGTGGCAACCGTCGCCCGCGAGGTAGAGATGCGGAAATTTCGACCAGTAGGTTTCGCGGAAGCGCGCGTCGT
>JAJYFM010000030.1 GCA_021790895.1 bacterium
CGGCATGCTCTCGCTCGCCGATGAGGTGATTCTTATCGATGTCTCGCCGCATACGCTGCGCGAGCGCATGCGTGACGGAAAGATCTATCCTGCCGAACGGGTCGAACGCGCGCTCTCGGGATTTTTTTGCGTCGACAATCTGACGGCATTACGCGAGATCGCGCTCCGCGAAGCGGCGCGCGCGAGGAGTCGCGAACGCCACCGCGTTCCGTTCGAACGGCTGCTCCTCTGCGTCGGGCCGCGTCGCGAAGATCAAGCACTGATTCGCCGCTGCAGCCAAGTTGCCGCGCGCTTGGGGGTCGCATTTTCCGTCGCGATGATTCTCGAACCGCGGGACGCAGCCGATCCGGAGTTGATTGCCGCTCTACAACGCGAAGCTCATCGGCAGGGTGCGCGCTGGCAGCAAGAGACGACCGCTGCCGCGCCGCGACGCATCATCGAACTCGCTCGCCTGGTTCCCGAAACCGTCGTCGCCGTCGCTGCAACGCTTCGCAAGCCGCGTTGGCCACAACGCAATGCATTCGCACGCCGCATCCTCGATGCCGGCGCGCGCGAACTCATCGTCCTGACGCGCCGCTAAGCCGGTCGAGAGCGAGATTGAGCGCGAGCACGTTGATGCGCGGCTCGCCGAACATTCCAAGCTCGCGCGGTTGCGTCTCCTGCGCGATCAGCGCAAGCACCCGCCGTAACGGGAGTTTACGCGCCGCCGCAACGCGCGGCGCTTGATAGCGCGCGTCGGCGGGAGCGATGTCAGGATCGATTCCGCTTCCACTTTCGGTCACCAAATCGATCGGCGGCTCCCCGCCGGCAGGGTTTGCGAGCTGTAAATGCGCGATCGTCGCGCGTTCGCGCGCGAGTAACGCTTTTGAATCAGGGCCCAGATTCGAGCCACCGGTCGCGGTCGGGTCGTAGCCCTCTTTCCCCGCCGCCGATGGGCGCCCGTGGAAGTAGCGTCGTTGCTTCCATGATTGACCGATGATCGCCGAACCGACAACATGCCCACCGACACGAACGAATGAACCCGCGCTCTGCCACGGCAGCGCCACGCGGCCGATGCCCCAGATCGCGAGCGGGTAGCACAGCCCGAAGATGATGATCGAGATCACCGTCATGCGAACGGCCGTCCATAGATGTTTGAGCATCGGTTTACCCCGCCAAGTGCAGCGCTTGTAAAAGAAGATCGATCGCTTTGATGCCGAGGAATGGAACGATGATGCCACCGAGTCCATAGATCAGCACGTTCGTACGCAACGCCACCGCGGCACCGCGGGGTTCGTAGCGCACGCCGCGTAACGCCAATGGTATCAGCGCGATGATGATCAACGCATTGAAGATGACCGCCGATAGAATCGCGCTCTGCGGCGTCGCGAGATGCATGATGTTGAGCGCGCTCATCGCCGGGAACGAAGCGATAAAAAGCGCCGGCAAAATCGCAAAATATTTTGCGACATCATTGGCAATCGAGAACGTGGTGAGCGCCCCGCGCGTCATCAGGAGTTGCTTGCCGATCTCGACGACTTCGATCAGCTTCGTTGGGTCGGAATCGAGATCGATCATGTTCGCCGCCTCTTTTGCCGCCTGAGTGCCGGAGTTCATCGCCACACCGACGTCGGCTTGCGCGAGCGCCGGTGCATCGTTGGTGCCGTCACCCGTCATCGCGACGAGCCTTCCTGCAGACTGCTCGCGCTTTATGAGGTTCATTTTCGCCTCGGGGGTCGCCTCGGCAAGAAAATCGTCGACTCCCGCCTCTTTGGCGATCGCCGCTGCGGTCAAGGGATTATCGCCGGTAATCATCACCGTGCGAATACCCATCGCTCGTAGGCGCGCAAAACGCTCGCCCATCATTGGCTTCAGGATATCCTTAAGCGCGACGAGCGCGACGATCTCGCCGTCGACGGCGAGCAGCAACGGAGTCTCACCGCTTCGCGCTACACGTTCGACGTCGGCGGCGAGTGGATTTTTGCCCGCCCCGAATTCTTTGCACCAGGTGATGACGGAATCGGGGGCGCCTTTACGGATCTTGCGGCCATCGGGCAGATCGAGACCGCTCATCCGCGTATATGCGCTAAACGGAACGAAGACCGATCCTTCCGGCGCGCTCTCCGCCGCACTGCCGAGTAAACCGCGCGCGAGCGTAATCAATGAACGCCCCTCAGGAGTTTCGTCGGAGAGCGATGAGAGCAAGGCCGCTTGACGCGCCGCTTCGACGTCGCAGCCGGGAGCGACGAGGATCTCGGAGGCTTGACGATTCCCCAACGTAATCGTTCCCGTTTTATCGAGCAAGAGCGTATCGACGTCGCCCGAGGCCTCGACGGCGCGACCGCTGGTAGCAAGAACGTTGCGTTGCATGACGCGGTCCATACCGGCGATGCCGATTGCGCTCAAGAGGCCACCGATCGTTGTAGGGATGAGGCAGACCAACAGCGCGACGAGCACGACGATGCTTGCATGCGTACCAGCGAAGCCCAAGAACGGTGAGAGCGTCGCGACGACGAGGACGAAGACGATCGTCAGCGCGGAGAGGAGAATCGAGAGCGCAATTTCATTCGGCGTTTTTTGCCGTTGCGCGCCCTCAACCAACGCGATCATGCGATCGAGAAAACTCTCGCCGGGGTTCGTGGCAATGCAGATGACGACCGAATCGGAAAGGACGCGCGTTCCGCCGGTTACGGCGCTGCGATCTCCCCCCGCTTCGCGAACCACCGGCGCCGACTCTCCGGTTATCGCCGATTCGTCGATCGTAGCGGCGCCTTCGATAATATCGCCGTCGCCGGGGATGATCTCGCCGGCATCGACCACAACGATATCTCCGCGGCGCAAGCGACTCGCCGAGATCGAATCGATGGTGCCGTCCGGGTTGCGGCGGCGCGCAAGCGTATCGCTCTTCGTGCGGCGCAGATGCTCCGCTTGCGCCTTGCCGCGCCCTTCGGCGACCGCTTCGGCAAAGTTCGCGAATAGAACCGTGAACCAGAGCCAGGCGGCGATGGCGAAATCAAAGCCCACGCTTCCGCGATGCGCGAACAGGTCGCGCAACCAGAAGGCGCTCGTCAACAGCGCACCGATCTCCACGACGAACATAACCGGATTGCGCATCTGAATGCGCGGATCGAGCTTCGCGAGCGATTCGAGCAAGGCGCGCCGTACGATCGCGCGTTCGAAGAGCGGGCGCGCCTGCGCGTGCGGTGCATGCGACGTGCGATGAGGCATTAGAACATTCTCCCGGCATGGAGCGAGAAATGATCGGCGATCGGTCCGAGTGCATCTGCGGGCAAAAACGTGAGCGCGCCGACGATGAGGATCGTTCCGATCAATAAGGCGACGAAGGTCGCCGAACTCGTTGAAAACGTCCCTCCGCCCGCGACCACCGCTTTTTTCTCTGCAAGCGAGCCGGCGAGTGCGAGCAACGGAATTGCCATGAAGAAGCGGCCAAAGAACATCGCGATTCCCGTTGCAATCGTAAAGAAACGGTTATCGCCGAGCCCGGCAAAAGCGCTGCCGTTATTGGCATTCGCCGAGGTGAATGCATAGAGAATTTCCGAGAACCCATGCGGCCCGTGATTCCCCAACGTCGCCGTGCCGGCGGGAATGACGACGGCGAGCGCGGTCGGCAAGAGCACCATCAGCGGAGTGACGAGAAACGCTAAGAGCGCGAGTTGCACTTCGCGTCGTTCGATTTTTTTGCCGAGCAACTCAGGGGTTCGCCCGACCATCAGGCCGGCGATGAAGACCGTTAATACGACGAACTCCAGCATGCCGTAGAGACCGCTGCCGACGCCCCCGAAAACGAGTTCGCCGAGTTGGAGGTTCACCATCGCGACCAACCCACCGATCGGCATGAACGAATCAAGCATCGCATTCACGGCACCGCACGACGTTGCCGTTGAGGCTTCATTAAAGAGTGCCGAGCCGGCGATACCGAAGCGACGCTCTTTCCCTTCCATATTTCCACCTTGGACTCCGAGCCGGTGCAACAACGGATTCCCCGCCGCCTCGGCGTGATACATCACCGCGAATCCGATGACGAACAGAATCGACATCGCGGCAAAGAGCGCCCAACCTTGACCCGTATCGCCGGCCATCTTCCCGTAGGTGTAGGTGAGCCCCGCGCCGATGAGGAGAATCGAAAGAATTTCGAGTACGTTGGTGAGCGGAGTCGGGTTTTCGTTCGGAGCGGCGCTATTGGCGTTGACGAATCCACCCCCGTTCGTGCCGAGCTCTTTGATTGCTTCTTGCGAAGCCATCGGGCCGCCCGTAATATGCTGCTGTACGCCGCCGATCGTGGTAATCGTACGATAGGGCTGAAAGTTCTGCGGAACGCCCTGCGCCACATAGACCACCGCCAGCAGCACCGATATCGGGAGGAGTATATACAGACACGCGCGCGTGAGATCGACCCAGAAATTTCCGATCGTGCTGATGCCCTTTGCCGTGATTCCGCGCACGATCGCAATGGCGATCGCGATGCCGACCCCCGCCGATACAAAATTATGCCAGGCGAGCCCCGCCATTTGCGAGAGGTAGCTCAGCGTACTTTCACCGGAATAAAATTGCCAATTGGTGTTGGTGAGAAAGCTCACCGCGGTGTTCCACGCCAAGCCCGGTGAGAGGTTCGGAAAATGCTGCGGATTGAGTGGAAGCCGGCCTTGCACGAGCAATAAGACGAACAAGTAAAGAAAACTCACCACCGAAAACGCGAGCATGGCGAACGTGTAGCGTTGCCACGGCATTTCGTCATCGGTGCGCACGCCGCCGAAACGATAGATCGCTCCCTCGATCGGCGCCAATACCGGAGAGAGCAGGGTGCGCTTGCCGGTAAAGACGGCAAACATATAGGACCCGAGCGGTTTTGTCAGCGCAAGCAACAATCCGAATACAAATGCGGCCTGCAGCCAACCGGTGAACGTCATCACAAGTTCCTAAAAACGCTCGGGGCGCAACATGGCGTAGGTAAGGTAGAGGAGGACGGCTACCACGAGCAGCAGGCCGATCGTCGCATCGATCACGGTCGCGTTAGAGCTTTCCCACCGCGCGCACGTAGAGCGCCGCGAGGCCGAAGCAGGCTGCGGAGAGCGCAGCCAGCACGACAAGATACAACATCACGGTTCAACTCCTATCTCGAAACCAATACGTGTTTGGGTTCGTCCCTGCCCCTTCGCGCCGAAACCGATCCCCGGGGCACTTGCGAAGAGCCGTGCACGTGCGAATTCCGCACGCAAAAAGAGTGCGCCGATCCGATAGCTTGGTGTGAGGGTAAAAGTCTGAATGGCGCTTCCGGGGCCATATCCGAGAAGATCCGCGTTCGCCCCCGTATCGGCGGCGGCACTCGCGTTGCGCGCATCTTCGTACCGAAAACCAAGCGAGAACCGAGACGACGCCGCATAGCTTCCCAATAGCACCGCCGCGAGAGCGCTTTCGTTGCGAGCGTAGCCAAGCGCGCGTGAAGCCGGGGATCGCACGAAGAGCAGGTAGGGCTGCAGCGTCCATTTTCTCACCTGCGTTGCGTACAGAAGATTGTATTCAGCCCGATTTGCGATGCCGGCCGTCGGGTTCGGTGCGCTCGCCCCGGGGGGAACAAACGTGACGAACGAGAGTGTGCTCGTCGGAGAGCAAGCGTAACCGAGCGATGCTGCGATGGTGCCGAAATGCCCGGAATAGTATCCGTCGTCTTCTTCGAGCGCGATATTCCATCGCCCGTTGTTGTAGCGCGCGCGAACGCCGCGAGAAATCGTCGGCTCAAGCGCCCACCCGATACCGCGCTCGATATTAAAATTCTGGTAGGTGAAGTTCGATTCTTCTCCCAGCAATGTCGCGAGTTTCCCGATCTTCAGCGAGAGGTGCGCATCGGGGGCATAAGCGATATCGACGAGCGGCACGGCGCCGTAGAGCGCGGTATTTGCATGCGCTTGAAGCGTCGGGTTGAGTGCGCTTCCAAGAGTGGGGAACGCATATGCGCCGACCGTCGCTCCGAACGAGAGTTTTTTGCTTGCGGCACTCACCGTCACGAGCAGATTTGAGATATCGGCGCGATTCGCCAAGTCTGCGCCGTTTGCACGATCGAACGCCCCGGTGGGGTTGACGCCGTCGGTGTGAAA
The DNA here is from genome assembly GCA_021790895.1 of bacterium. Lineage (GTDB taxonomy): Bacteria > Vulcanimicrobiota > Vulcanimicrobiia > Vulcanimicrobiales > Vulcanimicrobiaceae > JABEUX01. Next base: position 6,093 of record JAJYFM010000030.1, read on the forward strand.
CGCGGCGATGCTATAGACGCCGCTGACGGTTATCGCCGGAGGAGGGGTCGGCGTCGGTACCGCAGCGTCGACGCAACGCGCAGAAAAAACGAAGGAGAGCGTGCCGACGAGCATCATGCTCGCCACGAGATATCGCATCGCCTTCGATAGTAGTGCAAGCAGCCCCACTCTGCCATAGGCCGAGCGGTCTATCCGCTCGGCTAGCGGTATAGAAATTCCTCACCTCGCCCAGCGATTGCAACCCTGCGGCCCACGAGTGCGTCATACTGTGTGGCCGCACGGGCGGCCGCACATTCCCTCACCATTCCGTCTGCACGTAAGGAATTTCAAGAGTATGGTTCAGGTTGGTAAAGCAGCCCCGGAGTTTACATTAGCCAGCACCAAGGGTGCGACCAGCGCGAAAGATCTCGGAAAAGAGATCTCGCTGAGTGACTACAAGGGCAAGTGGTTAATCTTCTTTTTCTATCCGCTGGACTTCACGTTCGTCTGTCCGACGGAGATCACCGCGCTCTCCGAGCGCGCCTCGGAATTTAAAGAGTTCGATTGCGAGATTCTCGGCTGCTCGACCGACTCGGTCTTCAGCCACTGGGCGTGGCTCAATACGCCGCGTGAGAAAAACGGCATCGCCGGCACGCAGTTTCCGCTCGTCTCCGATTTCACGAAGTCGGTCGCACGCGCGTACGGCGTTCTCGACGAAAAGAGCGGCGTCTCGCAGCGTGGGCTCTTCATTATCGATCCCGATGGCGTGCTGAAATATTCCGTCGTCACCGACGATAACGTCGGTCGCAGCGTTGAAGAGACGCTTCGCGTACTGCAGGCGCTGCAGACCGGTGGGCTCTGCCCGGCGGAATGGAAGCCCGGCAAAGCGCTGTTACAGAAAGCATAATGGCACTCCGGATGCGCAGCCCTCTCCCATCGTTGGAGGGGGTTGCAACCTGGTGCGAGGGCGGCGCGCCGAGCGCCGAGGCGCTCGCCGGGAAACCCGTCGTCGTGAGCTTTTGGTCGTTGAGCTGTCACCTCTGCCACGAGAGTGCTGAGGCGTTCGCCCGCGTTCGCGACCGCTTTGCTCCGTTGGGTATTGCGTTCGTTGCGATTCATCAACCGCGCTCGGAGAGCGAGCTCGACCTCGCTGCCGTTGCAGCCGACGCGCGCGGCGAGATGCAACTCACCCAGCCCTGTGCGATCGATAACGAGCACACGCTCGTCGATCGATTCGAAAATCAGTTCGTCCCGGCGTTCTACGTCTTCAATCGTCAACACGAGTTGCGCCACTTTCAAGCCGGTGGGAAAGGTTTCGACCGCGTCGTTACCGCGATCGAACGCGTCGTCGAGGAGAGCCCGGTCTAGCACCAGGGTTCTCTCGGTCGATGCGCCAACGGGGCGGTGCAATGGGTGAAACGCTCGCGATTTTTTGCGGGCCCTCGCTTAAGAGCGAGGACCGCATTGCTATTCCCGGAGCGACCTACCTGCCTCCCGCGGCACGCGGTGACGTCGAGCGCGCAGCACGCGCCTACGATGCAGTGCTGCTGATCGACGGCCTCTTCCACCACGATCTCGCTCCCGCGCCAAAAGAGTGTTACGCCGCCCTTGCGCACGCGCGTATGTTCGGTGCATCAAGTATGGGCGCGTTGCGTGGGGTCGAGTGTGCGCCGTACGGTTTCGTGACCTTCGGCGCGATCGCTCGCTGGTACGCCGCCGAGAGGATCGACGGCGACGATGAAGTCGCATTGCTTACCCATCCGCAGACACACGTCGCATTGACCGTCCCGCTGGTGAACGTGCGCTATGTCGCCTGGCTTGCCGTGCGACGCAAGCTTCTAAATGCCGACGAGGCGCAGCGATTCATCGCCGGCTCGCGTGCGATCTACTACATGGAGCGCAGTTGGGAAGAGTGCGTCATCCATGCACCCTCGAGCGTACGCGATCCGTTACTGACGATTGCCCGCAACGAGGGCGACCTGAAGCGACACGATGCGCGCTTTGCGTTGCGCAGCGTGCAGCGCGCGCTTGCACGCCCATGGCAGGGCGACGAACGTAGCGCCCCAACGGCGCGCGTAGCAGCGAGCGTTCCGCTGCGCGATAGCTCGCCGATCGTGCTTCCCGCAACGATGCGCAAAGCGCCGGGCACCTACGACCGTGCGGTGCCGTTCGCGCAGACGCTCGCATTGCTGCCGGAGTTACGGCGACGGTACGATATCACGCGCCTCGCCGATACGACGCTGCTCGATCGCACGAGCATCCCTACCTACAGCGCGTTCGTTCCGCATTCGCCCGATCTCCTCGGCGTCTACAACGGCAAGGGCATCACGCGCGAAGGCGCGATCGCGAGTGCCGTCATGGAGGCGAGCGAACGGCAGATCGGTGCTCGCGCCGTGCTGATACGGCGCAGCGAGTCGTTGCGCGCGGTCGCCGAGCGCATCGATCTCCAAGAGTGCGGGCTGCGCCCGGAGACTCGCGATCTCGTCGTCGATTGCGTGCTCGGCACGGAGTTGCTCTCCGGCGACGCAATTCCGGTACCGGTGGCGATGGTCGAGTGTCCGTGGTTCGGGGAGAAACTCTTTGCGACGACGAGCACGAACGGACTCGCTTCGGGGAACAATCTCACCGAAGCGCTCTACCACGCGCTCTGCGAATTGATCGAACGACATTCGTGGGCGCTCGCCCACGTGCGTTGCTCGCTCGCACCGAAGATCTTTCTCGGCCTCGATGCACCCGAACGCGCGCTGATGCCCGAGATCGAGCTTCCCGTCGGCGAGAGCAATGTCGACTGGTTGGTGCGCGAACTTCGCGACGCGGGGCTCACCGTCCATGCCTTTGCACTCGACGAGCCGCCGCTGCCGATCACCGTGCTCGCTTCGATCTCCGAGCCCGATGCAGCGATTCCGATGGCGCACATGGGCTTAGGCTGCGCGCTCTCGCCCGCGCACGCGCTCACGCGCGCGCTCACCGAAGCGCTGCAGAGCCGCGTCGTCGACATTCAAGCAGCGCGCGAAGATATGCTGCGCGCCGATGAACCGAAGGGCAGGATGGGCGATCACGCGCGACGTTTGAACGAAGCCCCGAGCGGGCGTTGGTATCTCGATATCCCCGCCGAATGCATCGCGCTCGCCGATCTGCCCGACCGCAGCAGCGCGGATCTCGCCGAGGATCTCCGCCTCACGCTTGCGGCCCTCCGCGACTACGGCATTCCCGGCGTCGTCGCCGTCGATCTCTCGCCCCCCGATCTCCCCATCTCCGTGGTCCGGACGATCGTGCCGGGGCTGGAGAGCTTCATGATCGACGGCGTGATGCGGAAGCGTGCGCGCGCCCTGCTCAATCCGTTCGCGGTGGCCTGACGATGCGCGGACAATCGTTCATGGATGCGATCTTGCACGGCATCGCACCGAGCAACGAACAGGTCGCCGCTTACCTGAACGCCTTCCATCATCGGATGCCGGGCATTACCAGCGAGATCATGCTCGGCCTACGAACGACCGATGGTCGCACGTCGTACGATGTCGTCGCCGATTGCATCGCCGCGTCGCAGCCATCCAGCATCCTCGATATCGGCTGCGGCGACGGCGAACTGCTCGCTGCGATGCATTCCCGTTGCCCGGGCGCCGCGCTTACGGGCATCGATCTTTCGGCCGAGGAACTTACGCTCGCCGCCGCCCGCTTCGACCAACGCAAGGCCGATCTTCGCCTCGCGCCGGCGACCGCGCTCCCTTTCGCCGACGGCGCCTTTGCTGCAGTCGCAGCACACTTAGTCTTCATGTTGATCCCGCAAGTCGGTGACGCGCTGCGCGAGGTCCATCGCGTCCTTGCCGCATCGGGAACCTTTGCCTTCTTATTGCCTCGTCCACCGAAGCAGCCGACGAATCTGACCGCTCTGTTGGAGAAGCTGACGCGTAAGTTGGCGATCCGCTATCCGGATTTTACTCCCTTTGCAATCGGCGACCGCGCGCTCTTCGAACGCTTCGGCATTGCCGATCTGCTGGTTCGCGCCGGATTCACGACGTTGCCGCGATTCGAAGATTTCGAAGTGCACGCAACGCTCGACGGCGAGTCGCTCTGGCGCGCGATCTCCGGGCGTTACGTGCTTGGTTCGCTCGATGAGGAACTGACCGCCGAACTACGCGCGATCGTGCTATCGACCGCTTCGAGCGGAGCGTTCGACTACAGCGAATCGTTGCGCCTCGTTGCAATCGTTCGCTAACGGCGGGAACGCCCCGCGTCGTAGAGAACGGTGAGTGCGGACGCCGTTCGTAACTCGAGCGGTGGACAACTTGTATTGCTGCTTTGTATCTGACTTGTATTGCTGCTTTGTATCTGAAAGGATCGAAACGGAATGAATGACGTAGCCCGCCGCGCAGTTGCCGCCGGCTTTCTGCATGCGCTTCAAACCACGCCCGCCCTCTTCGACGAATGGATGAAGACCCCCAAAGACGACTCTGCCGCGATCGGCGCGCTCGTCGCGTGGACGATCGGCCTCGCGCAGGTTCCCGATACCGACGATCTCCATGCGATGGCACATCATGTCGCCGAACAGCTCTCGGGAATGGTTTCGGAGATTCAGGCAGCCCACGCCGGCGCACCAAAAACCGTCGGCTTCTTTTTTGTTATGCAGCACTAGAGGAACGCACGTACCAGGCGGCGAGTTGCGCGCGCGAGCTCGCCGCCGTCTTTCCGAAGGCATTCGCGATATGCCCCTCCACCGTGCGCTCGCTCAGGAAGAGGCGCTCCGCAATCTCGCGATTACTCAACCCCTCGGCGACGAGCGCTGCGATCTCGCGTTCGCGGCGTGAGAGCACCCGCAGCGCATCGCCGGGCGCGTGGCCATGCTCGGCAACACCGAGGAGTTGCGCGGCGAAAAACGGCGCGCCGAGTACCCGCAACTCGTCGACCAATGAAGCGCGCTCGCCATCCTCGCCTTTGCGGCGCAGAGCGCGTGCTGCATGGAGTTGCGCCAGTCGCGCCATCGCCAGCGACCACCGCTGACGATCCATCCGCAGGGCACCCGACGCGATGCGGCCGAGCATCTCGTTGTCACCGAGCCGCTGCGCGGCGATACTCGCAACGACCGGAATTGGAAAGAGATCGAGTGGGAGTGCATGGCGCTCCATACCGATCGTGGCGAGCTTGAGTACCGCGCGTGCCTGCTCGCGCCGCTTCGTCGCGTAGAGGGCGGCGAACGCACACGCAATCGGAATGAATGCGAAGTTCTGTTCCTCGCCGAGGAAACGAACCGCTTCGGTTTCGACGATCGCTTCCAGTCGCCGGGGCAACGCACGCTCGCCGATCGCTGCTGCACCCGCCGCAAGCCCGACGAGCGCGCGCCCGGCATAGGTTCCTGCGACGGCAAGCAACGAGTCTTGCACTTGTGCGATGGCATCGTCGAGTTGACCGCTCGCTATTCCGGCGAGCGCACGAGCGCAGAGGACGGGGAACCCGCCGACGAGCATCGGTGGAACCTCGATCGACCCGCTCAGGCCGTCGGAATACACGCTGCGCAGGAACGTCAAATGGGCCATCATCACCGCTGTCAGTGGAGGGGCACCGCTGTCATCGACTGCAAGCGGCGGAAGCAGCACTGGTGCGGCACCGCCTCGGAAAATGATAAACGTGTCGAGCATCTTGAGACGCGCAGCCGCAAGCGGCGAGGCAAGCGCCGCCCCGGGGACCAGTTCCCGCGCGCGGAGAAACGCCGCTTCGTCGAACTCCGCGACCGCCGCCATCATCCGCGCAAAGGTAACGACCGAGTGGACAGCCGGGTGGGCCTGCGGGCTTTCAAAGCGTGAGCAAAGCTCCTCGAAGCGGTCGCGCGCTCCCGTATGCCATGTCGAGATAAGAAGTGATGCGATGAGTTGCGCGGCCCGCGGGTCGCTTGCAGGTTCTTCGATGCGCGCGAGCGCCTCCTGCGAGACGGCGAGGCTCTTGCGTTCGTCGCCGAGGCCGTTGTAGATACCCGAGAGCGTCGTACTTGCCGCGAGGTAGGCACCCTCGTCGTCGGCGATCAGCGGGAGCAACCGATCGAGCGCGCTCGCCTGCAGTGGCAGGTTGCGAGCCGCTTCGGCGGCTGTAACAAGCCGCTCCAGATAGTCGCCCTCCAAAGCGCTGTCACCACACGACCGCGCCTGCGCGATCACCTGTTCGAGATCGGCGTTCGACGGCGCGGCAAGCTTCGCGACCGCCGCGATAATTCTGCGGCGATAGGGGACGTCGATCGCGATCGTCTCGCGAATCGCCTGAGCAAAAGCGGCGTGCCGAAACGCCGTCCCCGAGGAAGTCGTCACGAGATAGCGCCCCGCGCTCGCCTGCAATAGCGACACGAAATGCTCCTCGCTCCACATTTGTTGCATCAACGCGAGCGAAATCGGTTCCTCGAGCAGCGCGAGCATCTGCAAAAACTCGCGCCGCTCCGGCGACATCAGCGCGAGATCGCGCGCGACAACCGCGCGCAGGCCGACAGCGACGCTCGCGGCGTCGTCGCTGTTCGTAGCCTCGATCGATTCCGCAATTGCGACGACGTCGATCGCTCGCCCCGCGGCAAGCTCGCCTACACGCGCGATCACCTCGTCGCTTGCAGTGGGTAGTAACGAACGCGCGAGCGCACGCGCCTCAACATCGGGGAGCGCATCGACCATCAACGAAACGTCGCACTGCGGGAGTCCATCCCACCCGGGTTCATCGAACTGCTCGATGGAAAGCAACACGAGTTGCCGGTCGGCGAAACGCTCGACCAAACGCAGCAGCAATGAGAGCGATTCGGGGTCGCACCACTGCATGTCGTCGACGGCAATGAAGAGCGAATAGTCGAGCAACACCGCCTCGATAAGGCGATAGAGCGCCTCCTCGGTCTTCGCGCCATCTCGATCAGCCGTAAAATCGCTCGGCAGACCGGTGGCGAAGAGCGCCCCGCGCTCGCCGAGAGCGGCGAGCATCGCCGCGCCGATCCGCCGGGCAGCGGCCATCGGCAGTCGAGCCTGAATGCGATGCGCCGGTTCGAGCACCGCGAGCCAGCCGGCAGCGCGCGCGCGCGCGACCGCGGCTTCACCGACGGTGCTTTTGCCGATGCCGGAGCTGCCGACGAGGCGCAGGGTCCGCGCCACCTGCAAGCGCCGGGATGCATCGAGGACGTTCGCGATGCCCTCGAGTTCCTTCGTGCGGCCAATCAGCGTTCCCACGGGGGGAGCGATACGCGAAAAACCAGGGGTTTTCCCGGAGGCGCTCCCCAGCCGCCGGCGGCTATCGTAGGGGCATGGAGGATTTCAGCATGTACGCACTCGCCACCGAGGCGGCCCAACCAAGCCCCCCAACCATTTCAGCAGCCGGTGGGCAGCCCGAGATTCCCTACTGCTTCGTCCTCGATGACGACTATCGGGTGGTGATGGCCGGCCCCGCGAATGCGGTCGACCCGTTCGGCTCGCTCTACGGCGACGATGCCTCCCCCGATGCGCTTCCCGGCCCAATCGATCGCGCGGTCCGCGCGATGACCTCGAGCTGGCGCGCCACCCGCAACGCCGGCTCCAATGCCGCCGTCGTCAGCGGATTCCGCGTCATCGTCGCGCCGCTCAACGGCGAGAGCGGCCGCCGGATTGCGGTCTTCGTCGAACGCAATTATTAGCGCGAACGAACGAAGCGCGAACGCACCCAAACCTGCCTACCGTCAGTGCTGAGTGCAATCTCTCCGTCGCGGTCGGTCCGAAAGATGCGCGCTCCGACCGCGCGCAACCGCGCAAGCGTCGCCGGGGCCGGCTGCCCGTAGCGATTCCCGCGCCCGACTGAGATAACCGCGATGCGCGGTAAAGACGCCGCAAGAAACGCACGCGAGGACGCGAAGCGACTTCCGTGATGCCCGACCTTCAGCACCGTACTATGAAGGTCGACGCCTTCACGCATCCAGAGCCGCTCCATCGTCGCGGTCGCATCGCCGGTAAAGAGCATGCTGAAGTGACGGTAGCGTAATATGAAGGCGAACGAGTTATCGTTGACGCGATTCTTCCCATCGGCGAGATGCGGTGTGATCGGTCCAATGAATTGCAAACTCGTGCCGTCCTCGAAACGCCACTCGACGCCGGCATGCGGATGCAGAATCGGGATCTTGCGGCGGCGCGCGGCGCGCAACGCGTCGAGATAGGCCGGGCCGCTATAGCGCTCCCCGGGGTCGACCAGCGCACCGACCCATAACGCACGCAGCAGCGGAGCGATGCCGCCGGCATGGTCGCCGTGCGCGTGCGAGAGCATCGCGAAATCGAGCGTCTGAATGCCGCGCCGCAGGAGAAACGGCAGCACTGTCCGTTCGCCGACCCGCTCGGCGGCAGCGCGCGCGTTTGGATCGTTTCCGCGCTCCATCTTCCCGCCCGCATCGACGACGAAGGCATGCCCGCCCGGCGTTCGCACCAGCAACGCCTCGCCCTGCCCCACATCGATTGCCCACACATGCAAGCGCATGTCGATTCTCTGCGGGGGCGCGAGAACGAACCAGCATGCAGCAGCGAACGCGACGCATGCGCCGCGCAGATTTTCGTTGCGCAACGCGGAGAGCGCGAGCAACAGTCCGCCGTCGTAGGCAGCGATGCAGGCAAAAGGCGCCGGTGTCATCGCGATGCTCGCCGCCGGGAGCGAGGCGAACGCATGCACCGCCGCGAGCTGCCATGCGAGCAACCACGCGGTGAGATTCGCAAAACTCGCTGCGAGAGCGGGCAGCGGCGCGGCAAGCAGCGTCAGTGCACCGCAGAGCATCGTCGCGCCGACGCTCGGAACGACCGCGAGATTGGCAAGCAACGCGTAGGGTGCAAAGCGCAGAAAGACCGCCGCGCTGACCGGCCAGGTTCCGAGTTGAGTCGCTATGGTAAGCAAAAGCGCCTCGCGCACGATGCGCGGAAGCGGAATTCGTTCGAGCAACGGCTCGATCGCAGGGGCGCATGCGATAATCGCGCCGACGCAGGAAAACGAGAGCGCGAACGACGCTCCGGCGATGCTCGCAGGTTGTAGCACGAGAATCGTCAGCATCGCCGCCGCATAAGCATCGAGCGAGAGTGCACTGCGTCCACAGGCGTAAGCGAGCAGCGCAAAGCTCGCCATCGTCGCCGCGCGCTCGGTCGGCAGATGCGCGCCGGCAAAAAGCGCAAAACTCCAGAGCGCGGCGATAGCGAGCGCGGCGACAACGATGCGTGGCAGCGGCAGCGCGCGCAAGAGCGCCAGTACGATCGCGAGCACGACGCCGAGATGCAGCCCAGCGGTAACGAGCACGTGCACCGTTCCGGTGCTTGCAAACGCTGCGCGCACGGAATCGGGAATCCCGTCGCGCGATCCCCACAGCTCGCCGGCGAGCAGCGCAACGTCCAGCGCTGAAAGATCGGCGTGCAATTGCGCGAGTGCCCATGCATGCATGCGAGCAACCGGCGAGGGCGAAAGCCGCGTGCTGCGAATCGCGAGAATCTCGGCATGCGCAAGTTGACCGGCGAATCCACGCTCGGCCTCGATCGCGCGGAGATCGGGGTCGCCGCGATTGCGCGGTGCATCGAACGGTTGCAGTCGCCCGCGGAGCAGGAGCTCACTGCCGAGAGGAACGCAACGACGGAGAAGGGCATCGACGCGCGGCCCCGCGTGCATCTGGATCGCGGTGCGACAACCGCCGGAGGGTAACGCGATCGCGCTCCCGGCGACCGCATCATATCGAGCGGTGCGTGCGCTCGCGAGCGGGCGAGCGAGTGCGCGTTGGAGGCGCGCATCGCTTGCGCCGACCAGGGCGATCAACGTCAAGGTGAGAAAGAGCCCCGGCCGCGTTCCGCGCCGCCATACGATGTAGGCGGCGAGTGCCGCGGCCACGATGATGGTCGTTCGCGCATCCGTGGGGATCGGTTCGACGAGCGCCGTACCGCATGCGAAAGCGGCGGCGATCGAGGGAAGGCTGAGGCGTTGCATCCTCGGGCTCCTTTGCACCGAAACCGAGATACGGCAAGGCGCACGCTTTGGAAAGAGGATACTCATGCGCGTGGTTATCACCGGCGGAGCCGGCTTCATCGGCTCGCATATCGCCGATGCATATATCGCTGCGGGGCACGACGTGCTCGCGCTCGATTCGCTCTGGGAGCACGGTGGTGGGCGGCGCGCGAACCTGCCCGAAAAGGCGGAGTTCGTGCACATGGATATCCGCGATGAAAACGTCGCGCGTCTTTTCGCCGAGTTCAAACCCGACGTCGTGAGCCACCACGCGGCACAGCATTCGGTAGCAATCTCGGCGCGCGAACCACGCTATGACGCCGACGTCAACGTCATGGGCATGCTCAACGTCCTCGACGCGGCGGTGAAATCCGGCGTCAAAAAAGTCATCTTCGCATCGAGCGCCGCCACCTATGGAAATCCCGAACGCGTGCCGGTCGTCGAAAGCTCACCGCAGCGCCCGGTCTCCCCATACGGTATTACCAAGATGGTGACCGAGCATTATCTCCGCTTCTACCGCGAAGAGAAGGGGCTCGATTTCACCGCGCTACGTTACGGCAACGTCTATGGGCCGCGACAGGACCCCAACGGCGAAGCAGGCGTCATCGCGATCTTCATCGGACGTTTCCTCAAGAAGGAAGGCGTCCGCATCGATTGGGACGGCGAGCAAACGCGCGATTACGTCTACGTGAAAGATGTCGCGCGCGCGAATCTTGCCGCGCTCGAACGCGGCTCCGGCGAATGTTTCGTCATCGGCACCGGAAAGCGCACGAGCGTTAACGATATCTATCGCTCGCTCGTCGAAATCAGCGGCTTCGAGTCCCCGGTGACGCGCGCCGAGCGACGCGCCGGCGATGCGCGCGATATCGGGTACGATCCCGCGCTCGCCCGCGAAGTATTACAGTGGAGCGCACAGACGCAACTGCTCGACGGCATGCGCGAAACCTACGAATATTTCGCAACGCAATAAAGCGAAACACGATCGCCTTTATCGGACGTTGTCATTGCCCGTGACGCGAGCGTCTATCTTTTAACGTACGCCCAAGAAAAATAAAATACACAATTGCTAACAACGCTTCCACCACGACGAGTGTGACACCATCGACATTGAGCGATTGTTCGTTGATAAGTAGCCGTGGGAGAACAAAAATGCTCGCAGCAATCATTTGGGCAGACCAGATTGACGAAATCGCATAAAACCAATTGCGTTGGTTTTTGGGCTTAAAAAATAGCTCGAATACGAATTGAAGCAACCAAATACCGATTACTACTGACGCGACAATTTCTTCGATACGATGCACGGGGCCCATGTTTTTAGCTCCTTGATAATCTACACGAAAGCACGCACCTTGCGAACGCGACCGACACCCCCATTTTTTGAGCTATCGATTTACGGAATTCCATCAACAGTTTCCCTCCGCATCTACTCGGCGTGACGGTAGCAACCTACTCGGCGTGACAAGAACACCGCCGCCTCGATACGGTTGCTACGCAACCTACTCGGCGTGACAGAAGCGTACTCGGCGTGACAGAAGCGTACTCGGCGTAACAGCAGCGGCGCTAGCCGACGACGAAGTTGACGAGCTTCCCGGGAACGTAGATGCGCTTCCGCAACTCCTTGCCGTCGAGATATCCGCGTACCGCCGGATCAGCCTGCGCGAGCGCGAAGGCATCAGCCTCCCCAATCGACGGCGCGCAGGCGATGCGCGCCCGAACTTTGCCGTTGACCTGCACGACCAGCGTGATCTCGTCGAGCGCGAGCGCAGCATCTTGCGGTGCGAGCGCAGCCTCGAGATGCACCGAGCGGTCGTAGCCATAGAGCGACCACAACTCGTCGGCGATATGCGGGGCGAACGGGGCAAGCAATAACGGCACCGCATGCACGGCATACAATGTTGCCGCTGCATCCGGCGACGTGCCGATGGCGGCAGTGAGTGCGTTGATCGTTTCGTCGAGGCGCGCGATCGTTGTGTTGTAGTGGAAGCGCCGCGTGAGCGTCTCTTCGACGAGCGAGCGCGCAGCAAGATGCACCGCGCGTACCAACGCCTTTTCCTCCGGCGTCGTGCAGACAGGGAGCGTTCGTACGTCGACGCTCCGCGCGCGCGCAGCGAGCGGCTCGCACGCACGCCACACACGATTGACGAATCGCACGCGGCCCGTAATGCCCTCGTCGGTCCAATCGCTGGTATCCTCGGGAGGCGTCACGTAGAGCAAAAACAGGCGCATCGCGTCGACGCCGTTCTTCTTTGCGGTCTCGTCGATGCCGACGACGTTCCCGCGCGACTTCGACATTTTCTCGCCGTTGGAGAGCAGCATGCCCTGGTGAAAAAGCCGCGCAAACGGCTCGTCCGCGCCGCTCACCCAGCCGCAGTCGTGAAAGAACTTATAGAAAAACCGTGAGTATAACAGATGCAGCACCGCGTGCTCCGAGCCGCCGATATATTGGTCGACGTTCATCCACGCATCGGCAGCGTCGCGCGCCCACGGTGCCGTCTCGTTTTGCGGATCGAGGTAGCGCAAATAATACCACGACGACTCGAAGAACGTGTCCATCGTGTCGCTCTCGCGGCGCGCCGGCCCGCCGCATCGCGGACAGGTGGTTTCGATAAACGAAGGCAGTCGCGCCAACGGCGAGCCTTCGCCGGTGATCGGCGCATCGGGCGGCAAGAGAATCGGCAGTTGTTCGTCGGGGACGGGAACCTCGCCGCAATCGTTGCAATAGACGATCGGAATCGGCGTTCCCCAATAACGTTGCCGTGAAACCAGCCAGTCGCGGAGCCGGTACGTGGTCGTTGCCTTGCCGATTTCGCGTCGTTGAAACTCCGTGGCGATCGCGCGGCGCGCCTCGGCGCTCGCCATTCCCGAAAATGCGCCGCTCTCGATCAGCGTGCCGTCGTCGACGAACGCCGTTTCGATCGGCGCCTCGGCGGGGACCGAACTCCCGGTCGGAACGATGACGCGAAGGATCTGCAGATCGTGTTTGCGCGCGAAATCGAAGTCACGTTCGTCGTGCGCCGGCACGCCCATCACCGCGCCGGTTCCGTATTCGGCGAGCACGTAATTGGTCACCCAGATCGGGACGCGCGCTCCGGAGAGCGGATGAATCGCGTAGGCACCGGTGAAGAGCCCTTGTTTCTCCATCAAGCTCGTACGCTCGAGCTCCGATTTCGAACGCAAGCTCTCGGTGAACCGGTCGATCGCCGCCGCGCTCTCCGGTGCGATGAGCTCTTTGATGCGCGCGACGACGGGGTGTTCGGGCGCGAGCGCCAGGAACGTGACGCCGTACACCGTGTCGACGCGCGTAGTAAAGACGTCGATCCGTTCGCTCACACCCTCTATTGCAAAGGAAAATTGCGCGCCTTCGCTCTTCCCGATCCAATTGCGTTGCATCGCGCGCGTCCGCTCGGGCCATCCTTCGAGCCCTTCGAGCCCGTCGAGCAGCCGTTCTGCAAATTCGGTAATACGCAAAAACCACTGCGAGAGATTGCGTCGTTGCACCGGTGTATTGCAGCGCCAGCAGCAACCGTCGATCACTTGTTCGTTGGCGAGCACCGTCGCGTCTTTCGGACACCAATTCACCGGCGCTTCGCGCTTATACGCAAGCCCGCGTTCGTAGAGGCGCAAGAACAGCCATTGATTCCAACGATAGTATTCCGGCGTGCAGGTGGCGATCTCGCGCGACCAATCGTAGCTCGTTCCCATCAGGCGCAGTTGTCGCTGCATGTTGGCGATGTTGGAGAGCGTCCACGTCGCCGGAGCGATGCCGCGCTGAATCGCGGCATTTTCCGCCGGAAGACCGAAGGCATCCCAACCCATCGGATGCAGCACGTTATATCCCAGCATGCGCATCGATCGCGCGATGGCGTCACCGATCGTATAGTTTTTAGCGTGCCCGACGTGAAGATCGCCCGATGGATACGGCAGCATTTCGAGCACGTAATACTTCTCGCGCGTCGCATCGGGGCGCGCAACGGCGATCCCGTCGCGCTCCCAACGCTCGCGCCAGCGCTGCTCGATATCCTGGAAATCGTATGCTGCTGCCATTTGCATAGCATACGCAACGAAAGCAAGCCCGCCCACCGCAGGGGTCGCAGCGCGCTTTCCCGAGCCGCGTTTCGCGTGAAGGATCGGCATGAAACGATGGCTCGCCCTTCCCGTCGCCGCACTTCTCATCGCGCTGCTCGCCTTTCACCCGGCCCCGACACCGCTGATCGTCGCCCCGGCCACCTCCACCCAGAGAACGGCGCATCGGGCGCCGCGGGGACGAGCGAAGCGTCGCAACGCGCCGCCCGCCGCAACGCTGCTGATCGACGTCGCGGGCACGGTCGCGCACCCCGGGCTCTATCGTTTCCCGCAGGGGGTGCGGGTGCAGGGCGCTATCGCCGCCGCCGGGGGTGCCCGCCCCGGAGCCGACCTCGATCGCGTCGATCTTGCAGCGCTCCTGGTCGACGGCGAGGAGGTGCTCGTACCCAAGATCGGGGCGTCGACGCGGCGCCGCCGTACGCTGCGCGTGCCGCGAACGAAGAAAAGCAAGCGCTCGAAGAAGGGCGCAGCACTCCTCGGAGCCCGCGTCGACCTCAATGCTTCCGGGGCGAGCACCCTCGCCGAAGTACCGGGAATCGGCCCGATCCTCGCCGAGCGGATCGTCGCCGTGCGGCGGCGCGACGGCCCCTTCGATGCGATCGACCAACTGCTCGATGTCGCCGGCATGAGTCCTTCCCGCCTCGAGCAGGCGCGCCCCTACCTTCACGTCTAGTCTGAACTTCTGTGCCGCGGAGAGGTCAGAGGCGCCGGAGCGAGCAAAAAACCTCGTTACAATGATCGATTGGATGTCAGAGCGCGAGACGCTTCCGGAGCTCATTACACGCGTGCTTTCGGAGCCGCGCGACCGCGCCGTAGCGGAACGCCGAGGCGATGCATGGGTCGATATATCGAGTACCGCGTTGCTGGAACGAGCACAAAATATCGCCTGCGCCATTCGCGCAGCTGGCCTTCAAGCAGGCGACCGCATCGCCCTCATCGGGCATAATTCGGTCGACTGGATGGCGACGAGTTTCGGCATCCTCATGAGCGGGTGCGTCGTCGTTCCCATCTATCCGACGCAAGCCGGTGACATCACCGCGTACATTCTCAAACACTCGGAAGCGAAATTACTTTTCGTCGACACCGAAACGACGCTGGAGACACTCGCCGCAGCGATTCCCGTCCTGCCGCGTGCCGTGGTCTTTGAATCGAAGGGCCCCTTCGCGCTCGCTGAATTCGAGCGCAGCGGTGCGAACGCCCGCTCCGCCGATTCGTCGCTGCCGACGCCGTATTATGCGTCGCTCACCGCCGATGATCTGGCAATTCTTATTTATACGAGCGGCACGACCGGAAACCCCAAGGGCGTGATGCTTTCGCACGACAACATCGCCTTCGACGCCAAATCCTCATTGTACGGCGCTTTTGCCGTTCTCACGCGACAAGATCGCGTGCTTTCGGTGCTGCCGTTTTCGCATATCTACGAACAAACGATGATGTTCATTTACTTCCTTGCGAAACCGACGTACTTCATTTGCCACGACGCCAACGACCTCATCGCCGACCTTCTCTATGCGCGGCCGAATTACATGACCTGCGTGCCGCGCATCTTCGACCGCGTGCTCGCCGGCATTAATGGAAACGCTCTGCGTGCGGGCGGGCTCCAAGCGCGTTTGGTTCCCTGGGCGCTGCGCACGGCCCGGCATTGGGCGCGCGCAAAAACGTTCGGCGGATCGAACCCTCTGCTTTCGGCGCAATACGCCGTCGCCAAACGTTTGGTTCTCGATAAAGTGCGCGAGCATCTCGGCCTCGACGCGGTAAAATTTTTCAGCAGCGGCAGCGCGGCGCTGCACGTCGACGTGGCGATGACCTATCTCGGGCTCGGCATGCCGATCATGCAAGGCTACGGCCTCACCGAAACCTCACCGGTCGTTACCGTCAATTATCCGGAAAAGAATAAGTACGGCAGCGTCGGGGCGGTTATCCCCGGCGTCGAAGTGAAGATTGCCGCCGACGGTGAGATTCTTACCCGCGGGCGCAACGTGATGCACGGCTACTATCACGACCCCGATGCGACACAGAGCGTCCTAGCGGATGGCTGGTTTCATACCGGTGACATCGGCGAGGTCGACGAGAACGGCTACCTCACCATCACCGATCGCAAAAAAGAAGTCTTTAAGACGGCGACCGGCAAGTTCGTTGCGCCGGCGCGCGTTGAAAGCGCGATCAAACGCTCGATGTTCGTGGCGCAAGCGATGGTCTTCGGCGACGGCCGCCCCTACCCGGGAGCACTCGTTTGCCCCAACTGGGAGAACCTCCGCGCGGAATTAACCCTTCCCACCGATGCCTCGGTCGACGAACTCGCAAAACGCAGCGACGTTCGCGACTTTTTCGCCGCCGAGGTTCGCAAGCGTACCGCCGATCTGGGAAGTTTCGAACAAATCCGGCGAGCGGTCATCATTCCGCGCGAATTCAGCATCGAATCGGGCGAGCTCTCCCCGTCGATGAAGGTGAAACGGCGCGTTGTCGAATCTCGCTATGCCGGGGCAATCGACGAATTCTATCGTAGCGATCCAAAAGTCCAATCGGTTGCATAGCCCGACGCACGAGGCTGTAGGAGGATTATTTTGAGAAATACTCGCTTGTTTGCGGGCGCCGTCGCGCTTGCGATCTCGCTCCCGGTCGCCGGCTTAGCTGCGCCGACAAAGGCACCGCCGAAAACACCGCCGATGCGCATACCTGCGCGCTTCCCTGATTCCGTCACCCACGGAAGTGTCGTCGTTCACGGGCAGACGATTCATTACACGGCACGCGCCGGCACGATCACGCTGCACAATCAATCGAATCAACCGACCGCACGCGTTTTCTATGTCGCCTACACGAAGGACGGCGCGCAGCCGACCAATCGGCCGGTCACGTTCTTCTATAACGGCGGCCCCGGCAGTTCGACGATGTGGTTGCACATGGGATCCTTCGGGCCCGTTCGCGTGATCTCGGGGAGCGGGACGCTCACCGGTCCGCCGCCCTATCGCATCGTTCCCAACGGCTACACCCTCCTCGATAAAACCGACGAAGTCTTTATCGATATGCCCGATAGCGGTTTCGGCCGCATCATCGGTGCCGGTACGCCGAAGATGTTCTTCGGCGTCGACCAAGATGCGCGCGCGTTCGCGCAATTCGTGCAGAATTATCTTGGAAAATTCGGTCGCTGGAACTCGCCGAAATATCTCTTCGGCGAAAGCTACGGTACCACGCGCGATGCTGCGCTCGCAGCCGACCTCCAACAGGATGGGGTCGGGCTCAACGGCGTCGTTTTTCAATCATCGATTCTCAATTTCAATCTCGACTGGAGCGTCAACTTCGGCTACGTTCCGGCGGCGGTCGGCGGCGGCGACTGGGGCTTCGTCCTCTACTTCCCCACCGAGGCGGCGACGGCGTGGTATCACCACACGGTTCCCAATCGCCCCGCACACCTGCGTCCGTTCTTGGCCCGCGTGCAGCGTTTTGCGATGGGCCCCTACCTCACCGCACTCGCTCAAGGCGATGCATTGCCGCAGTCGCAAAAGATGGCGATCGCGCAAAAGATTCACGAATACACCGGCCTCTCGCTGCAGTACATTCTCAACGCCAACCTGCGCATTCCGTACGGTCGGTTCGAGAACCAACTGCTGCGTAATAGCGGCAAGATCGTCGGGCGACTGGATTCGCGCTACGAAACCACGACCATCGACGGCAACCAGGCCTCGGCGCCGTGGGATCCGACCGACGCAGCGATCGACGATCCGTTTACAGCGGCGGTGAACCAGTATTTACGCGAGACGCTCAAATACAATCCGCCGATCCCCTATCGCAGTAGCGTGTACAGTATCATCGCCAAAAACGGCGGCTGGAACTGGAAACATAACGGGATGCAACCGACCAACGTCGCGCCCGATATCGCCTTCGCGATGACGAACGAACCGAGCATGAAGGTCTTCGTTGCGATGGGTTACTACGATTTCGCCACTCCGTACGAAGCGGCGCTCTACACCTTCGAGCACCTCGGCATCCCGCCGTCGTTGCAGCGAAATATCACCTATCGCTACTTCCGCGTCGGCCACATGATCTATCTGAATCCGCAGTCCCTTGCGAACTATCAACGCGATCTCGACGCGTGGTATAGCGCTCCGTAAGAGGCCGCGGCGCCCGTGTCACGCCGAGCTACCGCTATGCGGTGGCTCGGCGTTTTGTCAACCCGAGTAGGCTGCCGCAGCAGCCGTATCGAGGGCGGGCCGACGCGCGCCTCTGCGTAACAGCGAAGTTGTCAGCCCGAGTAGGCTGCCGCAGCAGCCGTATCGAGGGCGGTGCCGACGCGCGCCTCTGCGTAACAGCGAAGTTGTCAACCCGAGTAGGCTGCCGCAGCAGCCGTATCGAGGGCGGTGCCGACGCGCGCCTCTGCGTAACAGCGAAGTTGTCAGCCCGAGTAGGCTGCCGCAGCAGCCGTATCGAGGGCAGTGCCGACGCGCGCCTCTGCGTAACAGCGAAGTTGTCAGCCCGAGTAGGCTGCCGCAGCAGCCGTATCGAGGGCGGTGCCGACGCGCACCTCTGCGTGACGGAGCGCGCCTGATATGTTGGGATTGGCCGGGAAATCCGGCGGCTTCGCCTCGAATCTGGGGTGAAGTCCACTGTCGGCCACGCCGAAGGCGCCTCGGGCCTCGAGCCCGTTAT
>JAJYFM010000074.1 GCA_021790895.1 bacterium
TGCATACCTGGTTGCCCGACGCGATGGAGGGCCCGACCCCCGTCTCGGCGTTGATCCACGCCGCAACGATGGTGACCGCCGGCGTCTATCTGATCGCGCGCTGCGCTCCGCTCTGGTCGCACGACGGCAACGCGCAGTTGCTCGTCGGAACGATCGGTGGCGTCACCGCGCTGCTCGGTGCGGTGCTGGGCATGGTGCAATGGGATATCAAACGAATTCTCGCCTACTCCACGATGTCGCAGATCGGCTATATGATCATGGGCGTCGGGGTCGGCGCCTACGAGGCGGGCGTCGCGCATTTCTTTACGCACGCCTTTTTCAAAGCGCAACTCTTCCTCGGCTCGGGGCTCATCATCCACGCGCTCGCGAACGAACAGGACGTTCGGCGGATGGGCGGCCTGCGCAAACGCTTGCCGTTCGCGTTTATCGCGATGCTCGTCGGTGTGCTCGCGATCTGCGGTATTCCGGGCTTGAGCGGTTCGTTTAGTAAAGACGCCGTCATCCAAGGGGCGCTCGACCACGGCCACCCGTGGCTCTACGCTGTCGGTATCGTCACCGCGGGCATGACCGCGTACTACATGTTCCGGATGCTGTTCGTAACGTTCTTCGGCCGCTACCGCGGCGATATCGATCCCTCGGAGCTCGGCATTCGTCACCCGGAATTCGCCGGAACCGCAACGCACGGCGATGCCGACGCGCACGAGAGCCATCACGCGCCGGCGTGGTTGATGAACGTTCCGGTCGCCGTGTTGATCGTTCCGTCGATTTTCGCCGGCTGGTTGCTCTACGGCGGCGCGAACTCTCCGTGGCATCGATTCTTCGATCCGCAGTTCGGCCCCGCCGCAATCCTTCACGTTCCGGTCTCGGAGATGGTGACGACCCTGGTGACGCTTGCATGCGTTGCGTTGGGGATTCTCGTCGCCTATCTACGGTACGGAACCTCGACGGCGCGCGAAAATGCCGTCGAGCGCCTTCGCCGTGAGACGGTCGGCATGTGGCCGATTCTGACGAATGCGTTCTATTTCGATGTCGCGCTCGACGCAATCTTCGTAAAAACGAGCGAAGCGTTGGGACGCCTCGTAAATCGCGTGCTCGATCCGCATGTCGTCGATGGAGCGGTTCGCGAAGCGGCGATTACCGCGCAGTGGGGCGGCGCACTCGTGCGCTCCCTGCAGACCGGGTTCGTGCGCGCGTATGCGGTCTTCCTCGCCGTCGGCATCGCTTGCTTTGCCGCATTCTACGCCTTCCACGGAGTTCACTGATGCTGCTCGCACTCGTCCTCCTCCCGATTATCGCCGGCTCGGTGATATTGTTGCTGCGCGGTGAAGACCGTCGGATCTATCGCGCGATCGGGGTCATCGTTGCGCTGGCAACCCTGCTCCTGGCGATCGAAGCGCGTTCGGAGAATTGGAGCGCGCCGTGGTTGCGAGCACCGTTCGTGGCGAACTTCCATCTCGGTATCGGTACGTTGGCCTTCTGGCTGATCGTATTGCTTGCGCTCTGCACGGCGTGTGCGGTGCTGGCGGTCGACAGCGCGCGCCCTCGCGCGCTCATCGGGCAGCTCTTGCTCTTAGAGGGAACGATGCTCGGCCTCTTCGTTTCGCGCGACCTGCTGCTCTTCGCGCTCTTTTACGATTTGATGCTCGTGCCGGTCTTTTTCGTGCTGCTCGAACGCGGCGAGCACCCGCGCGATGCCTGGCGCTATATCATCTATAACTTTGCCGGCGGGCTGTTGCTGTTGTTTGCGACGGCGGCATTCGGTGTGCTCCACGGCACAACCGATGTTATCGGCACGGTCGGAACGACGATTACCGGTGCCTGGGTGCCCTGGATCTTCTGGGGTTTTGCGATTGCATTTTTGGTGAAAACACCGGCCTTTCCGCTGCATACCTGGATGCCGAATACCTATGCGAGCTTGCCGCCGCCGGTCGCCGCCGTCGTCGGTGCCGTCCAATCGAAGGCCGGCCTCTACGGATTGTTCGTAATCGGCTTGACGCTGATGCCGCAGGAGATCGCGCGTTACTCGAACGTGCTGATCGTTTTGGGTTCGATATCGGTGCTCTACGGTGCGGTTGCGGCATTGGTGCAGAGCGATGCTAAGCGCGTGGTTGCGTACTCCTCGCTCTCGCATCTCGGATTGATCGTTATCGCCATCGCGACGCAGCAACCGCTCGCGCTGGCGGGGGCGGCGCTCTATATCGTCGCGCACGGCCTCTTCACGGCCGCAATCTTCCTCGGACTTGGTTATGTCGAGGAACGCGAAGAGACGCGGTCGCTCGCGCGGCTGCGTGGAATCGGCGCGAAGAATCCACGGCTCGCCGGAGCGTTGACGATCGGCGGCCTCGCCATGTTGGGGCTTCCGGGCCTCGCGGGCTTCGTCGGCGAATTGGTCATCATCACCGGTATCGTGGAGAGCGGTAATATCGCCGTTGCCATTATCGCCGTCGTCTCGGTCGTTCTTGCAGCGGCGTACGTGCTGCGACTCTTCCAGGGAATCGTGAACGGTCCGGTCGCCCACGATCTTCCGGTTCGCCGCGATCTTACGTGGCGAGAGGGCATTGCCATAGCCCCGTTGCTCCTGGCGCTGCTCTATCTCGGCGTGAACCCGCACGCCGTCCTCGCAAGCGGGTCGGTTCCGATACCGCGGGCACCACTATCATCTACCGCAGGAGTGACGACGCCATGACGCTGCCGTTTACCCACGTCGATTGGGCTGCCGTCGCGCCGCTCGAAGTTCTTGCCGCGACCGGTCTGCTCGTGTTGCTCCTCGATCTTCTCTGGCGCCCGTTTGCGCCGCGCGCACTCTCGCTGAGCGTCGCCGTTCTCGGAACGATCGTCACAGTGGTAATGATCGCGCAGCAGTACGGAACAAATGTCTCCGCGTTCAACGGCGGCTACGTCGTTGGAAACTTCAGCGTGCTTTTCAGTGAAGTCATTCTCCTCGGAACGCTCGGCGCGCTCGCGCTGATGGGGCGCGGGGGAAGCGATCGTGAGAGCGCCGGAACGATAGCGTTATTGCTATGGAGCGCCTGCGGTGCGCTCTTGCTTGCAGCTGCTGCAACAACGATGACGATTTTCTTGGGCATCGAATTGCTCTCGCTCGCACTCTACTGTCTCTGCGGCCTTGCAAATCGGAAGAGTGCGCGCGAAGCCGCGCTCAAATACCTCTTGCTTTCATCGACGGCATCGGCAGTCTTGCTCTTCGGCATGGCGCTGCTCTTTGGCGCGAGCGGCAGCGTCTCGCTTGCCGCGCTCGCAACGCCGGCGATGGTGACGAACCCGCTCTTCTGGATGGGAAGCGGATTCTTTCTCGTCGGAATCGCCTTTAAGTTGAGTCTCGTTCCGTTCCATGCGTGGGCACCCGACGTCTACCAAGGCGCGCCGCTGCCGATCACCGCGTTTATGACCGTCGTCACCAAAGCGGCGACGATTGCGATTTTTGCGCGCTTTGCTTACGCTGCGCTGCCGGTCGGTGCATCGCAGATGCTCTTGCTGCCGATCTGGGTGATCGCGGGCATCTCGATGATCGTTGGAAACGTCGGAATGCTCGCGCAACACGATCTCAAACGACTGCTCGGCTACTCTGGTATCGCCCAGGTCGGCTATATTCTCGCCGCTCTCGCCGGAACGACGAAATTGGGCTTGCGGTATGCGTTTTTCTATCTCGCCGTCTATGCGGTGATGAATTTGGGCGCCTTCGCCGTCGCCGCCGTCTTGAGTTCGAGCGACGAAGAAGAAGGGACGCATCTCGAGAGCTATCGCGGTCTCGGCGCCCGCCGACCGCTGCTCGCCGCCGCGATGACGTTCTTCCTGTTGGCGCTCGCGGGCTTACCGCCGACCGCCGGATTCTTAGGGAAAATCCTCATCCTCGCGGTAACGGCGGGGAGCGGCTATCTCTGGCTGGCGGCGCTCCTGCTCCTCGGCACGGCGATCTCGCTCTATGCCTATGCGAAGATCATTCTGGCGATGTATCGCCCGGATCATCGGGTTCGCAGCGCGGAAACGCTTCGGGGAGCACCTTTGCCCTGGCTCAGCCTCGCACTCTGCCTCGTCGCGACGGTCGCCCTGACCTTCTACCCGCTGCTGCCCTCTGGTATCGTACCGCTCGTCAAATAAATTCGTTAGGGAGTCCTCGTACCCGGCTCCTACTTTTGCTACAATAGTCCGGTGATGAGATCGCCCACGTTCCTGCTGGGCCTCGCCTTCGCCGGGCTCCTTGCCATCGCCCTAGCGCCGATTCCGGCGCGCGCGGGCATCGTCGACAATCCGTCGAGCGCCCAGATATCGCATGGCTTCCCCGCCGACCCGAAGGGTGCTGTTCGCGCCGCGCGTGCGCTCGTCGCCGGCGGACATTTAACGAAGGCGATCGCCGGGCTGAAACTCTATACCGCGGAGCACCCGCGAGAGATCGGTGTGCGGCGTTTTCTCGGCGATCTCTATTACCGCGCCGGGAACCTCGCGATGGCGCAGCGGACCTATCTTGCCATCGTCACCGATTTCGGCGGAGATCGCGAGACGTTCAATCGTTTGGGCAGCGTCTATGCCTCCGAAAATCACATCAACCAAGCGATCGTGTATTTCAATAAGAGCCTCCCTGCCGCCGATTCGGTGATCGATTTAGTCTCGCTCCATCGTCGCAAAGGAGATCTCGCGGCCTTTATCGCCTACACGCGCGCTCAAGCGCTCCAAAATCCGTACGATCCCGGGCTGCAAGACGACCTCGGCCAGGTCTACGAATCGATCAGACGCCCGGCGAGCGCGGAGCGCTCGTTCCGTCGCGCGCTCGCGCTCGCACCGCAAGATGTCGGAGCGCTCAACGGCCTCGGGCTCGCATTGCTCGACCAAGGGTTCATCAAGAGCGCCATCGCCGATTTTCAGCAGTGCTTGGCCGAACTTCCCGGCGGCTATAAGTGTACGAACAATTTAGCGGTCGCCGATATCGACGTCGGTCGAACCGCGTTCGCCGAGTCGCTTTTGAAGGCGGCGCATGCACGGCGCCCTGAAATGCCCGAAGCGATCGTGAACCTCGGTTATATTCGCGATGCACGCGGAGATTGGCGCGGCGCGATTCGACGCTATCTCCAAGCTCTTGCCGTCGGCCCGTTTTGGCGCGATGCGTACCTCAACCTTGGTATCGATTACGAGCGCCATCACCTCTATGCGCTCGCCGAGAGCGTGTTGCTCAAGGGGATTGCCGCGGTTCCCTACGACGGCGCGATGCACGTCGTGCTCGGACAAACCTACGCCGATCAAGGGAAACAGTCGCTCGCGCTTGCTCAGTACGCATTTGCAACGCATGCGCTCGACCCCCACGTTCGCAACGTTGCAAAACGGTCGATCGCGGCGCTTATTTCGGCTAGCCCGCTACCGCCGCATCAACGCTGAAGCGTTCGAGCGCTTCGTTATCGACGCCGCTTCGCAATCGCGTCGATTTCGACACGCACGCCGCGGGGTAATGCCGCCACCGCGACGGTCGATCGGGCCGGTTTTGCGGAGCTGAAGATCCGCTCGTATTCGCCGTTTACCGCCGCGAAATCGTTGATATCGACGAGGTAGATCGTCGTCTTGACGACCTCATCGGCGGAAAACTTCGCAGCTGCCAACACGGCCTGGAGATTCGCCAGCACCTGTCGCGCTTGCGTCTTCGCATCCTCGCCGACAATCTCTCCGCTCGCCGGATCGAGCGGGATCTGCCCGCTGCAGAAGAGTTCGTCGCCGGCGAGAATCGCTTGGCTGTATGGGCCGATCGGCGCCGGTGCGCGATCGCTGTGAACGATCTCGCTCACGACGCGTTCGCTCCTTCCAGCGTCATCGTGCCCTTGTATTTCATCGGCGGTTCTTCGACGCCGAAGTTCGTGGCGATCAATGCGGCGACGCGAGCGAGCTCTTCGGAGGTGAGCGCCGGCGCATCGGATGCTGCGGCAAACTCGTGCAATTGTTCGTGATTGTAGATATTCGGGAGCACCGTCATCACGCGCGGCTCGGCGAGCAGCCACGCAATCGCGGCCTGCGCGAGCGTGCGGTCGGAGCGTTCGAGGAAGCGGAGCGTGTCGATTTTCTTGATTCCGTTGAGCAGCCACGAACGGGGGCGGTGGCGGCGATGGTCGCCTTCGGGGAAGACGGTCGCTTCGGTGTAGTGCCCCTCGAGCAGACCGCTGGAATGCGGCACGCGAATCATATAGCCCGTTGCGCTATCGACCTCGTTCGCCGCAGCGATCTGACGATCGCCGGGAAACGTTTCGAGAATATTCCAAATGATTTGCAAGCTCGCAACATCGCGATGAGCGGCCTCGATCCCCTCATAGAGCCAACCGATTGCCGGGCCGAGCGCGATGCCGTAATGGCGAATCTTCCCCTCGCTGCGAAGTTGCTCCATCAATTCGTAGAGCGACCAGTCGCGTACGTGCTCCAAACGCGCGTTGTGCAACTGGTAGATATCGATGTAATCGGTCTTGAGGCGACGCAGCGACTCTTCCAACGCGCGCCGAACGAAGGCCGGTGAGGTATTTTGCGGTAGCTCGCGCTCGCCGCGGTTTGTCGGATCGGCGTTCTCGAACTCGTACCCGAATTTTGTTGCGATAACGACCTTATCGCGCCGTCCTGCGAAGGCACGGGCAAGCTGTTCTTCGCTGCGCCCGTTCCCGTAGACGTCGGCGGCATCGTAGAGGGTGATGCCCAGCTCGAATGCCTCGCGCAGAAGCGCGTCGGCCTCCGCCTCGCTCTTGATGCCCCACCAGGTCGTGCCGGTCGTCCAGAGCCCGAACCCGACCTCGCTGACGCGCAGATCGGTGCGCGGGTATGTACGGTATTTCATTTCCTCTCCTCCAAAGCGGGCATTGGGCGGGTCAAGAGCCAACTCCCGCAATTGTG
>JAJYFM010000031.1 GCA_021790895.1 bacterium
CCCAAGAGCCTCAAGGTCGGGGACTCGCTCGAAGTGATGATCCATCGCATCGACGAGCTCGACGGGACCCTCTTCCTCTCCGAACGTCGCGCACGCGCGCTCAAGACGTGGGAGAAAGTCATCGAGTCGCACGAACGCGACGAAGTCATCGAAGCGACGGTCACGCAGGTCGTCAAGGGCGGCGTGCTCGTCGACCTCGGCATGCGCGGATTCGTTCCGGCTTCGCAGATTCGCCGTCAACCCGTCGGCAATCTGGAAGAAACGATCGGTCAGCAATTGCGGTTAAAGGTCATCGATCTCGACCACAAACGCCATCGCGTCGTTCTTTCGCAGCGTCTCGTTCTCGAAGAAGAGATGCAGGCGAAGAAACAAGAGCTGCTCGGAATGCTCGAAGTCGGGCAGATCCGTGAAGGCGTCGTCGTACGTCTCGCTGATTTCGGCGCATTCGTCGATCTCGGCGGCATCGACGGCTTAATTCACAACAGCGAGCTCTCGTACGCTCGTATCAAGCATCCTTCGGAAGTTGTGAAAATCGGCGACGTTGTGAGCGTCGAGATCATGAAGTTCGATCAAGACGCCAAGAAGGTGAGTCTCTCGCTCAAGCACGCGTTGCCCGATCCTTGGGATCAGCACGCGGACAAGATTTACGAGACCAACCAACTCAACGCACAGATCGTGAAAGTGACGCCGAACTATCTCCTCGTCGAGATCGTTCCTGGAATTCTCGCGATGGTGCCCAAAGGCGAGTTTGATGGTGCAGCAAACTACGTGCAGGGCCAGGATGTCAGCGTGACGCTGCTCACGGTCAACCATGCGACCCGTCGTATCACGGCCTCTATTCAACACGTCGCCGACGTCCCGTTGGAAGAGATCGAGGCGATTGCCATCGATGAAGATGTCGAGATCGTTCTTCCCGTCGCCGAGGCGGCGACTCCGGAAGGCGAGAGTCCGGCGCAGTAGTCGACGGTTCAGGCAACCGGAAAAAAGAGAGGGGAACGCGGGAACGCGTTCCCCTCTCTGCGTATGAAGCGTGTATGCGTATAGGCTTAACCGGTGGTATCGGTAGCGGAAAGAGCGAGGTAGCCGCAGAGTTGGAACGATGCGGCGCTTTCGTTATCGACACCGACGAGGTCGCGCGCGAGGCCGTCGCGCCGGGGAGTCCCGCATTAGCGTCGATCGCGCTGCGATGGCCGGGTACCGTCGCCGACGGCGTCCTCGATCGCGCTGCGCTCGCTGCGGCGGTTTTCGAAAATGAAGCCGAACGACTCCAACTCAACGGCATTCTTCACCCGGAGATTCGACGGATCGCCTTCGCGCGCGAGGAGAAGGCTGCGACGGGGCAGCTCATCGTTCACGTCGTGCCGCTCCTCTTTGAAAGTAACTACGCCGAGCTCGTCGATCGTACGGTGTTAGTTATCGCTCCTCCGGAAAAGCGGGTGGAACGCGTCATGGCGCGCGACAGCACCGAGGGGGAGGCGGTACGCGCGCGTATGCGCGCGCAGATCGATCCCGAACGAGCGCGTGCGCTCGCCGACGATATTATCGAGAACGACGGTGATATCGAACGGTTGCGGGATCGCAGTCGAGCGCTCTACCGACGGCTTGTAACGGCGCCGAGCGGCTAACCTCGAAGCTGCGCTCGCCGCGAAACGCGGTCACTTGCCCGCGTACGACGATGCATCGGCCGGGAACAACGCCGCGTACGATGCGCGAGAGATGGAGCGTTGAGCCGGCGGCGCCGATCGCATCGCGGTCGGGATCGAGTCTTCCGGCGATGCTCGCTACACTGCCGACGGGGAGGCGAGCAACGGAATTCGGGGCGAGCGGCGCAATGAATCGCAGCATGCGCGTCGCCCGTAGGCGAACGCCGATGCCCACAAACGTTGCCACCACGCGATAGCGTCCCTGTGCGGGGCTCGTGCCGCGAGCGTCGAGGGCGTTCCAAAAGTACGTCACGAAGACCGATGCGCCCGGTGGAATATTGCGCGCGTGCGTCTTGCCGGCCAACGCGGTGCGCATCTTTGAAACGGCGGCCGAGTGCCAGATTTCTTTCTTCCCCCGATAGATCGCCAGTGCGTATTCGTTCGGCGTCGCGAAGGTGACGTCACGTCGGCTATTGCTCGGGTTGTCGATGATGAGTTGGATGCCGACCGGATCGAGGAGATCGAAACTTGTGCGCGCGAAACGAAGCGAGAGCGCGAGCGGCGGCTGCGGAGCCGTTGCAACGAGCGCGAGCAAGGCGAATGGGGCGAGGAATCGGCGCATCACTTCGGTTCCAGAATGCGCCCCGGATAGGCGATTTCCCCCGTCGAAGCGCCATGGACCGCGGTCCCGTTGACGAAGACGCCGCGAATGCCGACCGGCGCCCGGGCCGGGGCTTCGTAGGTGGCGGTGTCGGCGATCGCACGTTCGTCGAAAAGCACGAGATCTGCAAATGCGCCTTCGCGAATCGCTCCTCGGTCGTGAAGGCCAAAGATGCGTGCCGGCACGGCACTGCAGCGACGGACCGCTTCTTCAAATGCGAGCGTGCGCCGCGCGCGGACGAAGCGTGAAAAGAGGCGCGGGAAGCTGCCGAACGCGCGCGGATGCGGCAACCGAAAAGGATCGTCGTCGAAACGATAGCTCGCGTCGGCGGTGCCGATGCAGGCGAATTCGGCTGAGAGCACCGCCGCGACGTCCTCTTCGTTGAGCGACCGATGTAAGAGCGGCGTTTCGGAACCGAGTTCGTCGAATAAGGCAAGGGCAGTTCGTTCGCACGAAAGGCGCCTCCGTTCGGCGATCGCTTCGATACTCGCGCCCAACTCCTCGATTCGGCGCTCGTCGCGAACGGCACGCAGCGAAATGCGCGCCCAACGTTCGCCATAGTGCAGGCGGGCATGCATCATCGCCGATAGCATCGTCTCATCGTTTCGAGCCTGCGAGGAGATCGACGGCGGGAAGAGGGTCCCCAACGGCGCTTCGTCGGCAATATACGGGAAGAGATCGCACGTGATCGGCAATCCGCGGTCGCGCGCTGCGTCGATTCGTTCGAGCGCAACATGAACGAGCGCACGATCGTAGCCGTAGGCGTAAGAAAACTTCGATATATGCAACGGCATCTCGTGTCTACGGGCGAGCGCAATAGCCTCGTCGACCTCTTCGAGCAACCCGCGCTCGCGATCTCGCAAATGCACGACGAGCGGAATCCGTGCATCCTTGGCGGTACGCAGCACCTCTTCCGACGGAAGTGCTTCGCTCAGAGATATTCCGAGCCCGCATGCGCCGCGTTCGATCTCTTCGCGGTGCGGCGGTGCAATGCGCGCGAGGTTGAGCCGCAGCGAACCGCGCAGGCCGCCTGCTTGCTCGGCGGTGACGCTGCTATTGCAAGCGCCTTCGATCGCTGTTGTGATTCCCTGAGAAAGCGATCCGGCGGAACTTCGCGGCTCGAACCATCGTTGCTTCCAATGTGCGTTCACGTCGATGAAACCCGGCGCGAGAACCAGCGCCCGTGCGTCGATTCGTTGCAACGCCTCGAGACCCGAGCAGTCGCCGATCCTCGCGATCCGCTCTCCGATGAGGGCGATATCGGTTGAGAAGCGTTTCCCCCCTCCCCCATCAACAATGCTCGCCTTCTCGAAAATCACTTTGAGCAATTTTGAGGGCTTTCTGAATGACGAAAGAGGCGACATGGGATTAGCATCGACGGAGACCCACGTTCGAGTAAAGGAGACCAGCATCATGGCTGAGTCGGATAGACCGCGCGAGGATTCGGGCGGTATGAGCGTTCGCGAGGCGGGCCGCCGAGGCGGCGAGCGCGTGAAGGCAAAGTATGGCCCCGAGTTCTACGAGGCAATCGGCCGCAAAGGCGGCCAATCTACGAAGAAGAAATACGGCGCGGCTTTCTACGAAAGTATCGGCCAGAAGGGTGGCCAGACGCCGAAGGCGCGCCGAGATGCGGCTGATACCGCGACGGTAGCGCGCGAGAGCAAACCCGACTAAGGAGCTCCAACCCTATCGAGTGCAGGCGCCGCGTGCGAGAAGCCGCCGCGCCTCGCGCTCGATGGCCCCTCGCGAGGCCTCACCATCGGCGATGAGCGTCATCAGCGCTCCCCGCTTGCTCGTCCAAGCGACATTTTCATGCATAAATATCACCGGCACGCATGGCGTTGCCGTGAGATCTTTGCTGATAAAATTCAACTGATAGTTCTGCTTCGGCCATTCCGAGAGAATCATCCGCGTCCCCGACGGGGCGATATATTCGATGCCGACGCCGCGATTTGCCGGGGTATCGGGGCCGCCGAGGCCGGGTAATGCCGCATAGGCGAGGGGATTCGGAACCGGCTTGAAGGGACGGAGATCGACGTTTTGCCGCAATTTTGCCGTCGACATAATCGTTCCGCGCTCGTCGAGCAGCAACGGCGGCCCACTCGGCGAGGCACCGGGCGCGGGCGTATGCCGGCCCGAGCAGCCCGCTGCGGCGACGGCGATCGCCAGGCCGAGCGAGAGATGAAGAAAGCGGCGCGGCAATGGGTTCACGCGCGCGCCTTCAATGGGCGACGACGATGTTCCCGCTGATCCCCTCGAGGTGCACCGAGCCAGTTTTGAAGTCAATGGTAATTTTTTGAACTTTCAAAGTTGCCGTGCCGGTGTGATAATAACTGGGGTGCGGCATCGTGAGGGTTTGAATCACATTGATCCACGTTGCAAAATCGGTATCGAAGGAACGTTTTTGCGGATCGTGCAGACGAACGATATGGACTTTCCCGATCGCGGTAAAATCGAGGGTCTGCGTATTGATTTGAATCTCCTCGGCAGAAAGTTCAGCATAAGGCTTGCCTTTGCGCATGATAATCCCATGACGCACGCCTTGGACGGTTCCATTCGTTCCGTCGGGAGAGAGCTGAGCGCGGGTGTAATCAAAGCTCCAGGATTTCGTGGCGATCCGATTGCCGCGAACCTTGCCGCCCTTGAGAATGATCGGTTGCAGCCCCGGGGGCTCGGGAACCGGGCCCAGCCCGGCGATGATAAATCCTCCGACGAGCCAGAGTACCAACGCAACGCCGATGGCGATGCCGACCTCGCGTCTCCCGATGCGTTTTCCGCGAATCTTCATCGACGAGCCTCGACGACGCGATCCCGACGTAGTTGCCGCAAGCGCAGCGCTGCACCGAGCCCGATCGTCGCGACGTAGAGCGCGGCGAGGAACATGACGATGCGCGTCGGTCCGATGCGCGCGAAGATCGAACCGACCGGCGCTCCGACGCGCCCGATGACGACGGCTTCGCGGTCGAGATCGGTGCGATGGGTGTACGTTCCATCGGGCGCAATGATGCCGCTCACGCCGGTCGATGCTGCGCGCAATACCCAACTGCCTTCTTCAATGGCGCGCATTTGCGCAATCTGCGCGTGTTGGTAAGGCCCGGCACTGGTGCCGAACCAGGCGTCATCGGTGCTGATAATCAACAGTTGCGCGCCGTTGCGAACCTGCGCGTCGACGAGATCGGCGAATGCCGACTCCCAGCAAATAATCGGAGCGAACGAGAGTGAGGGCGTGGGGATAACGGCGTTATCGTGACCGTGCGAAAAATGGCTCGCAAGATCGTCGAGCTTTGGCACCCAGTGGAGGAACGAATCGCCGGGAACCGATTCGGCAAACGGTACCAACTGACGCTTCTGATAGACGGCCTGAAGCCCGCCTTCAGGCGAGAAAACGTAGAGCGCGTTATAGGCGCGTGTTCCCAACGCTTCGAGACTGCCGACGACGATCGTACTATGCGAGCTTCCGGAGAGTTGGGAGAAGCGCGCAACGATAGCGGGGGCTTCGTTGAGTGCCGTCGCGATCGCCGTCTCCGGCAGGACGATGATTGCAGGGTGCGCGGTAGTCGCTTCGGTGGTTAATTTGAGATAGCGATCGAGCGAATAGGTGAACGCTTGCGGCGTCCATTTGAGGGATTGCGCGATATTGCCCTGAATCGCGGCGACCCGAACGTTCGGCGCGGGATAGGTGCGCGCCGGCCAAAACCACCACGCCGCAGCGAGCGCTACGACGAGAATGCCGAGAAACACAAGCAAGCGTTTCGCCGTTCGGGCGATGACTGCGTCGGCAAGATAGGCGCCGAGCGTGCAGACGACCCAGGTTAACCCGTAGCTCCCGATATATGCGCCGAGGGAGCGCAGCGGGGTATCGACCTGCGTGTAGCCTATCTGCCCGAAGGGAGCCCCCATGACGCCGACGCTACGCCCCCATTCTGCAAGGGCGAACCCGGCTGCGGCGGCAACCGGCGCAAACGCCGGTGGAGCGAAGCGATAGGCCGTGACCGCGAGCAGCGCCGCAGCGACGAATGCGAGCGCTTCAAGCGCGGCCGGCAGCACGACGACCGCCGAAGCAAAATTGCCGAGATAGGCGCCGACGGTCGTGCCGAACCACGAGAACGAGATCGCGAAAAAAACGAAGCCGGCGAGAAAGCCAAGCGCGGCGGCAGCACGATAGGAGGCGTGGCTCTGCCATACCCAGAAAATCGCAGCCGCACCAAACGGCGCGAGCCATGTTGCGCCAACCTTCGGAAAGGCGAGCGCGAGCGCCGCACCCGCAAAAACAGCGACGCATAGGTCGCGCCACCGCTCTGCTGAGAGAAGTATGATCCGTCGTTCGAGTTTTTTGCTGGCAGGAACAGCGTTCATGGTCTCATCGTGTGGGCGGCAAGTAACGCCGAACCGCTCTTCGACGGGCGGAGGCTCGGGCATTCCCTCGGGATACTTGCAAGTGAAATTTCGCGTAACGACAGGTTTCGACTTCGTGAACTATCGCTACGCGATGATCTTTAATACGTCCGGCGACGGAAAAACCCCGTATCCCAACGGCACCACGACGAACTTTCAGGGCTACTCCTTTGTGATTGTCGTCGGCGGGGGATCGAACACGACACCGCAGCTCCAGTTCATGCAGTACTACCGGCAGCCGGGCACGACGCTGCCGCCGCAGACGGAGCAGATCATCTTCACGCCACAGCAGTTGCTCTTCATTCCCGACAGCAACGGCCTCAACACCGAGTTCACCGTACAGTTCCAGCGCTTGCTTGCCGGCGGATACTCCGGCGCGACTCCGGCGCCCTCCGCGAGCCCAAGTGCGTCGCCGAGTGCGAGCCCGAGCGCATCGCCGAGTGCGAGCCCGAGCGCATCGCCGAGTGCGAGCCCCAGCCCGGGGCCCATCAGCACCACCTGGCTCTTCAATTTCTTCACCACCGACCCGTCGCTGAATCCGCTCGACTCGTTGGGATTGGGCGGCGCGCAAGATATTTCGTTTTCTTCGCCACCCCTCGATACCACCGTCGCTTTCGACGTTACGGTTACCGTGCCGGCCGGCGCGACGCAGGCGAGCAATCCGCTCGCTCAGATCTACGGCGGCGAACTTACCAACTCGCCGTAATCGGCTCGGTGTCGCTCGATGCAGGTGCGTCGTAGATCTACGGTATCGCGTTGAAACTCGTCGGTAGAATCGGCCCATTCTGCCCAATACCGAAATTGGCGGCTTGGCTCGGGAATGCGAGCAGATCGATCGAGATGTTGATCGATCGAGACGGCTCTAAATACTGCACGCGCAGTTCGTAACAATTGCCGATGATGTGGCTGTAGTAGATGCTTTTATCTTCGATGCGGGCATGATTTTTCCAATCAAGAATACCGCTGAATTGGAGGCTCGAATCCCGGCCGAATGGAGTTGAAAGCGCAAACTGCGTCGGCGTAAATCCCTGTCCTCCACCCGGAATGAACGAGCCGCCGAGTTGCAGAGAGGAACGCGGTGAAGGCTGCGAAGTAAGCTGGTAGCTTACCGGCTGCGCGAGCGCGTCAAAGCTCGTGGAAAATCCCAACTGTAACGTGTAGACATTTCCATTGAAAAAGCGCAACACATCTTGTGCACCCTTGCTGTTGATCGGCGAAAATTGGTCGAGAAACTGAAACGGAACGCTGCCGGGACCGTTGAAATTTGACTCATTGTAGGTGAGTGCATTAACGATATGCTTGCCGATCGGTGATGTGAGGCTCAAGTTTTGTTGAATTTGCGCTTTGAGATCACCGGTGCCGTACGCATACTGCTGCACGTTGACGGTGGCTGAAAAAGTGCTCCCAAAAATATTGTAAAGTGCCGGCCCGGCGGCGAATGACATATCTGCGCGTTGCGTGGCGAATTTGTTCGTCGGTTCCGAATACTCGCCGATTATAAATTGAGCTGAGAGAGGGACCAAAAAGTGCGGAAAAAATCGGTTTGGACGTAATTGAACTTCCGGTAATTTGTAGTCGCCATAGGGTTGCTGCGTGTATGCGCGATCGAAAGTAATCGTCGAATTATATGAAGGTTCGTTGACGGTCGTGATGTTTTTGACTTCACCGGTAACGTTGCTGGAACTTGAACCGGAAAATGACGATTGCGTCGACGATCGAGTGAAGTTGAAAATGTTGCTTACCCGAGTATTGAACTGCCGCGAATCGCTAAACGCGAGACTGTTTTCGGATGATTGCGAGCCGACCGCCGATCGAGAAAACGAATAAGATTGCTGTGCGTGTAATCCTTGATGAGCAAAACCAATCTGCATCGATGTGCTCGGAGGAGCGTTTACGAGCGGTCCGAACGCGCTTTGATAACTATACCCAAAGTTTGCTTTTAGAGTCTTCGAGAAATTTTCGTTGTCTTGTGCTTGTAGGTTGTACGTTGCCGTCTGCGAACGACGATCGCGAATTTCGTAGAAGGCAATCGTCCCATTTCGTCGGCCATTCTTCTTTGCAAAAGTTGCGTTGTACCCTAAGCCGAGGCCTACTTTTGTGTAGTAGTTGAGCGTATAGTACCCATAGTAATATTGGTCTTTCCCGAAACCGAGCTGCGTTTTCACCCACGCGCCCTCATATTGGTCGTACCCGACCTGCGGAAAATAGCTCGGGCGGTGAGTCTCGTTGACGACTTGGCGCAACGGTATAACGATGCGCGGAAGGAAGAAAACGGCGGCGGCGCCGAGCCAGAGAATCGCGTCGGTAATGACGAGCTTGCTCCCGGGATAATATGTAATCGTCTTGCCGGTGATATGGTAACCTGCGCGCGGGTTATCACAGGTCGTCACGAAGGCTTTTGTCCCGTGGCCGACACCTTTGGAATCGGTGTGTAGATCGGGAGCCCGGAAATACAAGAGGCCGTGCTGGACGCCTTCGGAGCTCTCGCCGTTACCGCCAATCAGCTTCGCCGTCTGGTCGATCGTATCGAAAATGATTTTTTTTGCATTGAGAATTGAGTCATGGGCGTGGTTGATGATGTACGGTTTACCGGTGACGGTGATCGTGCGGATGCCGTCGTAATGGGCATGCTCGCCGACGAGTTCGTCCTCGCCGAAGAAAATATGGACGTTCCCGGTCGCATCGCCGGGGTTCCCGAGGTTCGTATTGCCGGTGACTTTGTTGGCAAGGATCGCGATTTGATTCGGAGCGAGGGTCGGCGCGCCGGTGGGAACCGGTTCGGGTGTTGGAAGCGCGTGCCCGGCGCGGGGTATCGGTGGCGGCGTCGCTCCTCCGCGAACGAGATAGACGGGAGCGCTGAGCGAGGAGGGGTTCGGTGTCGGTGTCGGTACCGGAGGCGGCGTCGGGACCATCGAGGGTAATTGATAGAGCGCCGGCGTCGGGTTCGCTGCGGGCGACGCGGTCGGAGCGGGCGATGTCGCGGCCTGAGCGATCAAGTTGCGTGGAAGAGCCTCGTGCTCGGCCACGATGTGCGCGCAGCTTTGAGCGTTGAGCAACCGAAGCGCGCGCGTTTCGTTGATGCGCCCGATATCGGCGGCGCGTGCCGGTACGAGGCTCGCCGCATACGCGATAATCCAGGCGACCGTCGTGACGGTACGAAGCGAGCTTCTCCGCATTGCGGCTATCGATCTTCCAAGAAGAAGAGCACGAGGCCTACACCGCCCATGATGATGTTTGGAATCCACGCTGCAAGCGTCGGATTCATAGCGTCGTTACGCCCGAACGCGGCGGCTGCCGACATCAGCAAGAAATAGATAAAGAACGAAAAAATTGCCATTGCAATTCCAAGCGTTCGCCCGCGCTTGCCATATCGAATCGCCAGCGGTACCGCTAGCACCATTCCGATAACGCAGGCAAACGGCCAGGCAAGTTTGTTCGCGAGGCTTATTTCCAGCGAGCCGAGCGTGCTTCCGCCGATTCCTTGCGATTTCAGCGCGTTGATTTGCGTACTGAGCGCTTTGCTGTTCATCGTCCAAGAATCGCTGTTAATATTCGAAAGAAACTGCGCCGCCGTTTCGCCTAGCGGTAACCCTATCTCTACCCTCTTCACGTGCTGTTGACTCGTAACATCCCCTTTGAGGTTGTAGCGAGTGTCGATGACGTTGTGGAGGATGAGGAGCGAGCCGTCAACGGTTGCCGTCGCTGCTTGCAGTGTCTCGTTCCATGGCCCAAAGTGCGCCGGTTTAAAAATCTGCACGTCGAGCATAGTCTTGTTATCCGGGGCGACTTGCGTGACGTAAAAAACGTTTCCGGTATCAGGATCTTTGCGGAAGAACTGCGGTTCAACCGGAAGCGAGTTAGTATGATAGATGATTTGGTAGAACGTCCGCGTTGAAAGATCGACGGCCTTGGGTGAAATATATTCGTTGGTGAGATAGGCGACGGCGAACATCGCAATTCCAAAGATCATCGGCGTCGCTGCGATGCGCGCGAGCGAGATACCCGATGTCCTCATTGCGACGATTTCGTTGTCCCCCATCAAGCGACCCATCGCCAGCAAGCCCGCGAAGAGCGTCGCGAACGGAAACGCCATCGGGACGGCTTGCGGAATACGGAACACCACGAAGCGCAGAACCAGAAAAAACGGGGCGTGTTCGTTGATGATGTAATCTGCAGCGAGAAAGAAAATGTTGAGCGCCCAAAAAATGAGATACGCGGAAAGCGCAAATGCAAAGGGTCCCAGAATTTCGCGCAGCAGATAGCTGTCGAGAATCGGAAGCCGCGGAAACGCCAAGTGTCGAGGCAGCGGGCGTTGTGCGGTTAGCGAAGCCATCGCGCGCCCAGCCGAATACGGAAGCTAATTGTTGCGATACGCTGCGAGGACGCGGGCCACGTACTCTTGCGTTTCGGCGTAGGGCGGAATACCGTGATAGCGATCGACGGCGCCGGGGCCGGCGTTATAGGCCGCAAGGGCGAGTTCGGTGTCGCCGCGATATCGCGCGAGCATCACGTGCAAATAATGGGCGCCGCACGAAACGTTTTGTTGCGGGTCGAACGCATCGGTGATGCCGCAATCTTCGGCGGTCGCGGGCATGAGTTGCATGAGCCCTTCAGCGCCGACCCGACTGATTGCGCCCGGGTCGCCGGCGGATTCGGTGAGGATGACCGCCCGAACGAGCCGTGCCGAGATACCTTCGCGAGAGGCTGCCGCGATCGCGAGTTGGTCGATCCGCGACGGCGGTAACGACTGCGGTGCATACGGCAAGTAGCCTCCCCCACCGCACCCGGCGAGGAAGACGACCGCGAGCGTCGCCCGGAGCCAAAATCGCATCGTGAAGGGGTTCGCCGGGAGGGGTCCGCGGCCTTCCACGCCCCCCGCAGGAGTGCCGAACTATGCCTTGCGCGGGATCGGGAGGCTCGCGCCCCACGCGGCGACGCGTGCTTCGATCGCGTCGCGGATCGTGCGCGTCTCCGCAAGTCGCTCGTCGGGCGAGCCGACGAGTGCCGAGGGATCCGGGAAGCTCCAGTGGAGCCGCAGGCTCTCTCCGGGGAAGATGGGGCAGCGTTCGGCGCTGCTTTCGTCGCAAACGGTGACGACGTAGTCGAAACGCTTTTCGAGGGCGAGGAGCTCGAAGACGCTCCGCGTCTCCTTCAACGAGATGTCGATGCCGCATTCGCGCATCGCTTCGACGGCAAGCGGATTGAGCGTCCCTGCTTCGAGCCCGGCGCTCTCGGCGATGAGGCGATCGGAGAAACGCGCGTTTGCAAAAGCCTCGGCGATCTGACTGCGTGCGCTGTTATGGATGCAGAGGAAGAGCACGCGCGCGCGATCGGCGGAGGGAACGCTCATGGATGCGCGCTTTCCGGAGCGCCGAAAGAGCCGCTTTTCATGCGCAACGCGACGTTCACGAGCGCCAGCATGACGGGCACTTCGACGAGCGGGCCGATGACGGCGGCGAATGCTTCACCCGAACCGATCCCGAAGAGCGCAATGCTGACGGCGATCGCCAGTTCGAAGTTATTACTTGCGGCGGTTAGCGAGAGAGCCGTGCTCGCGCCGTAGTTCGCACCCATGCGCTTGCTCATTGCAAACGAAATGAAGAACATCAGAACGAAATAGAGCACGAGCGGCGCGGCGATCTGCAGGACGTCGAATGGGTGCTCGACGATGCGATGGCCCTGTAATGCAAACATCGCGACGATCGTGACGAGCAACGCGAGTAAGGTTAGCGGCGCAATGCGCGGCACAAAACCGTCGTCGTAGCGTTTGGCGCCGATGCGCGGGCGGAGGATCGTGCGCGTGAGTGCGCCGGCGGCAAACGGCAGCCCGAGGTAGAGCGCGACGTTTTTCACGACGTCGATGAAAGCGAGGTGCACGGCGAGAGCGGGCATGCCGATGACGGGCGGCAACACCGTGATGAAGAGCCACGCGTATGCGGCGTACCCGAAGATTTGGAAGAGCGAATTGAAAGCGACGAGCGCCGCGGCATATTCACGGTCGCCGTTTGCGAGATCGTTCCAGACGATAACCATCGCAATGCATCGCGCGAGTCCCACCATCACCAGCCCGGCGAAAAATGCAGGCCGGTCGTGCAAAAACACCGCGGCGAGCGCAAACATCAAGAGCGGACCGATTGCCCAATTCTGCACGAGCGAGAGCGCAAAGAGCGGCACGTTACGCATCACTGCCGGGAGCGCTTCGTAGCGCACGCGAGCAAACGGCGGATAGATCATGACGATGAGGCCGATCGGAACGAGAGCCCCGGGAAGATGCACACCGACGGTACCCAACGCAACGCCGAGCGCCATCGCTCCGAGGATCCACAGCGTGAGAAAGCGGTCGAGAAGGGCGAGCCGTTTCACGCGGGAACCGCGAGCGGAAGCGCCCGTTCGAGCGCGCTTTCAATGCGTTCGCGCGCGCCCGGCGCGAGCCGATAGAGCCCCCAGGTTCCGCGCCGTTGCCCGCTCACGAGCGCTGCCTCTTTGAGGATTTTGAGATGATGGGAGATCGTCGACTGCTTCAGATCGAAGCCCGCGGCGAGATCGCAGACGCAGACGTCGCTGCTCGAGCGAGCGAGCGTCGCGATGATGCGGAGACGGACCGGGTCGGCGAGGGCGTGGAAGAGCAGGCATTCCGCGCTGAGCTCACCCGCGAAGAGTGCCGGTTCGGGGGCGCAACGTTGCATCGACATCCGTCGATGCTATACCTTGAATCGATGTTTGTCAATCCAACCGGAGGCGGGAGCGCGCTCGTCGGCGACGGGCGCCCGGCGTGGGACCGGGGCATTTGGGTATACTCATCCTACCGGATATTCAGGAAGGACCACGATGAAAAAACGTTTATTCCATCTCTTCGCGACGCTCGCGCTGGGATTGACCCCGCTCGTACTTCCGTCGGTTGCCTCGGCGAAGACCTCGACGTTTTACGGGATCACGCTGCATGTCTCGACGACCAATATCAAGGTTCGCAATCCCCGCACCGGTCAGGTGCTGAGTTTCGAGATTTTGCCGAAGTTCGACCAAATTTTCTCCGATGACGGGAAGACGACGTTTCAAATGAGAGCCGTGAAACCCGGCCGTTACGTCGCCATTATCTACGATCAACGCGCGCTTGGGATGCGTCACGCCGATCGCATCTACTTGATGAATAGCGAAAACGAGCGTATCGGCAAGCAGTGAGCGCCGAGCGAAGCCAAGCGGGAGCGGCTTCGTCGCAGGCGAAGAGCTCACCGATGCTTCGTCCGCTCGCTGCCGTCGCGTTTCTCGGAGCGCTTGCGCTCTCGTTCGGAGGCCCGCTCTCCGCGCGCTACTACCACCATTACGAACGCTTGAAGCCGATTCGTTGCGGCATCGAGCTTTGGGCGATGAAAACGCTTCGCGACAGCGGCGCCGCGCATATCGATTTTACCCCGCACGCGACCTCGATTTCGTGGCTCGCGGCGCAGCGGGCGCCGCGCGACCCGGATCTGGTTACCCATCGCCTCGCTCCGGTGGAAACGACGGTGTGGCGCGTGCGAGCGCAACTCGTCGGCTATCGCATTGAGGCCGACGGTGATTACCACTTGGTCCTGCGCGATCCTCAGAGCGGAGCGACGATGATCGGCGAGATACCAATGCCGTCGTGCGTCACGTCGCGTGGCGCAACGTATGCCGCGCTTCGCGCTGAAGTGAATCGCATTGGGCATCACGCGGCGACGCGATTTTGGTGGTGGCTAGATTATCACGGGGCGACGCCGCCGACTGTGAC
Organism: bacterium; assembly: GCA_021790895.1. GTDB lineage: Bacteria > Vulcanimicrobiota > Vulcanimicrobiia > Vulcanimicrobiales > Vulcanimicrobiaceae > JABEUX01. The sequence goes on from JAJYFM010000031.1 coordinate 14,447, forward strand.
GATCTCCGGCGTCGGCTTTTTCGATCGGATTCATCAGCAAGATGGGGTTGCGCGCAACGGCGTCGAGTTGCACCCGGTGCTCGGCGTGAGGCCGTAGCCTTCGCCGAGCATCGGGTGCGGAGTTCCAGCTAGAGGCCGAGCGGGTACGCCTCTTCGCCGTGTAGTGCGATATCGAGCCCCTGCTCTTCACCCTCCGGAGGCACCTTCACCGGTGTGATGAGATTGATGAGCCAGAGCATCGCATAAGTAAAGACGAATGCGTACGCACTGCAGAGCACGGCCGCCGTCACCTGTTTGCCGAAGAACGCAACGCCGCCGAAGAGGAGACCGTTGGCGCCGTTGGGATTCCACTGCGTCGATGCGAAGACGCCGAGCAGGATGATGCCGAGAAATCCGCCGACGCCATGGACGCCCCAAACATCGAGCGCGTCATCCCACCCGAGTCGATTTTTGAGCGCTACGGCGTAATAGCAGACAAATCCGGCGGCTAGCCCGATGATCACTGCCGTGACCGGTGAAACGTAACCCGCAGCCGGCGTAATCGTCGCGAGCCCGGCGACGGCGCCGGTAAGGAGGCCGACGAATTTCGGCTGTCGCCCGTACGCCCACTCGATGAGCAGCCAAGCGACCGCCGCAAAGGACGCGGCGACATCGGTATTCAGAAACGCCGTCGCCGTCACCGCGTCGACACGTAACTCCGAGCCGGCGTTAAAGCCGTACCAACCGAACCACAGCAGTCCGGTTCCGAGCGCAATGAGCGGAATGTTATGCGGTTTGTTTTCGACGACCGTACGTCGCCCGACGTAGAGCACCGACGCGAGCGCGGCAAAGCCCGCCGAGGCGTGTACGACAATGCCTCCGGCGAAATCGAGGACGCCCCATTGTGCGAGCAGCCCCTGCGGGCTCCAGATCATGTGAACGAACGGGAAGTACACAAAGATTAACCACGCAGTGAGAAACCAAAAATATGCTTTGAACGTCACGCGGTTGGCGAATGCACCCGTAATGAGCGCCGGTGTAATAATTGCAAACATCATCTGGTATGCCACATGCACGACGAGCGGAATGCCGGCGTTATTTCCGGTGAACATCGTCTGCAGCGTGACGCCGTGGAGGAAGGCGTAGGTAAACGGATTGCCGATGATTCCATGCCAGTCCGGCCCGAAACTCATTGAGTAGCCGAAGGCAAACCAAAGAACGGTCGTCCAACCTAACGACATAAAACTTTGAATCATAATGCTGAGCACATTTTTACGCGCGACGAGCCCGCCGTAAAAAAACGCGAGCCCCGGTGTCATCAACATGACGAGGCTCGCGCAGAGTAACATGAAGCCGGTGTTGCCGATGTTGATCGGCATCGAGGCTGTGGCCATAAGCACCTCCAGAAAGAAAAAAATAGCAGGCGGGTGCTACGCCCGGAAACGGCGCACTCCTTCGAACCCGCTCTCGACCGTCAGGGAATCGGTCTACCGGAGCGGTGTTGCCGAGCTAACGTTCGGATTGAAGCGCGAGAACGTCGCCGGATACTCTTTGAAGAGGTTCTCTAACGCCGTGATTCGCTCGGCGTCACCGGGGTGGTTGGAGAGAAACTCCGGCGGGCTCGTCATGTTCGAATTTTCAAAACGACGGAAGAGCCAAACCATACCCCAGGGGTTCATCCCGGCGGCCGCGCACGTAAATGCGCCTTTTCGATCGGCGTTCTGTTCGACAGCGCGCGAAAAGCGTAGACTCTCGAGTTGCGTTCCGATTCCGAGCACGATATTGGCAACGCGGCTCTTGCCCCCGCCGAAAAGAAGGTCGGCAAGCGACGCCAGCATGTTCAAACGCTGATTTTTCAGCATAAGGTTATAGACGTCATGGTGAATATCGTGCGATGTTTCGTGACAGAGCACGCCTGCGAGCTCTTGTTGGTTCTGCACGAACGTCATCAACGAATCGGTGACGTAGACATTTCCGCCGGGAACGGCAAATGCATTCGGCTGACTCATGTGAACGAGAAAAAAATGGAACGGGAAGTCGTATTGCGGGTCTGCAATCTTCGCGATGCGTGCGGCAATGGGGTTGAGAATGCTGTAGTAGGGCGACGAATGAAGAATGACGCCCTTCTTTTGCAAAGTCTGGTATTCTTGTTGGCCGGCCTGCGCTTCCCATTGGTGTTCGGTAATCGCTGCGGCAGGGGAAATTGCTGCGAAGGCGAGCGCCGCTGCGAGAATCGGGAGAACGATTCGAAGCCTCATGAAATCTCTCTTTCGCCTCCTCGTCGAACGAACGCTGCTTGGAGCGCTCGCGGTAAAGGATTCCACATCACACAACCGTAAAACTCAAGCGTTCGCTGCCAGGAACCCGGTGGAAGTCCGGGACGGTCGCGCCACTGTAAGCGGGGAGCCTCCATCGTCACTGCATCTGCGGGAAGGCGTTTGGACCGAAGGCAACGATCCGTAAGTCAGGATACTGCATCGAACGCTATCTGCTCTACACCTCGCGCAAAGGTGGTGCGTTTGATCCTCTCTGTATGTGAATCGATGGCGAGATCGTGAGCTCGATCTCGACGAGAAAAGGCGACGCCGGCGTTACCCGTCTCGGCGGCGGAGAGGGTATTTCGAAAGCCGATACGCGCGTGGAAGCGTATGGCGCAATCGATGAGCTCAACACGGCCATCGGCCTGGCGCGCGCGCTCTGTACCGACGGTGAGATCCGAGGGATCGTTCGCTCGATTCAACGAGAGCTCTTCCCGGTCGGCTCGGCGATTTCAACGAAGCCGACCGCAAAAAAAACGGTACCGACGATCGACAAAGCGATGGTGCATCGCCTCGATGCGCTCGTCGAGCGTTTCGAGGCCGAACCACATATTTTGCGCGATTGGTCGCTGCCGGGGGAGTTTCGAGAGTCCGCGGCGTTCGATATGGCGCGCGCGCTCTGTCGGCGCGCAGAGCGCGCGGCGGTGCGCTATGTCACCAATGGAGGTGTCGTTCAGCCGACCGTCCTCGAGTATCTCAATCGCCTGAGCGATGTTCTCTGGCTCTGCGCGCGGGTCGTCGAAGCGCGCAATGGTATCGATGCGCGTCTGCGCGACGACGAACACCCGGGGCCGCCGTGGTCGCGCGCATGGTGATGCGCGCCGGAGGGTTTGCCGCTGCGCTCGCCCTCGATATCGTTATCGGCGATCCACAATGGTTGCCGCATCCGGTTCGAGCGGTCGGTGCCGCCGTCAACGCGTGCGACCGAGTCGCGCGCGATCTCGCGATTCGCGAGCATCCCGTCGCCGGGCGCATCGCGGGAATCTTCACGACCGTTGCCGTGGTCGGCGCAACGTATCGTGTAGCGGAGTCCTTGCTGCGGCGAGCGGGGAAGAGCCGCGCGGTACTCGAGAGCATTCTCGCGGCGAGTACGCTTGCGTGGCGAAACCTCATCGACGAAGTGCGATCGGTCGAAGCGGCGCTGGAGAGCGGCGATCTCGTGCGGGCTCGGCGGCAACTCGCCCGGATCGTCGGGCGCGATACGAACGAACTCAACGAAACGGAGATTGCGCGAGCGGTCATTGAAACTCTTGCGGAGAGCCTGTGCGACGGCGTCGTGGCGCCGCTCTGCTATCTCGCGCTCGGCGAAGCTCCACTGGCGTTGGCATATAAGGCGATCAATACGCTCGACTCCATGATCGGGCATATCGAGCCTCCCTATCGCGCGTTCGGGTGGTTTGCTGCCCGACTCGATGACGCGGCGAATGTCATTCCGGCGCGCGCGAGCGCGCTTGCGATCATCGCAGCCGCTCGCTGCACGTTCGGGAACGCAGCGCAGAGCCGGCGGGTCTGTCGACGCGATGCCGGCGCCCATCGAAGCCCGAACGCCGGATGGCCGGAGGCCGCGATTTCCGGCGCGCTCGGCGTGCGCTTGGGCGGCCTCAATAGCTACGACGGCACGCTCGTGCACGCTCCATCGATCGGTACGGAATTCCGTGCGCCGCGCGCAACGGATCTGCCGCGCGCTCGACAGATCGTGAGCCTCGCTGCCGCGCTGCTCGCGATGACGATCCTTGCTCTGCTGGCGGTGCGCGATGCTCTGCGCTAAACCGCGATCGCCGGTGCATGGGGGAGCGCTCGAACACCTTGCGGAGCGTTACGCTCTCGATGCTGCCGATCTGATCGATTTCAGTGCCAACATCAATCCGTACGGTCCGCCGCCCTCCGTCCTCGCATTGTTCGCCGATCGCGACGCGATAGCGCGCTCTCTCGCAGCATATCCCGACCGCGACGCGTCGTCGCTCAAGCGTGCGGTTAGCGAACGATATGGCATTCCGCGCACGTCTATCGCGGTCGGCAATGGCGGCGCTGCGCTGCTCGATTCCGCGCTTCGCTCGATCCCACCCACGCGCTGCCTCGTGCCGATACCGGCATTTAGCGAGTACCGCCGCGCAATCGACGCGTGCGGGCATACGTGGAAACCGTTTGCTCTCGAAGACGCAGAAAATTTTCGCCTCGACCCGCGCCGTACGATCGAAGAGCTCGAACGCGAATCTCCCGGCGTGCTGATTCTCACCAACCCGCACAATCCGTCGGGTGCGCTCGCTCGGTGCGATGCGATCCTCGAGATCGTCCATGCGGCATCGGCAATGCAGTGCATGGTACTGCTCGACGAAGCGTTTATCGATTACGCTCCGCAAGAATCGCTTCTCGCCTACGCGGCGAAGATGGAGCACCTCGTCATCCTACGGTCGGTGACGAAATTCTATGCGATGCCGGCGATGCGCGTCGCCTACGCCGTTGCCGCGCCTCCGCTCGCCGAGCGAATCGAGGCGTTCTTCCCTTCGTGGTCGACGAGCACACTAGCGATCGAAGCGGCAGCACGCGCGAACGGGGATCGCCTCTTCGACAAACGGAGCCTGCGGTTCAACACGTTGTTGAGAGATGAACTAGCGCAACATCTCAGAGATATCGGCGTGCGCGTGCTGCCGTCGGCAGCGAATTATCTACTCCTCGAACTTCCCGCATCGTGGGGCGCGCGCGAGTTTATCTGCGAGAAACTCGTGCGTTCTTGGGGAATCGTCATACGCGATTGCGGAGATTACGACGGCCTGGCCGATCGATCGTTCGTACGCGTTGCCGTGAAAGATCGCAGTAGCAACGAGCGCCTCATTCAAGCATTTCACTCGCTCTCTAAAGAAAAGTAAGGATAAATGACGGTAACCGGTATATTCGACTCAACGTTCCAACAACAGCTCGGCGAACTGCTGGAAGCGCGGCGCGACGTGCGCAGTTTTAAGAGCGACTCCATTTCCGATGAAGTCGTCGCGGAATTGGTCGCGATGACGCGCTTTAGTCCGTCGGTCGGCTATTCACAGCCATGGCGTTTCGTGCGCGTCGATTCGCCGCAGCGACGTGAGGCCGTTGAAGCGTCGTTCAAGGTTGCGAGCGCGGACGCGCTTGCAAGTTATTCCGGCGAGCGCGCTGCGCTCTACGCGCGTTTGAAACTCGCGGGCTTTCGCGATGCGCCCGTGCACCTGGCGGTATTTAGCGATGACGAGACCGATACCGGAAAGGGGCTCGGCTCGAAAACGATGCCCGAGACACTCGCCTATTCGACGGTGATGGCGATCTATACGCTCTGGTTGGCGGCGCGCGCGCGCGGCATCGGCCTGGGATGGATCTCGATCCTCGATCCGGGAACCGTCGAGCGCGCGCTCGATGTACCGGAAGGGTGGCGTTTCATCGCATACCTGTGTTTGGGTTACCCGGCAACCTATGAAAACACGCCGGAGCTTCAGCGCGTCGGCTGGGAAAATTTCGATGCCCGCTCCACTCATCTCACTGTTCGATAAACGAGGTTCAGAACGATGCTACGTCCTTTCACGATTGATCCCGTCGATGCACGCGCTGCCGAATCGGCACGCGAGCGGATCGACAACCTCACGAAGCCGCTGGGAAGTTTGGGGCGCATCGAAGCGCTCGCCGAACAGCTCGCGGCGATCGCGCGCGACCCGATGCTTGCAGGAACTTACGAACGTCGCGCGGTTTTGATCGGCGCCGCCGATCACGGTGTGACGGTCGAGGGAGTCAGTGCGTATCCAAGCGAGGTAACGCCGCAAATGGTCGGTGCTTTTCTCGCCGAGATGGCGGCGATAAATGCCTTTTCGCGGACGGTTCGAGCGCAGGTCTATGTTGCGAACTTCGGCGTTGCGGCGGCACTGCCCGATCACGACCGGCTCTTCGATCTCTGCATCGCAAACGGCACGCGTAACTTTTATCGCGAGTCCGCAATGACGGACGAACAGGCTGAACGCGCCATCGAAGCGGGTGCCGAGGCCTTTGCGCGCGTGCAGCAGCGCGAGCCGGTCGAGGTGCTGGCGCTCGGCGAGATGGGGATCGGCAATACAACGAGCGCCGCCGCGCTGATCTGCGCGCTGACCGGTGCCGACGCAGCGGAGATCGTCGGGCGTGGAACGGGCATCGACGATGCGACCCACGCGCGAAAGATCGCCGTCGTACGCGCGGGCGCGGCGCGTTGCGATCGTAATGATTGGCGCGGTTGCGCGCGCGAAGTCGGCGGCTTCGAGATTCTCGGGCTTGCGGGCGCAATGCTCGCTGCCGCATCGGCGCGCATTCCGATCGTGTTGGACGGCTTTATCGTCGCTGCAGCGGCGTTGCTTGCCACGCGCATCGAACCGAATGTGCGCGGTTATTTCATCGCCGCGCATCGCTCGCAGGAGCGCGGCCATGCAATTGCGCTCGAACGGCTCGGGTTGAGACCGCTGCTCGATTTAGAGCTGCGACTCGGCGAGGGCAGCGGTGCGGCGCTTGCATTGCCGTTGCTTGAAGCGGCAGCGCGGATGGTTCGCGAAATGAAAACCTTCGCCGAGGCGGGGGTCGCGACGGCGCACGAGGAGAGCGTGCTATCCTGAAACGAACCGCGCGGGCAACGGCGCAAGCGTTTCGTTACTTCAGTGTGATTCCGTTTGGGGGCGCGACCGATACCGCGCCTCCCGACGGAGCCGCAATCGTCATGCTCCCGCTCGTCGGCGCGAGCATCGGTGCGGCAAGCGGCGCAGCCGGCCTTCTTGTTGCGCGATGGTCGGCCGAGCCTTGGCCCGCGCTGGTGGCGTTTGCGGCGATGGTGCTGCTGACGGGTGCGATTCACATCGACGGATTTCTCGATAGCTGCGACGGGGTATTGGCGAGCGTTACACCGCAGCGACGCTTGGAGATCATGAAAGATCCGCGGCACGGAACCTATGCGGTGGTGGGAATGGTGCTGCTCGCACTCTTCTGGGTTGCCGCGTTACTAACAATCCCGCCGGAGAAACTCGTGCTCGCACTGACGTTGAGCGGCGCGCTCGCGCGGTTATCGGTTGTGCCGCTCGTGCGCCTCTTTCGCTATGCATATTCAGAGACAATCTCGCGTGCGCTCGATTCCGCGGCTCCGATCGCGTCGTTTATTCTGCTGACGATCGGAACGACGATGCTTGCTGTCGTATTCGCGCCGTGGGCTGCGCTCCTGGTTCCCGCGGCATTTGCGCTGTCGGCGGCGATCGGGTGGGCCTGCGCGCGACGTTTGGGCGGCTGTCTGACCGGCGATATCTACGGCGCAGCGATCGTGCTGGTAGAGGTCGCGCTGTTGATCGCGATCGGGTTGATTCCGTGGCACTAACGTTGATTACCGGCCCGGTGCGATCGGGCAAGTCGCGCCTCGCGCTGCAACTTGCTCGCGACTCGGGGAAAGCGGTGACGTTTGTTGCCACCGCTGCATTGCATCCCGAGGATGCGGAGTGGAACGCGCGCATCGCGCGTCACCGCGGCGAGCGCCCCGCGGAGTGGGCGACGATTGAAACGGCCTGCGAGCCGCGCCACGAACTTTCGCAGATTCCGCTTGCGTATGGATCGCGCGATCTGCTGCTCGTCGACTCACTCGGAACTTGGCTCGCCGATGCATTGGAGCGCGCAACGCCGGAGGAGGCGGAGGAGCAGGGACGCGCGCTCGTCGCCGCGTTTGCACGCGCGCGCTGTTCGGCGATCGTGGTGAGCGAGGAGACCGGTTGGGGAATCGTGCCGGAGTATGCATCGGCGCGCGCATTTCGCGACGTGCTCGGGCGGCTGAACGCCGCGTTCGCCCACGCAGCGGATGCGGCGTATCTTGTCGTCTCCGGGTACGCACTCGACCTCAAACGCGGCATCCCGATTCAAGGCTGACCGGAAATTGTCACGCAGAGTAGCCGCTGTCACGCGGAGTAGCCGATGTCACGCCAGCCGAACGCTGTCACGCCGGCCGGAAATTGTCACGCCGAGTAGGCGCCGTGAGGCGCCGTATCGAGGCGGGAAAGGCAACCCCGTGGCACCGATCGCAACGCAAGGGGGTTCACAACGAGAGAACGGTGCGAAAGATTGGAGAGATGATGATGCAGATGCGTACGTTAGGAAGACAGGGGCTGAAGGTTTCGGCGCTCGGGCTCGGCTGCATGGGGATGAGCCAGTCCTACGGCACGCCGGAGGAGCGCGACGAAAGCGAATCGATCGCGACGATTCACCGCGCGATCGAGCTCGGCGTCACGTTCTTCGATACCGCTGAGGTCTACGGGCCTTTCGCGAACGAAGAGTTGCTGGCGCGCGGGCTGCAAGGCCGTCGTGACCGCGTTACGATCGCGACGAAATTCGGTTTTCGTTTCGGGGAGAGCGGTGTGAACGGCGTCGATAGTCGCCCCGAGCACGTGCGCGAAGCGGTCGAGGGATCGCTGCGCCGACTTGCGACCGATCGCATCGACGTGCTCTACCAGCATCGCGTCGATCCCGCGGTGCCGATCGAAGAGACGGTCGGTGCGATGGGCGAATTGGTGCGCGAAGGCAAAGTGCGCTACCTCGGCCTCTCGGAGGCCGGGAGCAAGACGATTCGACGCGCCCATGCGGTGCATCCGATCTCGGTGTTGCAGAGTGAATATTCGCTGTGGGAGCGTAACCTCGAACACGAGATCATTCCGCTGTTACGCGAACTCGGAATCGGGCTCGTGCCGTTCTCCCCGCTCGGGCGCGGTTTTCTCACCGGTTCGGTGAAGCGCGCCGAGGAGTATCCCGACGGAGACTTTCGCCGCAACGATCCGCGTTACCAAGGTGCGAATTTCGATGCGAACGTGCGCGCGGCGGAAGCTGTGCGCGATCTCGCGATGCGCAGGGGCGCGAAGCCGGGACAGATAGCGCTTGCGTGGTTGTTGCACAAAGGCTCCGATATCGTGCCGATTCCCGGCACGAAGCGTCGCCGTTATCTCGAGGAGAACGTCGCTGCAGCGGAGATCGCGCTGAGCGGCGCCGAGATGGCCGCACTCGATGCAGCGCTTGTGCCCGAGAAGATCGCGGGCCCGCGCTATAGCGCCCCGCAAATGGCGATGATCGACCGCTAGGGGCGGTAGCGCCGGTATATCGCCGCGCCGTTAGCGATGCATCGCGAATGCAACGCCGACGACTGCGCCGATGATGAGCGCGGTCTGCCCGGACATCGCCACAATCAGCGACCGCTGCCCGGCGTGCATCTCGGAGCGAAGAGATCCAAGGCCGGCATTCATCTCGGAGCGGAGATCGCTCAGCCCTGTGCCGAGTTCGCGGCGCAATTCTCCCAGATTCGCGTCGAGCGAGTTGAGACGGTCGGCGACCTGTTCGTAGGCGCCTTCCAGGCGCGCGGTGCGTTCTTCGTGGGGGCGAGCCATCATGGGGGTTCTCCTTCGTCTATCTTATCAC
>JAJYFM010000032.1 GCA_021790895.1 bacterium
CACGCATCCCTCGATACGCTGCTTCGCAGCTACTCGGGATGACAGATGCCGCTACTCGAGGCGCCGCACGCATCCCTCGATACGCTGCTTCGCAGCTACTCGGGATGACAGATGCCGCTATTGCGTGAAGCGCAGTGAACTCGGGCGCGGTGGAATATCGGTAAACGCCATCGGGCGATCCCACCAATCGTGTGCGCGTGCCGCTGTTTCCGCAGCACTCGGTGTACCCGGTAAGCGTTCGCGCAGCGCAATGCGATAGGCGTCGAGATACCGGTCGACCATTCGCTCGATGCTGAAGTTGTTTTTCACGTGCGTTCGGCAAACGGCGCGGTCGATTGCGGCGAGCCTCGGAACCGCGGCGATCGCCGCCTCGACGTCGTCGCAGAGTATTCCCGTGTTCGCATCGACGACGACCTCGGGAATCGATCCCATTCGCGCACCGAGAACGGGCGTACCGCAGGCCATCGCCTCGATTAGCGTAAGCCCGAAGCGTTCCGGACGCGTCGTCATGTGCACCAATGCCAGTGCGCCGCCGAGTACCTCGTCGCGGCGCGCCCCGCGTACCTCGCCGAGAAACTCGACTGCGTCACCGTCGATCTGCGGTGCTATGAGTTCCTGAAAATATCTTTCGTCGTGCGGGATGCCGGCAAGCTTGATGCGCACGCCTGCACGCTTTGCAATCTCGATGGCAAGGTGGGTTCCCTTTTCGGGGTGGAAACGGCCGAGAAAAAGAAGATAATCGCCGACATCGGCGCGGAAGGTGAACGTCTCGGCATCGATGCCATTATACGTGGTGCCGAGATAGCGGAGTCCTGGATCGCGGTCGGCATCGCTGATCGAAGTGAAGAAGCTGCGGTGCGCGCAGGCGTAATACGCAGCGAGAATCTGCGGTTGCGAGAAGCCGTGAATCGTCGTTAAAAGCGGCGGCGTCTCGCGCGCGAGCGCGTAGGTCATCGGCTTCCAATCGAAGTTATTGTGAATCAAATCGTAGCGATCCGCCTCTTCGAAGAGTTTCCCGATATGAATGGCGTCGAACACATTCCCATCGAGGGCGCGATCTTCGTTGAGCGCGACTGGAACGACGCTGCGCAGTCGTCCGTCGAAACGCGAATTCCCCGAGGCATACAAGGTGACGTCGAGGCCGCGTTTTTGCATTCCGCTTGCAATATTATAGGCGATTTGCTCCCACGGCCCATATCCCGGCGGGGGAACCGGCCATGCAATCGGCGCCAACACCGCAAGGCGAAGGCCGCGCAGATCCTCGAGATTATCCGGCACGATCGACGATTCGCGATCCGTTCTTCATGACGCCGAGCGGTCGATAGAGGGTCGTGATATCGTCGGCGATATCGCGTTCGAGCAAGAGCAGATCGGCGGGCTCGCCAGGCGCCAACGTTCCATTGGTGAGGCCGACGAGTTCGGAGGCGACCGCCGTCGCTGCATGCAGCGCCTCGTGCGGGCTCATGCCTAAGAGGCGATGCATCAATTCAACCTCGTATGCGTAACGGTCGTGAAAGTTATACGGGGTTCCGGCGTCGGAGCCGCCGGCAACCTTGACGCCGGCGCGATAGGCGCGCGCTATGTTCACCTGCATCTCGCGCGCGACCAGGCGCGCTTTCTCGAGCGCCCATTGCGGCTGTTTCCCATCCTCGGCGTGCTCGAGAATGCACGTCGGTGCGGTGAGCGTCGGAACAAGGTAGGCGCCGTTGCTCTTGAAGAGTTCGATCGCTTCGTCGTCGAGCATGTGCCCATGTTCGATCGAATCGATACCACCGCGCAACGCATTTTTTATACCGAGGGTGCCGATAGCATGCGCTGCGGTGCGCAGGCCGTGGCGGTGCGCTTCATCGATGCCGGCTTGCAACTCTTCCGGCGTTAATTGCGCGTTTCCGGGAACCGCGCCGCGCGTCAGCACTCCTCCGGTAGCGATAAATTTGATACAGGTTGCGCCGGCGAGTAGTTGTTCGCGTACCGCTTTGCGCGCCTCCCACGGAGAATCGACCTGACGCCCGAGAAACCACGCGTGCCCGCCGGTCATGCAGATAACGGCACCCGCGGCCGAGATGCGCGGCCCCTCGATCTTCCCGTCGGCGATTGCGGCAGCTACGCTCGTTGCGCTTCCGCCGGAACAACCGAGATCGCGAACGCTCGTTACGCCGGCATAGAGCGATTTACGAGCGTTTTGCACTGCCGCGATCACGCGCTCGTTTTGCGTACTGCGTGACCACGCGTCTTGCGATGCTGCTTCTCCGCTCGCTTCTAAATGCACGTGCGCGTTCGTTAGTCCCGGCGTCATGCAGGGCACCGTACGCAGGTGCTCGCCGCCGGGGGCGCCTTCCGTCACCGAGAGAATGCGTCCCTCGGCGATGGTCACATCGACGTTGCGCCGCGCTTTGGCGAGCGTGCCGTCGTAAAAAACGCCGACGCGAAATGTTTCTTGCTGATGCGCCGACTTAGCCTGAGAGAAGGGCATCGTGAGCCTCCATTGCGGTAAAGGCTTTACTGGTCAATGCATGGCCGAGTTCGCGGGCGATGAAGCGGGAAGCAGCGCGAACGCGCTGGAGATCGACGCCGGTTTCAATTCCCATCGAAGCGAGCAGATAGAGCAGATCCTCGGTGCCGAGATTCCCGGTTGCTCCCGGCGCGTAGGGGCAGCCTCCGAGTCCGCCGCTGCTGGAATCGAAGATCGCGATGCCGCAGCCGAGCGCGGCGTAGACGTTTGCCAGCGCTGTTCCGCGCGTATCGTGAAAGTGCATGGCCAATTGTTCGAGCGGAATCTTTGTCGCGAGCAACGGAACGAGCTCTTCGACTTGGCTCGGGACGCCGACGCCGATGGTGTCGCCGATCGAAATTTCATCGCAGCCGAGCTCCATGAGTGCGACGGCGACCTCCACGACCTTTTGTGGAGGCACCTCGTCGCCGAACGGGGAGCCGAACGCCGTCGAAACGTAGCCGCGTACGCGCAGTCCGTCGTTCTTGGCGTTGCCGACGACCTCGCGAAAGGTGGCGATCGATTCGGCGATGCTCATGCGAATGTTGCGTTCGGTGAAGCGCTCCGAGGCGGCGGTAAAGACCGCAATTTCACGCACCCCGACCGAACGCGCGCGTTCGTAGCCGCGCATATTGGGAACGAGAACCGGATAGCGAACGCCGTCGCGTTTGGAGATTCCGGCAAAGAGCTCCGCGCCGTCGGCGAGTTGTGGGATCGCCTTCGGGCTGACAAACGAGGTTGCTTCGATGACCGGGAGGCCGCTCTCGGAGAGGAGATCGATATACGCGATTTTGGTTGCCGTCGCGATGATCTCGTGTTCGTTCTGGAGGCCGTCGCGCGGTCCCATCTCGGCGATCGTAACGCGTTTCGGCCGCGTCATGCTAGGCTTCGATCTCCACGAGCGTCGTGCCGCCGGCGACCGTCGCACCCTCGCGCGCGTGCACCGCCGCCACCTTTCCCGCTCCGGGCGCCTCGATGCGGTGCTCCATCTTCATCGCTTCCAAAACCACGAGCAAACTGCGTGCTTCGACGCGATCGCCGGCAGCGACGGCGACGCGGAGAATTTTTCCCGGCATCGGAGCGCGGATGCTGCCCGATCGTTCGTCGCCGATACCACCGGCGCTCTCGACCTGCGGTGCTGGTGCGAGCCCGACTTCGTACTCGATTCCTTGCCAGAGAATCGAATAACCGCGGTCGTGGCGGCGTACGCGCCCACGTGCTTCCACATCGCCGACGGCGGCGTGCATGGTGGCGCCGTTACCGAGCGTTCGCAGCGGCCCGGAAAGATCGCCGTAAACGATTACGCTCTCGGCGGTGCGATCGATGCGCAAGGTCGCGCGCGCATCGTCGTGTGCGAGCGCGAGCGGTATCGAAACGCCCGCGATTCGCCATGGTACGGCGTCGTCGCGCAGCATCGCCGCCAACGCAAGAATTTGCACCTCGCGCGGAAACGCCGTGCGTGCGAAGCGAGATTCGTCGAGTCGTTGCGGGAGAAAACTCGTTGTGGTATTGCCTTGCGTGAACGCCTCGTCTTGGGCGATCCAGCGAAGCAGCGGGAGATTTGTGCGAAGGCCGCCGATCTGTGTACGGTCGAGCGCGTGTTGCAGGCGGCGCACCGCCTCCTCCCGCGTCGGTGCCGCAACGATGAGTTTTGCCAACAACGAGTCGTAAAAGAGCGTGACTTCGCTCCCCAACGCGACGCCGCTATCGACGCGCGCTTCCCAAGGGTGCGGTACCTCCCAGCGGTCGATCGTTCCGGTCGAAGGGAGCATCTGCATCGACGGATCCTCGGCGCAGATACGCACCTCGATCGCCGCGCCTCGCGGTTGAATCTGCTCCTGCGAGAACGGTAATCGTTCGCCCGATGCGACGCGGAGTTGCCATTCAACAAGATCGAGCCCGTAGACGAATTCGGTAATCGGATGCTCGACCTGCAGTCGCGCGTTCATTTCCAGAAAGTAGAACGATTCGTCGGCATCGAGCATGAACTCGGCGGTGCCGGCGTTGCTATAGCCGACGCTACGAGCGGCGCGTAATGCCGCCTCGCCCATGCGCGCGCGCAGCTCCGGCGAGACCGCCGTGCTGGGCGCCTCCTCGAGCACTTTTTGGTGGCGGCGCTGAATCGAACATTCGCGCTCGCCGAAGTGCACGATGTTGCCGAAGGAATCCCCGAGGATCTGAAATTCGATATGACGCGGCGAACGCAGATAGCGTTCGAGGAGGACGTTCTCGTCGCCGAATGCCGCGAGTGCTTCGCGCTTTGCTGCGTCGAGCGCTTCGTCGAAATCAGCGAGCGACTCGACGATACGCATTCCGCGCCCCCCGCCGCCGGCGCTCGCTTTGATGAGCAATGGGAATCCGACCTCTTGCGCGCGGGCGCGCAGCGTCGCGAGATCCTGCTCGGCGCCGTCGTAGCCGGGGATCACCGGAACGTCGGCGGCGCGCGCTTTGTGTTTCGCTTCGATTTTGCTGCCCATCGCCGCCATCGCTTCGGGGCTGGGGCCGACGAAAATGAGCCCCGCATCGCGAACTGCGCGCGCAAAGTCAGCGCGTTCGGAGAGAAAACCGTAGCCGGGATGGATGGCGTCGGCGTTCATCGCACGCGCCGCGGCGAGCACGGCGTCGATGTTGAGATAAGATTCGCGAGCGAGCGCTGGGCCGATACAGCGGGCTTCGTCCATCGCACGCACGTGGCAGGCGCGTTCGTCCGCGGTCGAATAGACGCCGAGTGCGGCGATTCCCATTTCATGCGCGGTCCGCGCGACGCGGATTGCGATCTCGCCGCGATTGGCGATCAGTAGTCGACGGATCATCGGGAAAACGTCGGCGTCCGACGCTCGAGAAATGCGCGTAGTCCCTCTTGCCCTTCAGGGGAGGTGCGTTGCAGGGCGATCGCTTCGGCAGTGAGCGCGAGCGTCGCCTCGTAGGTGCTTTCCGTAACCCGTGGGATCAATGTCTTTGCCGCTGCGCTTGCTGCAGGCGAGGCGCTGAAAAGTTCGCGCAGCGTTTCGTCGACCGCATCGTCAAGGTGCGAGGCGCGCACGACGCGGTGCACGAGCCCGATCGCCGCCGCTCGCTGCGCATCGAAGCGCTCGCCGGTGAGGAAGAGCGCGCGCGCGTGGCTGCGACCGATTTTCGCGAGGACGAACGGAGAGATCACCGCCGGAATGATGCCGAGCTTTACCTCGGTGAAACCGAAGACGGTGTCATCTGCTGCGATAACGATATCACAGACCGCTGCGAGCCCCGCCCCGCCGCCGAGCGCAGCGCCGTGAACGGCGGCGACCGTCGGCTTGCTGCACCGGTCGATCGCGCGGAACATCTCGCTCATCGCGCGGGCATCGGCGATGTTCTCTTCGTGGGTGAGATCGAGCGATGCGCGCATCCACGAGATATCGGCGCCGCCGCAGAAAACGGAGCCTTCACCTGTCAGCAGGACGGCGCGCGTGCTGTCATCGTTATTGAACCGCTCGAATGTCTCGCGGAGCGCTGCGATCATCTCGGTGTTAAATGCGTTGCGAACCTTTGGCCGAGCGAGCGTCACGCGAGCGACGCCGTCGGCGAGCGCGACGCGAAGAGGTGCTTCTTTCATACCCCGGCCCTCTTCTCGGCGCCATCCAAAGGAGCCTGGGATACGTTATCGGTGCATCGTGCAGAGACTTGTCTACCGCTACGCCCTGCTCACGCGGCTCGCCCATTGGTTCGGGGCGATCGCCGTTGCCGTCCTCATTTCGAGCGGCCTGCAGATTTTCAACGCGGCACCCTACCTCGACGCCGCAGATCGCAGCACCCCGACGCGGCGGGTGCTCTCCATCGATTCCCCTGCCGACGGCATCGGCAGGACGACGATTTTCGGGCACTCCTTCACGACAACCGGTTTCCTTGGATGGGGAAGCGATGGGAACGGCGGTGAGGGGGCGCGGGCATTCCCCGGATGGCTCACCATTCCGGCCTATCAAGATCTCGCCGACGGACGAAGGTGGCACTTTTTCTTCGCTTGGATCGCGAGCCTCGCATGGCTTTCGTGGCTCGTTTCTAGTGCGGTGAAGGGGAATCTCGCAGAGATGATTTTGCGTCCGAGCGATTTGCACAAGCTCTGGCCGATGCAAGCCTACTATCTGCGCTTAAGGCGCGACCCACCGCCACACGGCAGTTATAACCCGCTGCAGAAAGCCGCGTACACCTTCGTGTTGCTCGTGCTCGCGCCGCTCATCCTTCTAACGGGGCTTGCGCTCTCACCGGGGATCGACGCGATCGCTCATCCGTTGACCATGATCTTCGGTGGCCGGCAGTTCGCGCGCCTCTGGCATTTCGTTGGAATGTTGCTTTTCGTCGGGTTTGTGTGCGTGCATATTTTTCAAGTTCTCACGCAAGGTTTTTTCAATCAAATGCGATCGATGATCTCCGGTTGGTACCGTTTGCGCGAACATGAAAGCGTGGGGCCATGAAGCGGCGACTCTTTCTCGCTTCATCGATCGCCGCTGCACTCGCCGGGTGCTCGCCGATCGGAACCGCGCTCAACGATAATGCGGGCTTCCACCACGCGCTTGGGCTCGAAGGGTCGCTCGACGCCGCGCTGATGGAGAATCTTCCTGGGCTCGCGCGTGAATACTCGATCGCTGATATCAGCAAGAATTTCCCCGTCGACAGCCTACCAACGCCGACGAGTGTGACCTACGATCGTCTCCTCGCTCACGATTTTCAGAGCTATACGCTCGCGGTCGTTGGTGCGGTCGAGCGGCCGTTGAGTCTGTCGCTCGCGCAGCTCCAACGCATGCCGCAACAGACACAAATCACGCGACACGACTGCGTTGAGGGTTGGAGCGCGATCGGGGCTTGGACGGGAGTTCCCCTGCGTCGCATCTTGCAATTCGCGCGCCCGCATCGCGACGCGCGCTATGCGATCTTTCGTTGCATGGATCGCGACGATCAAGGAACTCCTTATTACGAAAGCCTCGATATGGCGCAAGCCTATCAAGCGCAGACGCTGCTTGCATTGCGACTGAACGGAGAAGCGATTCGCCCCGATCATGGTGCACCGGTTCGTCTGCGCGTTCCGACACAACTCGGCTACAAGAGTGCGAAATGGGTTCGCGAGATTCAAATCGTCGGTTCGTTCGCGCATCTCTATGGTGGGAAGGGCGGTTACTGGGAGGACCAAGGCTACGAGTGGTATGCCGGGATCTAGCGTGCCGACGCAAAGGAGTCGATCATGAAAACCGTTACTCGAGCGCAGGCGCTTTTTTCGGCGACCGCGCTCGGTCTCGTCGGCGCGCCGTTGCTCGGTGAACTCGCCGAGGCGGCAGCCGCCGCACCCGGCGATTTGCAGACGCTCAACGCCGCGATCGAACTTGAACGAGCCGGAATTGCCGCATACGATGCTGCTGCAAAAACCGGGTTGCTTTCGGGGCGCATTCTCACCGTCGCCCTCGCGTTTCGCGCCGATCACGTCGCCCATCGCGACGCCTTGATTGGTGCAGTCCGAGCCGGTGGGGGGATTCCGACGGCGAAGACCGCGCGTTTACCGGTTCCAAAGCTCGCCGACGCAAGCGATATTTTGCGCTACGCGAAAGGCATCGAAGAAAAAGCCGCGAGCACCTATCTATCGGTGATCCCCGATTTTCAAGATCGCAACCTCGCGCAGGTTTCGGCGGCGATTCTCGGTGTCGAAACGACGCACGTCGCGCTGCTCGATGAAGCGTTGCATGAATTCCCGGCCTATCCGGGTGGTTTCGTAAAGTAGCGTTTCGTTGCGTTTTTCGTTTCTTCAGCGCTTTGCCGTTCTGACGGCGATTCTGACCGTTGGCGCGGCAATCGCGTTGGCCTTTCTTTTCGTGCGAATCCACGCCCGCTCGATTCAGAGTGATATTATCGCGACGGCGGTAGGGCAAGCGGAGGCGACGCTGGCCCCGACGATCATGAAGTCGATGGCGACGCACGAACCTTCAAGCGCATTGGAGCACAGTCTGGACCGACGCGCGGCCGAGTTGACTTCGTTTCAGGAGTACCTTCGCGGCATTCGCGTCTATCGCGCCGACGGACGCGCTATCTATCCGCTCGATGCGCGCGCGCAACCACTTAATGCACGTCGCGCGATCGCCGCTCAAAACGTTGTGTTGTCGAAAGTCTCGCTGCTCTCCGGCGAACGTGTGCGCACCGCGTACGCGCCGCTCGCCGACCCCTCAACGCAACGCTACGTCGCCGTGCTCGGCGTGAAGGTCTCAATCGACCAAATTCAGTCGCAGGACGCCGGCGAAATTCGAATCGTCATCATCGCAACCGTTGCCTCCAGCGCCCTGATTTTTCTCTCGTTGCTCGCGTTGGCGATCGCGGCTCAGCGGGAGCTCGACCGCCGCAAACGTCTCGCCGAAGAAACGTTCACGCAGACGATGGGGGGCATTGCCGCAATCGTTGATAAACGCGACCCGTACACCGCCGGCCATTCGATGCGCGTCGCTCGGTATTCGAAGATTCTGGCGCAGCACATGGGATTGCGCAACTCGGAGGTCGGCCGCGTCGAGGTCGGCGCGCTATTGCACGATATCGGCAAAGTAGGCGTCCCTGACGCGGTATTGCTGAAGAAAGATCGGCTCGACGATAACGAGCGCGCGATTATCGCTCTGCATCCGCAAATCGCCGGCGAAATATTCAACAACGTGGAAGCGATGCGCGATATTCTGCCGTGTATCGTTGCCCACCACGAACGAATCGACGGGCGCGGATACCCTGGGCGACTCGCGGGTGAGCATATCCCGCTCGGAGCGCGCATCATCGCAGTCGCCGACGCCTACGATGCGATGACGACCGATCGTCCTTATCGGCGCGCGTTGAGTTCCGAGGTCGCCTGCGAGGAGTTGCTCCGCTGTGCCGGCTCGCATTTCGACCGCGCCTGCGTCATCGCGTTTCTCGCATTGGTCGAGGGTGGAAGCATCGTCCCACCGCCGCCGATTCTCGACGACGATGTTTTAGCGCGCGCCTTCGGGCAACAGTTACCGGGGAGCAACCCGTAGGGAAAGCGCGCGGACGTTCGCTGCAATCGTCACCGTGACGCGCTGCGTGCGGCCGTCGGCGAAGACCGCGTCGACGATGTGGCGGCCCGCGGGGACGCCGTGCAGCAGAACCCGGCCGTCGTTACCACGCGCAGCGATGCCGTCGGCGACCACGATGATGCCGTGCATGAAGACGTGAATGTGACAATGCACGTTCACCGTCCCCGGGTGGAGGAAGCGCACGACTTTTCCGGGCCCCGGTCCATAAAAACCGATATCGAAATCGTCGGGTGAATTTTCCGCATAGATGCTGTGAAAGAACGGGTCTTCGTTCGGGAAACGGACCGTGCTCCCGACCGGAATGACGATGACCTCGGGAACAAATGCTTTATCTTTGTTGCGCATGACCGCATCGATCGATGCGGCGCGCTTCGTCCCCGGTATCCATGCGGCGACGAGCGTGTTGCCGTGGATCAGCAGCGTCGCTCCCTTCGATATCGGTGCAGTTGTAGCGTAGCCAACCGCCGGAAAGCATAGGAAGGCCGCGACGAACGCGAAAGCACGAAGCGCATGTGGGACCGACATCGCGTTCACGTTCGCCCTCTCGTCGCGCTTTCGCTGCTCGCCCTCGCAATGTCGTTGCTCGCGCTCGCTGCGGCGAAGGGCGCGCCGTCGCCGCAGAGGGTTGCGAGTCGGCGCGTCGATTTTGCCGGCCCCGGGCACGGCACGTGGCTGGCACAGGTAGAGAGCGTGGTACTCGGCCGCGACGCGTCGCGGAGTTTCAAACAATGGAGCATCGCGATCGCGCGCCCGCGTTCGCTCGGCGGCGGGCTCGCCTACCGGAGCCCCGGTACCGATACGCTGCTCGACCGCGTCGAACGCGCGCACGGCGCGAACCTCTGGTTTCCGAATCAGGAAGCGCAGTTGATCGGGGTTGGGCGCTTTCTGCCGGGAGTGCGACGGCAATTGCTCGTCCGCGTCTATCAATCGGGGGCGGACTGCGGCTCGGTCACCATCGCGCTCCTCGGTCTTCGGGGGCGGGGCGGGAGCGTCGGTCGATTGGTGAGCGTCGAAAACGTGTGCTCGCTCGACGTGAAGATTCTCCGCAGCGCGCAAGGCGACGCGCTGCTTCTTTCGGGGCCGTATTATGCGGAGAATGCGCCACAGTGCTGCCCGACGCGGGCGCACGCCGAGGCCCGGCTCCGTTACCGGAGCGGCCACTGGATCGAACGGCCGCGCCTCTTTCAGCTCGTGCTTCCAAAGGTGCAGTAAAAGCCGGAGGCTGAAGGGAAGGCTCTCCCCATGGACGGGCCTTCGCAGCCCGAACGTGCCCAGCAGCGACAACGGCGAGACCGCGATCTCGTCAAAGGCGCGGCCCTCCTGCTTTCTACCGACCGACCGCTTCCCGACCTCTACGACGAATTCGTTTCACTGCTCGCACAGTTCGTCGACGCCTCGATCGTTCTCATCCTTGCACCGGAGCGAGGATCGTTGCAGTGCGTCTACGCTTATCTCGACGGCATCGGCGGTATTCCCGACAATCCGGGCGTTCCGAATGAAAGCACCAGCTCGCGAGTCTTTCGCGATGCCGATGCCCGCCTTTACGGGCACGCGCGCGAATGGAACGCGACGAACTATCTTCGACTCGGCGAACGCATTCGCGAGCCGGAATCGGCGATCTTCGTTCCGATCCTCTTCGGCGGGCGCAGTATCGGCGTGCTCTCCGTTCAGTCCACGCGCCCCGATGCGTACGATGCCGACGACTTTGCCCTGCTCGAGACCTGCGCGCTCTATCTCGGCGCGCGCTTGCACAGCGATCGCGGCCGACGCGATGCCGAACGTTTCGAGCGGCTCGCCCACGTCGACGAACTCACCGCGATTCCCAATCGACGCAATTTCGAAGAGTCTTTCGAACGCGAGGCGACGCGCGCGCGCCGTATCGGGCGTCGGCTCGCGCTGTTGATGATTGACGTCGATCTCTTCAAGGAGTTTAACGACCGGTACGGCCACATCGCGGGCGATGCGTGTTTGCAGCAAGTCGCCGCGACGATCGCGCAGGCGCTGCGACGGCCGACCGATCTTGTCGCTCGTTACGGCGGCGAAGAATTCGTCGTATTGCTTCCCGAGACCGAACTCGCCGGCGCGCTCGGGGTAGCCGAGCTCGTGCGCGCATCGATCGCGGGGCTCGGCATTCCGCACGGTGGTTCATCGTTAGGAAGCGTCTCGGTCAGCATCGGCTGTGCGAGCGGAACGCCGCGGGGAAATACCGAGCGCCAACAACTCATCGAAGCAGCGGATGCGGCGCTCTACCGCGCCAAGCACGCCGGACGCAATCGCATCGCCGCCGAGCATCCCATCAACGTCGGCCCATCGGTCGAGCGTCGGAGCGCCTTCGACGGCGTTCCCATTTTCGATGGGCGCTTCATCGAGCGAACCGAAGAGATCCGTCGCCTCACCACCGCAATCGAGCGCAGCGCGCTCGTGACGCTCGTCGGCGGTGCCGGCATCGGGAAGACCCGCACTGCGATCGAAGGCATCGCGCGGCTCCTCCATCGCTTCCCCGACGGCGCATGGTTCGTCGATCTCGCCGGGGCTGTCGACGAACGCGATGTCGAATCGGCGATTGTGGAGGGACTTGCGCCGCTGGTACGGCCGGGTTCCAGCATACGCGAATGCGTGCGCGCCTTTCAGCGCTCGCGCGGGCTGTTGCTACTCGACGCATGCGACGCCGGGCCGCAAGCCGTCGCCGCCAGTATCGATCGGCTGCTCGAAGGATCTCCCGAAATGCGAATCGTCGCAACGGCGCGCACGGCGTTAGGCGTCCTCGGCGAAGCGCCGCTTCGTCTCGAACGGCTCGACATGCATGAGAGCGAGCAACTTTTTTCGACCCGTTTTGAAGAGTCGGCCCGCGAACCTCTCGACGCTCATTCGATCGAGACCCATCTCGCATCGTTGCGCGGCCACCCACTGGCAATCGAACTCGGCGCGAAATATCTCAGCTCGCTTCCTCCGGAACTCCGCGATCGCGGCGGCGCGCTCGGTATCGAAAATCTTGCCGGAATGCGTGGCAGCGGCATACCGTCGCGCGCGGATCCTATTTTAGAGCGCGTTTTCAAGCGCAGCTACGGCTCGCTCGACGAAGATCGGCGGCGGCTTTTGCGACGCGTCTCGATGTTCTCGGGCGTATGGAGCGCAACGGCGGCACACGCGCTCTGTCGCAACGAAATTCCCGACGGCGAGGCAACCGGGGCCGCGCTCGAAGATCTCGTGCGCCGCGGACTACTGCGGAAGCAATCGCACGGCGATCGCACGCGCTATCGCGTCGTCGACGCGTTGCGGGCCGCCGCCCACGATTTTCTCGCGCAAGCGGGAGAAGTGACGATGGTTGCGGTTCGCTATCGCGAGTATTATGAAGAACTTGCGGCATCGATGCCGGCGCACTTTCGCGCCGAGCCGTCAACACGTTGGATTGCGTTGCTCGACGAGGAATCGGCGAATATTCGCGCCGTGTTGCGGATGTTGCTTGCAGAAGGGGAGTTCGAGCGTGCGGCGCTCTTTCTCGACGGACTGCGCTCCTGGACGTGGGAGCGCGGGGCGTTGCATCTGCGCACGCTGGTGGATCGTCTCGAGGAAGCACGGCCGCGTTTCCGGGCCTGCGGCGAGCACGCCGAAGCGGCGCTTGCGCTGGCGATTGCGGGAGTGCACGTGCGTAACGACCCGGCGCTTGCGTCGCAATACGCTCGGAGCGCCTACGAGCTCTACGAAAAGTTGGGCGATCGGATCCGCGCCTGCCAGGCGCTCAATGCGTTTCTCGCCGGTGACTTCATGGCAACCGGTACGACCGGCCTGGAGTGGAAGCCGGTGTTGGAAGAGGCGATATCCGTCGCCGAAGAGCACGGTGAGACGACGCTCGCCATCGAGCTCATGCATCGGCTGGGAGTGATGTATGCGCAGCAGATCGATGCAACATTGTTGGCGACGGCAATGGAGTGCTTTACCTCATGTATCGATCGGCTTGAGGCGAGCGGCGATCGCGAGCGCGCTGCGCGTCTTTACGGTAGTAGCGCCGAGGTGGCTTTCCATTCCGGCGATATCGCCGATGCGATCGCCCGCATTCGGCGCGCGATCGCCATTTACGAGCAGAGCGACGAAATGTGGTTCGTCGCCCTGCAGTATATGAATCTTACCGTCTATGCATCCTTCGCTCACGATTTTGTGACCGCTCGCGTGGCGCTCGCGAAAACCTTCGATTACGCCGCGCGATTCGATGACGCGCTCGTGCAAAGCTATGGATTCGATACCGCCGTTCATCTCGCGGCGCTCTCCGGCAAGCATCGCGATGCGGCGATTCTTACTGGATATGCCGATGCGGCGCACGTGGGACGGAGCGTGCGGCAGCCGCGCGACCAATTGCTGTTCGATCGAACGCTCGCAGAGGTGCGTAAAACGGTTCCGGCCGAGGAGTTCGATCGGCTCTACGAGCGCGGATTAAACCTCACTGCCCCCGAAGCCGACGCATTGGCGCGATCGCTCTAGCGTCTGCCCTACATTCGAAAGATTCCGAAGCGTGTCGGCGGCTGCGGTGCGTGAGCTGCGGCTTCGAGGCCGAGCGCGATCGTGCGACGCGTGTCGAGCGGATCGATGATGCCGTCATCCCAAAGCCGCGCGGTCGAATAGTACGGATTGCCTTCGCGTTCGTATTTTTCGAGAATCGGCGCTTCGAATGCGGCCTTTTCCTCTGGGGACATCGCCCCTCGCACCGATGTGAGGACGCCGGCGGCTTGCGGCCCGCCCATCACGCTGATGCGCGCATTCGGCCACATCCAGAGTTGACGCGGCGAATATGCGCGCCCGCACATACCGTAATTCCCCGCACCGAAGCTGCCGCCGATGACGACGGTGAATTTCGGTACTTCGGCGCAGGCGACCGCCGTGACGAGCTTTGCCCCATCTTTGGCGATGCCGCCGTTTTCGTATTCGCGCCCAACCATGAAGCCGGTAACGTTCTGCAAAAAGAGCAACGGGGTTCCACGCTGCGCGCAAAGCTCGATAAAGTGCGCTCCCTTCACCGCGCTCTCGCTGAAGAGAATGCCGTTGTTCGCGACGATACCGATGGGGTGCCCCTCGATCCGTGCGAAGCCGCAAACGAGCGTCGTTCCATAGCGCGCCTTAAATTCGTGAAACTCCGATGCGTCGACGAGCCGCGCGATCACTTCGCGGACGTCGTAACTCGCGCGACTATCGTCGGGAATAATGCCGTAGATCTCACGCGGGTCGTAGGCCGGAGGTTGCGGCTTCGCCGTATCCCACTGGCGCGGGTTTTCGCGATGGAGGTTGCGGGCGATCTCGCGCACGATTGCGAGCGCCTGTTCGTCGTTCTCGGCGAAATGGTCGGCGACGCCGGAGATGCGGGTGTGAACATCTGCGCCGCCGAGATCCTCGGCGCTCACTTCCTCGCCCGTCGCAGCTTTGACCAACGGTGGGCCGCCGAGGAAAATCGTGCCGTTTCCTTTGACGATCACGGTCTCGTCGCTCATTGCGGGAACGTAGGCGCCGCCGGCGGTGCAGGAACCCATCACCGCGGCGATCTGCGGAATCCGCTTGCCCGACATGCGCGCTTGGTTGTAGAAAATGCGGCCGAAATGATCGCGGTCGGGGAAAACGTCGTCCTGAAGCGGTAGGAATGCGCCGCCGGAGTCGACGAGATAGATGCACGGCAGATGGTTCTGCTCGGCGATCTCTTGCGCGCGAAGATGCTTCTTGACGGTGAGCGGATAGTAGGTTCCACCTTTGACCGTCGCATCGTTGGCGACGATGACCGATTGCTGCCCTTCGACGAATCCAATGCCGGTGACGACGCCCGCCGAGGGCGCGTCGTCGTTATAGATGCCGTTCGCTGCGAGCGCTCCGAGTTCGAGAAAGTCGCTACCCGGATCGATGAGGCGCTCGATGCGTTCGCGCGCCGTGAGTTTTCCGCGCTTGCGATGTTTGGCGACGGCATCGGCGCCGCCTCCGGCCTGGACTTTTCGTAAGCGCTCGCGTAATTCGGCGACCAACCCTTCCATACGGGCGGCGTTGCGGGCAAAGCGATCGTCGGTCGTGTCGAGGTGGGTCGGCAATTGCATGATCGCCTGGGTTCGCGCTCGTCGACCAAAAAGCCCCGGCGCTTTTCATCGCTCTCTCATGCTTTGCGTCGCAGCAGCACCTAGAGTGAGGGGAACGAGCGCAAGCACGGGGAGGGGCCGATGGAAGAGGCACGACGGATTCCGAGACATGTTGATATTCCGGGGCTCGTGCGCCCCGCGGGCGCGCTCGACGAGCGCAGCGCGCTACTGCCGTTTCGCGGGCGGTGGACGCCGCGAGACGCTGCTCACCTGCTCCGCCGCGCCGGGTTCGGTGGAACGCCGAGCGAGATCGCCGGCGTCGCCGCGATGGGCATGGAGCGG
Source organism: bacterium (assembly GCA_021790895.1). Classification (GTDB taxonomy): domain Bacteria; phylum Vulcanimicrobiota; class Vulcanimicrobiia; order Vulcanimicrobiales; family Vulcanimicrobiaceae; genus JABEUX01. The sequence continues at coordinate 15,927 of JAJYFM010000032.1, forward strand.
GCGGTCGATACGCTGATGCAACTTCCGGCGGCCGAGAAGCTCGCCCCGCCCGGCGGACTCTTCGACGCGGTCGCATTCCTGGAAGAACACGGCGGCCTCCGCGCATTGCGCAACAACGAGGCCGAGCGATTGAAGCTCTTCAAGCAAATTCGAAAGGGCGAGTTTCGTTCGCTTCTCGCCTTGCAACAATGGTGGTTGCAACGGATGCTCGACGGCGCTTCCCCGCTGCAAGAGAAGATGACGTTTTATTTTCACGGGCACTTTACGACGGCATCGTTACAGAAGAACGTCACCGCAAAGATGACCTTCGATCAGAACCAGCTCTTCCGCCGCTTCGCGCTCGGCAATCTGCGCGACCTTACAAAAGCGGTCTCGAGCGATCCGGCGATGCTGCTCTATCTCGACAACGCGCGGAATAATAAAACACATCCCAACGAAAATTATGCACGCGAGTTGATGGAGCTCTTTACGCTCGGCCTCGGTGCCTATTCCGAAGAGGATGTACGCCAAGCTGCGCGCGCCTGGACCGGCTACGAAGTCTTTCCGCTGCGCGGTGTTGCGCGCTACAACCCGCGCAAACACGACGACGGCATCAAGCGTTTCCTCGGGCGCACGGGAAACTTCGACGGCAACGATATCGTCGATATCATCTTCGAACAGCCGCAGTGCGCGCGTTTCTGGGCGACGAGTCTGTTGAATGCCTTCCTCTACAACGATCCCGAGGAAGGCTTGGTGAGCGCGACGGCCTCTTTGCTGCGCGCGAACGATTTCGAATTGCGCCCGGTGCTGGGGACACTCTTCCGCAGCAACGCATTTTACTCCACGCGCGCCTATCGCGCGTTGGTGAAGAGCCCGGTGGAGTTCCTCGTCGGTGCGCACAAAGCCGTCGGAATCGCGCGCATCGATCCGCGCTCGCGCCCGGCGCTCCGAGCGATGGGGCAAGTCTTGTTCTCGCCACCGAACGTCGCCGGGTGGCCGGGCGGCGAAAATTGGCTCACCAGCGACATGACGATCGCGCGCGATAATTTTCTCGCCGGGCTCGTTACCGGCCGCGCGATCGAAGACTCGTGGCTCGCCAAGGCGCCGACCGATGCGCATCGGGCTGCGGATCTCCTGTCGACGGAATTGCTGCAGGGCGATGCATCGCCGGCGGCGCGCGCCGATGTAGCGCGCTATCTCCACGACAACCACAACCGCGACCAGCGCTTGCGCGGCGGCACGTATTTGACGCTCGCGATGCCGGCCTTCACGCTCGCGTGACGACCGGAGAAAGAACGGTGACCCGATGAAACGCTCGAAATTCATGCTGGGAACGCTCGGCGGTCTCGCGCTCGTGGCGAATCCGGAGCATGTCTTCGCACGCGCACTCTCCTCGACGCTGCGCCCCGGGCTTCCCGGTGCGGAGAATCGCGTCTTCGTGCTGATCAATCTGCAGGGCGGAAACGACGGCCTCAATTGCGTGGTGCCGCACGGCGACCCGCTCTACTATCGTCTGCGCCCGCATCTGGCGATCCCGGCGAAGCAGGTGCTCGCGCTCGACGCGCGCATTGGCTTCAACCCGGCGATGCGCTCCATGAAGGCGCTCTACGATCGCGGGATGCTGGCGGTGGTTCAGGGCGTCGGCTATCCGCATCCGAATCACTCGCACTTTCGCTCGACCGAGATCTGGCAGAGCGCCGCGCCCGAGCGCTACGAACATACCGGCTGGCTCGGGCGCTACCTCGACGAAGCGCAGATCCCCCAGAGCGAGCTCTTCGCCGGCGTATCGATCGCGCAGGTGCTGCCCGAGGTGATGATCGGCAATCGCGTCGACGTGCCGGCGATCCCGCATGCGCGCGGCTACGGATTCGTCGGCAATCGCAACGTGCCGGTGCGTCGCGCGTTCAACGGAATTCTCGGCGATCGCGCGCTCCCGTTCACCTCGCCCTATCTCGCGCATGTCACCGAGATTACCGAGAACGCGCAGAGCGGAGCGCAGGAGTTGCCGACGTTGATTGCGGGTTATCGTACCAAAGCGAGCTATCCGGCGACCGCGCTGGGGCGCAGCCTGGCGTTGGCCGCACAGATCGCCGCAAAGAGTTCCGGCACGCGCGTCCTGTACGTTGCGCACGGATCCTATGACACGCACGTGAATCAACAGCCGACGCAGGATCGCCTGCTCGGCGAACTCTCCGACGCACTCGCCGCGTTCTACGACGATCTCGCCGAACACGGCAATGACGCGCGCGTGCTCGCGATGACGTTCTCGGAGTTCGGCCGACGCATCGCGCAGAACGGGAGCGCGGGGACCGACCACGGCGAAGCCTCACCGCTTTTTCTGGTCGGGAAGGCGATCAAAGGCGGGATCTACGGCGCGTACCCCGTTCTCGCCGACCACGATGCCGGGAATCTCCGCTACACGACCGATTTTCGCAGCGTCTATGCGACCGTGCTGGAGCGCTGGCTGGGACGCCCTGCTACTCCGGTGCTCGCTGGTGATTTTCCGATGCTGCCGATGCTTGGGTAGGCGGGCAGGCGCAGGAGCGTTCCCAGGAATCTCTAATCTTGTAGGACGTCACAGAACCCGTCGGAGGCCGTCCGCGCGAGTGGACGGAAGTGGTTTTTTGTACCTACGCGATGAAAATGCCGCAGTCCCGGTGATTGGCCGGGAGAGCGGGATGCCGCCCCGCGGTATGCCGAAGAATTTTATGCTCGCGTGGCTGCTGGTCATGCTGAACCATAGCGACCTGCACGGATACGAAATCATGAAGACCTTACGCGAACGCTTCGACGTCAGTACCGACCCCAGCTCGCTCTACCGGGCACTCCGTCGTCTCGAGCGCGACGGCTATATTTCGTCGTGGTGGGATTCCCGTGAATGCGGGCCGGCGCGTCGCGTCTATCAGATTACGGTGACCGGGCGTTCGACGCTCGCGCTCTGGAATGAAGCGCTCGAGCAATATCGTTCGCATCTCGATTCGTTCTTCGAACTCTACAACGGCGCGCAGCCCGGCACGGCATCGTCGGCAGTCGGCGCATAGAGGGCGAACGCGGCGTGCCCTCCGAAGCCCGGGTTCTCTTTCTCGGCAGCGGCGGCGCGCGTTTCGTCGTTGCCCGGCAACTGCGTGCTTCGGGCGGAATGTGGTTTCATTTCGGTGAGACGCAGGTGCACGTCGATCCCGGCCCCGGGGCACTCGTGCGGGCACTCTCGCACGTTCCCGCGCTCGATCCGCGCTCGCTCGCCGCAATCGTGCTCTCACACAAACACCTCGACCACGCGGGCGATATCAACGCGATGATCGAGGCGATGACGGCGGGCGGTTTTCGTCGCCGTGGTGCGCTCTTTGCGCCGCGCGATACGTTCGAAGAAGCATCGCTGCTCCAGCCCTACGCCGCGGCGTTTGTCGAACGCTGCGAGATGCTCGAGCCGTCGCGTTCGGGGTATCACGTCGGCGAGGTGAACATCGCGACTTCACCCTTCCACCATCATTCCGTCGAGACGCTCGGCGTTCATTTCGAGTATCGCGGCCTGCGCGTCGCCTATCATCCATGCGGGCGTTTCGATGAAGCGATCGTCGCCGATTATGCCGCGCACCGCCCCGATGTCCTCATCATCAACGTCCTCCGTTTCGAGGATACGATGCAGGTCGATCATCTCACGTGGCCGCAGGCGCGCGCGATCGTCGCAAGCGTTCGGCCGAGTCTCGCGATCTTCCAGCACTTCGGCACGAAGATGCTCGAACAGGAGCCCGCGCGGCTCGCGCAGGAGCTCGAAGACGAACTCGGCCTGCGTGCGATCGCCGCCTACGACGGTCTCGAAGTCGATCTCAGCACGCAGGTTGCGGCAGTCCGTGGCTGAGATCGTTCGCTCCGCCGACGAGCGTGCCGATGCGTTCTACCGCGCGCATGCGCGCGAAGCGTTGAGAACGGCGTGGGCCTTTACCGTCGTTTGGCACGAACAGTGCGTCGATCTGCTCGCGATGGAGGGCGAGGAGGTCGTCGGAACGGCGCGTCTGCGCATCGCGGCATCGCTCGGCCACGTCGAGCGCATCGTCGTCGACCCGCAGTATCGGCGCCGCGGAATCGGCCGTGCGCTGCTGCTCGAACTCGACGACATCGCGAATTATTATAATTGCCACAAGATGACGGTCGGCGTTCTCGCCGGCGGCGAAGCGCAAAAATTCTTCGAGAGTTGCAGCTACCACCAGGAAGCGCTCATTCCGCAGCACGACTTTAAGCTCGATGTCGCGATGCTGCGCAAGTTTCTGCTTTAGCCGAAGTTTCGCGGCGGCCGATGTCGGCGCGGGGGCATGCGTCGAGGCATCGCATTTCTGCGCGGGGGCGGCGGGCGCCGAAAGACGCGGACCGCTCCGCCGCGTGGCGCGCGTTTCGGCAGCGCGCTCAAGCGCGCGCGCGCACGGCGAAAGGCGCGCGCGATCGCCGGGGCATGCTGCGAGAGGCGCGGATGCGAGGAAATCGAGCCGTCGAACAGGACGACGCGCCCGCGCGGGCTGAAGGCGGTGACGACCGGCCCGCCGCCGCCGATGACGGCACGCGCACCTCTCCCCGAGCGCGAGAGTTGGTGGGCGCCGCGAAAACTCATCGCGATGGCGCGCGCTGCGCGTGCCTGTGCGTCGACCTGTGCGGCACCGCTTACGCCGAGGACGACGTTGCCGCGCTGTGATTGAAAACGCGCGAGCCCGGTACGGAAACGCATATTTTCGGCGAGAATCGAGCCCCCGACGCTGCCGACATCGATCTGTCGCGCCGTGACCGTGCGCAGATAGATGTTGCCGAGTGCGTTGCGGAGACGAAGGCGACCGAACGTCGAGTTCTCGGCGAGAATCGGTCCGCGCCCAACCTGCGCGACACCGCTGGAGCGAACGCCTTCGAGCGCGATGCCGCCCTGGTGGACGAGTGCGGCAAAGGCCGCTCCGCGATAGCCCTCGATACGAACGATCCCGCGGCCGGCGATGCGCACGGCAAGCATCTGCGTCGACGCGGGCAGGTGGATCACCGTCGGCCCGCCGCCGCGAATGACGAGTGCATCGTGATTTCCCGGCGGAATCTCCGGCAGAACGAACTGCTCCGCCGGTAGATCGTAACTGCCGCCGCGCGCGTCGTTCACGTGTTGCGCCCAGAGCGTGATGGTGCGCGGAATATGTCCGCGGACGCTTGCGGCATCGAAATGCTGCCAGCGGATCCGTCCGCCGGTCTCGACCTCGACGACGGGACGATTCCAGGTCACGATGCGCAGATATCCGTAGCGCATCTGCACGCTGACCACCGGAGAGGGCCCAACGGCGATCGCAGCGGCGCGCGCAGAGGCCGCCGCTGCAAGTGCGAGCGCGACGGCGAGGGTCGCCGTCGCCGCTCCCCGCGCGAACGCTTTCATCGTACCTTCAGGGTAGCGTCGGGGAGCGCGCGCATCATGAGGGTTCGGTGAATTCTTCGGCGAGGCGCGGCAGCGAGAGGCGGAGCAGCGCCCCGCCGCCGGGGGCCGCCTCGGCGCTCGCCTCGCCGTGGTGGACGCGGGCGATCGATCGGACGATCGCGAGCCCGAGTCCGGTGCCGGGAACGCTGCGCGCGTGTGCGCTGTCGCCGCGATAGAATCGCTCGAAGACCTGCGCCCGTTGCGCCTCGGGAATTCCTGCGCCGCTATCGATGACCTCGACGACGGCGCGTTCGTCGGCGGCGCGTACGCGAACCTCGACCGAACCCTCGGCGGTAAATTTGATCGCGTTCTCGATAAGATTGGCGATCGCTTGACGCAAGAGATGTGCCTCACCCAGAACCAAGACGCCGGGCTCCGCATCGAGTCGGAGCGCGAGCCCTTTCTCGGCGGCGGCAGCGCGTTCGGCTTCGACCGCTTCGGCGGCAAGCGTGCGCAGCGCAAGCGGCTCCATCGGAATCGCATCGCCGCGATCGGCTTTCGCGAGCAGCAGCATACCGCCGACCATCTGCGAGAGCTCCGCACTCTCCGCGACGATCGTTTCGAGGCTCTCGCGCAGAATCGCCGGATCGCGATCTCCCCAACGGAGCAGCATCTGCGCGTTGGCGTTGATCGAGGTGAGCGGCGTGCGCAGTTCGTGCGATGCATCGCTGATAAACTGTCGTTCGCGGGCGAACGCTTCCTGAAGGCGCGCGAGCAGATCGTCGAAGCTCTCGGCAAGCCGCCCGATCTCGTCGTCGCGTTTTCCCCAGTGCAGTCGACGGTCGAGCCGTTCCGAGCCGATCTCGCGCATCGCCGCCGCAAGGCGTTCGAGCGGATCGAACGCGCGCCCCGCGAGCCACCAGGAAAGAGCGAGAATGGCGATCATCGCGGCGATAACGGCGAAGGCGATGCTCTCGCGCGTCTGCGCGATGCTCCGTTCGAGGGCATCGATGCGCTCGGCGACGTGCACGACGACGCGGTGCGATCCGAGCGTGAACGCGCGATCTTCGACGAGCATCGTGCCGATCGGCAGCGTTATTTGACGGCGCGCTATCGGTTTCCCGACGCTGAGAGCGACGGCTTTCGGAATCGTCGTACCGCCGAGGTTGCTGCTCTTCGCCAGCGGATATCCTTGACTGGAATCGATCTGAACGAAGGTGGTCGGCGAGGACCAGGTGGTGAGATTATTCGCGTCGGTGAGTAACGCATAGGCATCGGAGCCGCCGAAGCCCAGCGAGAACGGCTCTTCGCTCGCTCGCACCGAGGAGGCGATCTGCGCCATCGTCTCCGCGACGCGCGAACGTGCTTGTGCGTAGAGTATCGATTGCAACCGCACCCCGACGACCGTGCTGACGATGAGGAGCACCGCGATCAGGAGGCCCGCATACCACGCGGCGACCCGCCACTTTAGCGAGTGCATGTCGCGCGGCGATTCGAACGCATGCCGCTAATCCTTGATGGTGTAACCGATGCCGCGCACCGTCGTGATGAGTTTTTCGTCGAAACCCTCTTCGACTTTTCCGCGCAAATAGCGGATGTAGACGTCGATGAGATTCGAGTCGCCGAGAAAATCGCTCCCCCAGACGCCGTTGAAGAGCTCATCGCGCGTATGGACCTTGTTGCGGTGAAGCAAAAGGTACTCGAGCAACGCGTACTCCTTGGTCGTGAGCGCGATCTCTTTTCCGCCTCGCCGCACTTCGTGGCGATCGCGATCCATAACGATGTCCTTAAAACGAATCGAGCGATCCTGCGGCTCGCGTTCGCGTAATTGCGCGCGTACGCGCGCGAGCAGTTCCTCGGTTGCAAAGGGTTTGGTAAGATAATCGTTCGCACCGATATCGAGCCCGGCGACGCGGTCGGGCACGCGGTCTTTCGCCGTCAGCATGATGATCGGCACGCGGCTCTTCGCGCGAATGCGGCGGCAGACTTCCATGCCGTCCATGCGCGGCAGCATGAGGTCGAGGATGACGAGGTCGGGCTCTTTCAGCGCAAGTTCGAGCCCTTCGACGCCGTTCTGCGCGAGCTCGACGTGGTAGCCTTCGTGCCGAAGTTCCAACTGGAGCACGCGCGCGATCGCGGCGTCATCTTCGACGACGACGATGCGGTGCTGCTGATCGGGAGCATCCATGGGGCGGTTCTACCCGCCCGGGGCCTAGTGCCCCTTGCGCGCGAGATGAATGCGGGGTGAGAAATCCGATATCGCCGAGATGGCGACCGCTGTGGCGATGCCGACCGTGAGCCAAATCAACGTCGCGGGTTGCGCGAGGGTGAACGCAACGCGGTCGATCGTCGCGATGACGCCGTTGAGATCGGAGAAATGCGGGACGAGCCAGGCGGCGAGTGCGAGTAAGAGCCCCCAGGCGCTCGCCTCCCACGGGTCGATCGGCTCGGCGGGAACCCGCTGTACCGTTGCTGCGAGAATCGAGCTGCGCAGTTCGGCGGGGGGCTCCTCGAGCGGGAGCGCTGCGAGCAGGCGGTCGAGTTCGTCGTCGGTGCGGTCGTTCATGGCTGTCTCTCCGATGCGGCGAGCATCTGCCGCAGTTGTTCCTTGGCGCGAAAGAGGTGTGTCTTGACGGTCCCGAGCGGTACCCC
>JAJYFM010000075.1:0-5364 GCA_021790895.1 bacterium
AGATCGGCTTCGCGCAACGCATCGAGCGACCGCAGCGTGATATCGCGCAGGTTCCCCAGCGGCGTTGCTACGAAGATCAGCGGCATGGGCGGAGCATTCGGTATCGAGCGGATTCCTCCGTGCCCGAGCGCGGCATAATGCTCGCGCGCGGACACGTTGCGTTGCCGTCGTTGCTAGAGAGCGATCCCGCGCACCCGCTCGCGGCGGCGTTGCTCGGCATCGCACGGATCGCCGAAGGCGCGCCGCGCTTGCTCGTCGTCGAGCGCCTCGATCGCACCTACGACGTGGTCGCCGACGGCGACGGCCCCGATGCATGCAGCGCGACGGCCTGGCCGCTGCGCGATTTGCTGCGCGAACTTATTCTCGCCGCGCGCGTCCCCGTCGAAGTGCGCGAAGCATCGGAACGCGAGCGCACGCCGGAGCCGCCGCCGGAGTGTCGCCCGGAGAGCGCCGCCTCGGCGCGGCGCGCGGAGGTGCCGCGACTGCTGCGCACGACGCTCGCCGCCGTACGCGCGCGGATCGTAGCGGGAGAAATCCCCCGCGAACCCTAACGGCTGCGGCGATGGATGCCGCTAAAACCTCCTCGCTCGACGCGTTCTTCTTTAAAAATCGTGGTGCATTGCTCGCGCTACCGGCGCTCGCGCTCGTGCTCTTCGGTCTGCCGACGCTGCGCGCTGCGCTGATCGGAATTCCGATTGCATTGCTCGGCGAAGTGCTGCGGATGTGGGCGGTCGGTTACTCCGGAGTAACCACGCGCGGCGATCACGTCGAGGCGCCGCAACTCGTTACGGCGGGCCCGTACGCGCACGTGCGCAACCCGCTCTACGTCGGCAACTTCATCACCGCGCTCGGCTTCGCGCTCGCATTTACCGGCGGCAATGCGCCGGCGATCCGGCTGCTGCTCGTGTTGGGATCGCTGGTCTGGATGCTCGTCGTCTACGGCATTATCGTTCCGCATGAAGAGCGCTTCTTGTCGGCGACCTTCGGCGACGCATTCGCGCGCTATTGCACGCGCGTTCCCCGCATCGTGCCGCGCATCGTACCGGCGCCCGAGCCGGTGGGGCGGTGGGACGGCAGCGTGATCGTGCGCGCGGAAACGCGAACCTTCGTGACGTTTCTCGTGATGCTTGCGATATTGGTAGGCAAGGGGCTCCTCTACCGCTAGACGCGAGGTTCGGCGGGGCCACCGCTCGAAGCGGGGGCGGGTTATGGAATCCATGCAATCATCAACTGTCGTCCTCGGCCATGCGCGCACTCCGTTCGGTAAACTCGGCGGCGCTCTCTCGCCGCTTCCTGCAACTTCATTGGGTGCAGCCGCCCTCGTCGGCGCGCTCGAACGCGCCGGGCTCGACCCCACCGAGATCGAGCACGTTATCTTCGGTGAGGTGCTGCAAGCCGGTGTCGGGCAAAATCCCGCGCGCCAGGTGCTCTATAAGAGCGGCCTTGCGAAGACCGTCACCGCCGAGACGGTGAACAAAGTCTGCGCCTCGGGGATGCTCGCCGCGGTGAACGCGATGCGTTTAATCCAGGGCGGTGCAAACCGCGTCGTTGCCGCCGGCGGAATGGAATCGATGAGCAACGCTCCCTATCTGTTAAAGGAAGCGCGCAGCGGCTATCGATTCGGCGACGGAACGCTCGTCGACGCGATGATTCACGACGGTCTTTGGGACTGTTATTTCGGGATGACGATGGCGACGCAGGGTTCGAAGGTCGCCAACGAACTCGGGCTCACGCGTGAAGCGCAGGACGCCTTCGCCTACGAAAGCCATCACCGCGCACACGCGACGGCGCAGGCCGGCGGCTACGCCGACGAACTCATTCCGGTGAAGGTTGCAACCAAAGCGCGCGGGCGCATCGTGCGCGACGCACTCCCCGCTCGTGGCCGCGAGCGCATTCCTGCGACCGTCGGCGCGCCGATGAACGCCTTCGATCATCACCCGTCGGCGGAGTTCACCTTCGATTTCGAAAAATACACGCCGTTCGTTACCGGCGATGTCCCGTTTACCGCCGTCGAACGCGATGAAGCGGTGCGCGCCGACGCGAGCCTGGAATCGATGGCGAAGCTGAAACCACTCGAGCGTGACGGCACGATTACCGCCGGCAACGCGCCGGGTGTGAACGACGGCTCGGCGGCACTGATTCTCGCGCACGCCGACTACGCGCGCGAACACGGTCATGCTGCGCTGGCGACGTTGGTCGATCATGCCACCGTTGCTTGGGACGCGCCGTATATCGCGCTGACGCCGGCGATGGCGGCGCAAGCGCTGCTGGCGAAGCACGGCATGCGCGCGAGCGACATTCACGTCTGGGAGATTAACGAAGCGTTCGCGAGCGTTGCATTAACCTCGGCGAATCGCTTGGGAATCGACCCGGCGACGATCAATATGCGTGGTGGTGCGATCGCGATGGGGCATCCCATCGGCGCCTCGGGTGCGCGTATTCTCGGCACGGTCATCGCGCAGTTGCGTCAACGCGGCGGCGGCCTGGGCATCGCCGCGATCTGCTCGGGCGGCGGCCAGGGTGACGCCGTTCTCGTGCGCGTCGACTAACCGATGCCGTTCCGCATTGCCGTTATCGGTGCTGGACAGATGGGCGCCGGCATCGCCGAGGTGGCCGCGCGCAGCGGCCACACGGTGCTGTTGCACGACCGCAGCGACGCGTTGATTGCCCGCGGTGTTGCAAACATCGAAAAAAATCTAGCGCGTGCGGTCGAGAAGGGTCGCATCGATGCCGCCGGTCGCGACGCGGTCGTCGCGCGGATCGAGCGCACGCCGACGATCGATGCGCTCGACGTCGATCTTGCCATCGAAGCGGCAACCGAAGCACTCGATCTCAAACTCGATATCTTTTCGCGCCTCGATGCGGCGACGCCACAGAGCGCTATCCTCGCCTCGAACACCTCGTCGATTTCGATTACCACGCTCGGAGCGGCAACCAAACGCCCCGAGCGCGTCATCGGGATGCATTTCATGAATCCGGTTCCGGTGATGGCGCTCGTCGAAATCATTCGCGGCATCGCGACCTCGCAGGCGACCTTTGAGTTTACTGAAAAGCTCGCGCGCGAGATGGGAAAAACTCCGGTCGAGGTTCGCGATTTTCCGGGATTTGTTTCCAATCGCGTACTCATGCCGATGATCAACGAAGCGATCTACGCGCTCTTCGAAGGCGTCGGAAGCGTCGAGGCGATCGACACGGTGATGAAACTCGGGATGAATCACCCGATGGGGCCGTTGCAACTCGCCGACTTTATCGGTCTCGATACGTGCCTGGCGATCATGGAAGTGTTGCACGAAGGGTTCGGTGACTCGAAGTATCGTCCGTGTCCATTGCTCAAACAATATGTTGCTGCCGGCTGGTTCGGGAAAAAGAGCGGCCGCGGGTTTTATAGCTACGCATGAACGATCGATCCGTCGCTGCACGATTTGAAATTACCGACGAGCAGCGGCAGATCGCCGCGCTTGCGCGCGAGTTTGCGCAAAAAGAGATCGCTCCGAATATCGCCGCGTGGGATCGCGAGCACCATTTTCCGCGCGATCTCTACACGAAGATGGACGCAATCGGGTTGATGGGCGTGCTCGTCGACGAACGATACGGCGGCGTTGGTGCCGGCTACGGCGCGTATGCGTTGGCGGTCGAGGAGCTTGCACGCGTCGATGCGGGAAGCGCGGTGACGCTCTCGGTGCATGCAATGATCGGCGCGGCAATCTCCAAACTCGGGAATGAGTCGCAGCGCAAAACGTGGCTCCCGCGCTTAAGCGGCGGAGACACGATTGCGGGTTTTGCGTTGACCGAATCCGATGCCGGTTCCGACGCCGGCGGCATTCGTTCGACGGCGACACGCAGTGGAAACGGATTCGTGCTGCGCGGTCGCAAGCAGTGGTGTACCAACGGAACGCACGCCGGTGTCGTGATGGCGATGTTCCGCACGGGCGGCGTCGGGCCGAAGGGCGTGAGCGCTTTTCTCCTCGACCCGAAAACGCCGGGCGTGAGCGTCGAACGCGAGACTGAAAAGCTCGGAATTCGTACCAGCAACACCTGCGATCTTGCATTCGACGATGTGTACGTCGGCCCCGAAGCGTTGCTCGGCGGCGAAGGCGAGGGTTTCGGCGGCGCGATGACCGCGCTGCAAGGCGGGCGTATCGGCATTGCAGCACAGGCCGTCGGCATTCTCGCGGCCTGCCTCGATGCATCGGTGAAGTTCGCGCAAGAGCGGACGGCGTTCGGAAAACCGATCGGCGCCTACGAAGGAATTTCGTTTAAGATCGCGCGCATGGCGACCGATTTAGAGGCTGCGCGGTTGCTGGTCTATCGTGCAGCGGCGCTTGCCGACGCGGGGACACCATCGCCGACGCTCGCCAGTCAGGCGAAATTTTTTGCCTCGACGGCGGCGCGTACGCATGCATCGGAGGCGCTGCAGATTCACGGCGGATACGGCTTCACGACGGAGTTCCCCGTCGAACGGTACTATCGCGACGCGAAGATCACTGAGATCTACGAAGGCACCTCGGAGATCCAGCAGATTATTATCGCGCGCAGCCTCCTCGGCCGCTTATAGCGTTCCGTCGCTCCGAGGAGGTTATTGCCACTCCGATTAGCCGCCGGATTTCCCGACCAATCCCAACATATCAGGGGGCGCCTAATATAATGTGAGCCGCTCCGTGTGGAGCGGCTCACATTTGGTGCCGGCCGAACCGTCGACTCCAGGCTAGCACCTTCCTCGAAGAAGTGCAAATGCACCATCTTGAGTTGGAGCGTGCGGGAATCGAACCCGCTGCGACCCGAAGTGACGGTTCGGCCGTCGACACCATCGAAACGCCCCGTCGATCCTTCACGCGAACACGCGTCTTGGAAAGAACGACGCGAGAGGGCGCCTCGAAACGCCGCCTCGATACGGTCGCTTCGCGACCTACTCGGCGTGACAAGTCTCTGTCATCCCGAGTAGCGCGCTTTAGCGCGCGTATCGAGGGAAGCGCGCGCATCGAGGCGAGTCTCTGCCGCGATCGGGGGCGAGGGCAAAAGACCGCTCTTGCGACAAGGGTAGGAAGAAGAACGAACCCATTACCGTTACGAATACTGGGCCCGTTGGCGCCCTGCGATGCGCGCCCGGCCTTTCAACGCGTAAGAAACGGAGTACACGAAAGTATCTATGAATCTCATGGAGTACCAGGGGAAGGAGCTCTTTCGTCGCTCCGGCATCCCAATTCCACGTTCGCAACATTGCACCACGCCCGAAGCGGTCGGCGATTTCCTCGCTGAAAACCCCGGCGAATGGGTGCTCAAAGCACAAGTGCTGATGGGCGGGCGCGGCAAAGCCGGGAAGATTAAGTTCGCCAGCGGACGCGAACAAGGTATCGCGACGGCGCG
>JAJYFM010000075.1:5464-6714 GCA_021790895.1 bacterium
CCGGCGAAGGTGTTCTTCATTAATATCTTCGGCGGTATCACGCGCGGCGACGAAGTCGCGAAAGGCATCGTTGAGGCGCTGCGCACGACGACCTCGCGCAAAGTACCGTTGGTGATTCGCTTGACGGGCACCAACGAAGAGCAAGGGCGCAAAATCCTTGCCGATGCCGGAATGACGCCGGTGGAAACCATGGACGAAGGCGCGGCGCAGGCCGTGCGCATTGCGGCTGGCGCGTAAGGAGCGACGATGAGCATTTATCTCGATAAAAACACGAAGGTGATCGTGCAAGGGATCACCGGGGGCGAAGGCTCCTATCACACCGGGCGCATGCTCGCGTACGGAACGCAAGTCGTCGGCGGAGTGACGCCGGGGAAGGGCGGACAAAAGAGCGAGCACGGATTGCCGGTCTTCAACACCGTGCGCGACGCGGTCGAAGCGACCGGCGCGACGCATACCTGCATCTTCGTTCCGCCGCCCTTTGCCGGGGACGCACTCTTCGAGGCGTACGAAGCGGGCATCAGTTTTGCTGTTTGCATCACCGAGGGTGTTCCGGTTCATGACGTCATGAATGTCGTCGGTGCGACGCCGGGCATGCAGATCATCGGGCCGAATTGCCCCGGGCTTATCTCGCCCGGCAAAGCAAGCATCGGTATTATGCCGGGGCACATCTTCAAGCAAGGAAACGTCGGCTTGATCTCGCGTTCGGGAACGTTGACCTACGAAGTGGTCGACGGGCTCACGCGCGCCGGACTCGGGCAATCGACCTGCGTCGGCATCGGCGGCGACCCCATCATCGGCACCACCTTCGTCGATTGCTTGCGTTCCTTTGCGAACGACGAGGAAACGAAAGCGATCGTCGTCTGCGGGGAGATCGGCGGCTCCGACGAAGAGGACGCAGCGGCTTTCATTGCCGAGCATCTGCGCGATATGCCGATCGTTGCCTTCATCGGCGGGCGCAACGCCCCGCCGGGAAAATCGCTCGGACACGCCGGCGCGATCATCTCCGGAAATTTCGGAACGCCGGAGAGCAAAATCGCGGCCTTCAAGCAAGCGGGCGTTCCCATCGCCGACCGCCCCTCGGATATCCCATCGCTTCTGAAGAAAACGATGGGGATTGCGAATTCTTAAGGAAATCTGAAGGAAGAAGGAACGTTGAAGCCAAGGTGGGCAGGCGGCTCTTTTTGAGCCGTCTGCTTACTACGCCTGTTGGGGGATGGAAGCGATACACTCGCTGAACCGGATTTCGTTTT
>JAJYFM010000033.1 GCA_021790895.1 bacterium
CAAGCGATGCCGGATTATATCAATCATCTGCCGATCGAGTTTCACGTCAAGGGTCACTATACCGTAAGGTGTCTCGAGTTTTGTGGAATCGGGCATGCGTATATGCACGGAGGTTTCGACGTACGATGAAAATTATGTGGACCTACATTGTTGCGGGCCTCACGATTTTTGGGCTCATGCTATTGGTGGGAATCGGCCTCCGCGCCTCGCAGGCAGGTTGGTTGCCGATCGATACCGGAACGTTCTACTCGCTGCTGAGCCTTCACGGCGTCGGCATGATTACGGCGATGGCGATCGCGGGGCTGGGCCTACTGTGGTATCTCGTCGATCGGGAGATCAAGCTGGACGAACGCGTTGCGATGCTTGCGTTCGCTTTTTTTGCAATCGGCGTCCTCGCCGTCATCGTTAGCGTCGTCTTTGGCCATTTCGGCGCGCTCTGGACGATGCTCTATCCGTTACCGTTTATAGGGACGACGTGGCCCGCGTGGGCGACGGGAGCGTGGTTAATGGGCGTAGCGCTGGTCATGCTCGGCTTCATGCTGATTTGCGCGCAACTGCTCGGCGCGATTTTACGGCACTACGGCGGGCTCGGATCGGCGCTCGGTATCGATTACGTCTTTCAGCGCAAAGCATTTGAAGCGGCCGGCAAGCATCCGCCGAAACCGCAGATCCTCGCCGCAACGGTCGTCTCGATCGACGGACTCATCGGCGGGGCTTCGGGGCTTTTGGTGGGGATTGCAATGATCGCCCACCTGCTCGATCCGCACGTGGCGATCGATCCACTTTGGGCAAAGAATCTCACCTATCAGTTCGGGCACACCTTCGCCAATCTCACGATGTATATGGCGGTCGCGGGCATTTACGTCGCCTTGCCGATCTGCACGAAACGAGAGTACCATTCATCGGTTCCGCTCGCGGTTGCATGGTGGGGCACGCTCGTCTTCGTCATCATCGCCTACTTCCACCATCTCTACATGGACTTCGTGCAGTGGCCGGTGGTTCAATATATCGGTGAAATCAGTTCCTACCTGGCTGCGGTGCCGGTGGTGGTCGTGACGGTCTTTGGTGGGCTCATGCTGATCCATCGTTCGGGAATGAAGTGGACGCTGGGATCGATGTTTTTCTTCGCCGGTATGGTCGGATGGATCGTCGGCGGAAGCGCGGCGATTCTCGATGCGACGATTCCGTTGAATGTCGATCTCCACAACACGCTCTGGGTTCCCGCGCATTTTCATACCTATCTTCTCGAAGGTGTTTTGCTCTTTATTTTGGGTTGGGTCTTTGTGTCGTTGGAGCAACGTGCCGGTAGCGTTTCGAATGCCGTGGTGCGCTGGATCGTCGGCCTCGGAATCTTCGGTGGTGGTGCGATCTTCTTGATTCCGTTCTACGTCGCCGGAGCGGCCGGGGTGCCGCGGCGTTATGCAGTGGAACCCGCTCCGGGACCGTTCTGGGCCGGTATCGCGACGATCGGAGCGCTCCTCGTGCTCGTCGGTGTTCTCGCGGCGTTGATCGAGGGCATTCGCCTCGCGCGCAAGCCTGCGCTGAGCGTCTCACAATGAATGGGCGGGTTGTCGGATTCATCGTTCTCGGAATCACCGCTCTCGCTGCGCTCGTGCCGTTCGTCGACCATCAAGCCGAGCTACCGATTTGGCAACACCACTTACTGCATGCCGGGCTAATGGCCGGTGGTGCGCTCGCGGGCATCCTGATCACGGGGCGCCCGCGCGGTTCGACCGGCGGAAGCGGATTTTGGCTTCTCCCGGCGTTGCTCGCGCCGATGTTCGCGATGTTTGCGATGTGGCCGTCGGCCTATAGCTACTTCGAACTGCATCCCATGGGACACGTGCTCGAACATATCGTGCTCATCGCGCTCGCTTATATCACCACCGCCGCGGCCGAGAGTTACGCGGCCGGGCTCGGTTGGCTCATCGGTGGAGCGATGATTTTTATGGCCGTCGCAGCGGCGCGCGGCTTCGGCGTGACATTCGGCAACGGTTCCTAGCCTGCGCCTTCATTCGGGAGCGCATTCGCGGCGATCTGCGTGAGCATCTCGCGATTGAGCCGCACGATGCGCCCTGCGCTGCGTTCGATCGCTCCTCCGGCTTCGAGCTCGGCGAGCGTACGATTGACGACCTCCTTTACCGTACCGGCGGCGACGGCGAGATCGCCCTGGGTAACGCCGTCGAGACTTGCGAGCGCTTTCGATAACCCCGAAGCGGGTGAGGCGTGCGGAAGCAGCGCCGCCGCGACGCGCCCGATCGTCGGCAAGGATGTCTGTGCGGTAAAACGGTCGATGACCATGCGAAGGCGTTGTGCGAGCTGCGCATTTACCGCGCGCGCCACGCGAAGATCGTCTTGTAGGATCGAGCGCACGACGGTGCGTGGGAAAATCGCAACCTGCGTGCTGTCGCTGATACCGATTAAACGCGCGGAGGCGACGCCCCCGTCGATGGTGTCGAGAATGCCGAATGCTTCACCGGACAGGACGTCGTAGAGCGCATGCTCGCGGCCGAGCGGCGAGGTGACGATTGCGCGCAGGCCGCCGCGTAAGACCAATCCCAGGTGCGGCCACTGCGAACCTTGTTCGCAGAGCGAGGCATTGCGAGCGATCTCGCGCTGCGTTGCGCTGCGCTCGAGCGCCTCGATCGTGCTAGCTTTCGCCGAGGAGAATAAGGCGCTACGGGCGAGCAGGTGCGCGAGCGTCTCGACCGGCATCTCGCCGATGCGGCGCAACAGCACCTCCCAGGTATCGCTCCCAAGCATGCTCTGAAGCCAGACGAATTGCCCAGGTCGCAAGTGCTCGAAATCGCCCTTGAGCGGCCGCGGCTCGTGGTCGCTGACGATGCGCATCGCTTCGCCGATGGCAAGTGCATCGAACGAAGCGATAATGCGTGCATGCCGCCGCCATGTCGGTTCTAACCGTACATCGATCTCGAAGGCGATATCTTCATCGAACATCGCCTTCTTATGTCGCACGCTCTCCGTGCAATGTCAAGCGGCTTCTACAGGAGTCCGGCCCGAAAGCGGAGGTTGACGACCGCGACGCGCAGATCGCCTTCGGCTCGCGCCAGCGTTTCGCGTGCGGCCCGATCTCCCAGATCCGCGTCCTCGAGCTCGAGCTCCGTTCCGACCCCGCCGCGGTATCGCACTTCGGCGAGGCGGAGCGTCTCGTCACTGACCGCAACGAGTTTTTTCGCCGCGTCAACTTGCGATGCCGCGATGTTCTCGCGAAGAAATGCTTGACGGACCTGAAGTTCGACGCCGTCGCGTAATTGCGCCACGCCGAGTTGCGCTTGCTTGAGCCCATCTTCGGCGAGAGCGATCCCATTTCTGGAATAGCCGTTATCGAAAAGCCTCCACACGGCGGTAAGACCGATCGAGAATTGATTGTGATAGCCGCCGACGACCGCGGGCTGCGTATTCCCGTCGGCGATGACCGCGTTCACCTGCGGTAGCCGCGACGCTTTCGCTGCGACGATGCCTTTGCGCGCCGCGCGCACCGCCGCGCG
This sequence comes from bacterium, assembly GCA_021790895.1. GTDB lineage: Bacteria > Vulcanimicrobiota > Vulcanimicrobiia > Vulcanimicrobiales > Vulcanimicrobiaceae > JABEUX01. The sequence continues at coordinate 3,510 of JAJYFM010000033.1, forward strand.
CGCCGCCGCAAGGTCGCCGCGTCGAGAAAGCGCAGTCGTGAGGAGATTGGAGAGATGAAAGGTCGGCGGGGAGAGGCTGAGCGGATCGGTGAGGATATAACGATTGGTAAGCGGCACCCCGAGGAGCATATCGAGTTGATTTTCGGCGAGCTTCACCGCTCCCGCGGCCCCGATTGCCTGCACCTGTTCATTTGCGAGTTCGGCTTGCGCGCGCAGGAGATCGGCGCGCGGAATCGTTCCGTTTTTCAAGAAGAGCGCTGCTTGGTGTTCGTGCTGCTGCGCGATTTCGACCGCGCGTTGCGCAACGCCGTTCATACGCTCGGCGGTGAGGACGCCGAAGTACGCCTGCGAAACCGCCGCGATCGTCGCGCCCCGGGCTTGAACGAGTTGGGATTCCGCCGCCGAGAGCCCGGCTGCGGCTTGCCCGACGTGTGCGTTGCGAACACCGCCATCGAAAAGCGTATATTGCATCGCCAGGATCGGGCTGTTCGTGGCGTGGACTGCGCTAAAGGGAAGCGCACCGATCGGCGTACTGAGTTTCGCAACGGAACTCACGCTTTGATAGGAATCCTGCAACGCGACTCCCGGGAGGAGCGGCGCTTCCGCCTCGCCGAGTTGGGAGCGCGCCGCATCGACGCCGACTGCAGCGCTGCGATAGGCATTATTCCGTACGAGCGCGATTTTCACAGCGTCGTTGAGGCTCAGCGATTGCGCCGCCGCCGTCGGCACGACCGCTGCGGCGCGAAGTGCGCCGTAGGGGGAGAGCGATGCAACGAGTGCGAGGGTGAAGAAGAAGGGTTTATTCACGGTCGAGGTCTTTCCATGACGGAGTGTTATCGATCGAGCGCAAGGTGAGGTGTTGCGTCGACGTTATTGCGCCGTATGCGCTCTGGAGTTCGACGCGCGCTTGTTCGACGCGGAATGGACCGCTAAGATAAGCGACTGCGTCGCGCGCATCGCGCTCGCCGCGGAAAATCTCCATATCGAGAGCGATGCTTTCGCCTTCAAGGAGACGCGGGAGAGCGGTGGACTCGATCTCGATACCGTCGAGCTCGGGGAACCTGATTGTGCTACGCACGCGTTCCGCTTCTATTCCGGGTGTCGGAAGAGCTTCGGATGCGAGCGCCCGATCTTGCGCGATGATGCCGTACAACAGCGGAATCGCGAGAACCGAAAGCACGGCCGACATCGTCATGCCGAAGACCAGTGCCCACGCCAAACCGCTCCATACGGGATCTGCGGCGATCACGATCGAGGAGAGCACCCCGGCCGCGGCGGTCAGGAAGATCGGCCGCGTTCGCGCCGTCGTTGCTTCGATCAACGCTTCGTTGAGGGGTATGCCTTCTTTCAGCTTTGACTCGATAAAATCAAGGAGAATAATCGAGTTTCGCACGACAATGCCGATCAGTGCTATCAGTCCGATCATCGCCGTTGCCGAGAAGTAGATACCGAAAGGTGCGAGGATTGCGAAACCCGGGAGAACGCCGATAATGGCGAGCGGCACTGCGGCGAGCACCACGAGCGGAATCATAAACGAACGAAAGCGTGCGACGAGCAAGAAGTAAATCAAGATGAATGCGAGGAGCATCGCTCGGCCAAGATCGGCAAAGACGCGGTTGGTGAGGCTCCACTCGCCGCCCCACGAGATCGAATATCCAGCGGGCAGCGGGTGATGCATCAGTTCAAGCGACATGTCGATAACCGCATAGGTCGAACTGCGCCCGGCCATATCGGCGCCGACGTAGGAGACGTTGCGGAAATCGTCGCGATAGAGTGGCCGCTCCACATTCCCGGCACGATCGGTTACGACAGCGGCGAGCGGGACTTGCGCGCCGGTGCGCGAGGGCAGCATGAGCGCATCGAGCGCGGCCGGATCGCCACGGTACGCGCGTTCGAGTTGAAGAAAGATCGATACCGGACGGCTTTGGTTGGGGACGTGCAACGTCGAGACCGGCGCGCCGTGAATCTCCATGCCGAGCGTTTGCACTGCATCGAGTACCGATACGCCGGCGAGCGCCGCCTTCGTCGGATCGACGCGAAGATTCAACGACGCAGGCAGATCCTTAAAGCTCGAATCGATGTCGACGACGCCGCGCTCCTTTTGCATGAGCGCAACGACACGCGCCGCGATCGCTCGACGGACCTCGGGATCGGGGCCGTAGATTTTCGCAAGGATCGTATCGCGCACCGGCGGGCCGGGTGGAACCTGTAAAATTCGCAGCGAGGCGCCCTTTGCGGCGGCGACAGCCGCCAACGCCGGGCGAATCTCTGCGACAAAAGGAGCGGATTCAATCGAGCGGCGATCCTTCGGCAGCAGACTTACGTGAATCTCTGCTTGATTGGGCGCGTTGCGGAAAACCGTTCCTTGGAAAAGTGCCGCAAGATCGGGAACGGCGTTGGTGCCGACGAAGGTTTGGTATGACCGAACCTGCGGATAGGTCGCCAATTTGCGCCCGACCGCTGCCGCAATCGCGTTGGTCTGGGAGATAGAACTTGAGGGTGCCGCGTCGATTGCAACGAGGAACGAGGTCTCGTTGGCATCGGGGAGCATGCGGAACTTCACCAACTTGAATACCGGAAGCATGACCGCGACGAAAAGCGCAAGCGCGAGGGCGAGAAGAAAGCGGCGCCCGAGTTTGCGGTCGGCGAGCATTTTTGCAAGCGCCTTGCGAAACGGCAGAATCCATTTCGGCGTGCCGTGCGACTGCTTCGGTTTTTGATTGCGGAGCAACGCATACGTCGCCCAGGGCGTAATCGTGAAGGCGATCAACAGCGATGCGATCATGGCGATCGGGACGTTGAGCGGAATCGGGCGCATGTACGGGCCCATCATCCCGGTCACAAAGAGCATCGGAAGGAACGAGAGCACGACGGTGATCGTCGCCAACGAGGTGGGGTTGCCGATCTCTTCGACGGCGAGGACGGTTGCCTCGGCCTTGGAACGATGAGGGTTGACGACGTGATAATGGCGGTGGATGTTCTCAACGATGACGATCGCTTGATCGACGAGCAGGCCGAGAGAAAGAATCAACGCGAAGAGCGTGATGCGATTGATCGACTGTCCGTCGATCATTCCGATTCCCAGGGTTACAAAAAGCGTTAGTGGGATAGCGGTCGCAACGACCAGCGCTTCGCGCCAGCCGAGAACGAAGAGGAGGGCGACGACGATAACGATTGCTTCGAGCAAGCGTTGGATTAGTTCGTTGACGGCGAGATTCGCTTTGTTGCCGTCATTGCGCGTGACGTCGAGCGTCACTCCGGGGGGAAGCGCGATGCTTTTAACGCGAGAAAGAATCTGATCGGCGACGGTAACGGCATTCGTTCCCGCTTTTTTGGCGATCGCGAGGCTGACCGATGCTTGCAAGGTTTGCGGCGCACCCTTCGTTCCGGCGCCATAGCCGAAGCCGGTGTCGTTGTCGCGTGGCGGGAGCCCCATGCTGACCGAGGCGACTTCGCCGAGCGTGACAGGTTGACCATCGCTCACGTTGACGATTTGGTTGCGCACTGCGTCGAGCGATGTAAGCGCGTCTCCGGCGCGAACCGCGAGGCTCTCGCCGTTGCTGTGCAACGACCCTACCGCTTGGATGGTGTTGCTCGCACCGAGAGCCGCCGCGATTTGACCGGGAGAGAGGCCGAATGCGGCCAGTTTTACCGGGTCGAGTCGAACATTCACGACTTTCGGTCGGCCGCCGAAGCTCTGCACCGTCGAGACGCCGGGAATAGCGCGAACGTCGGCGATCACGCGTTGCGCGGTTTGATAGAGCTGGCCGCGATTGTACCGACGACCATGAAGATTGAGCACGACGATCGGAACGTCATCGACGGAGAGCGGCGTGATAATCGGGTGCGAAGCACCAGGAGGGAGGTCGCCAAGGTGCGCGTTCACCTGGTCGTAGAGTGCGACGAACGATTTGCTCGGGCTCTCACCGACGTGGAAGAGCACGGTGAGCATCGAGTAATCTTGGGTCGTCGTCGCATAGATGTGGCTGATACCGGGAACTTCTTGAAGAACGCGTTCGCCGCGTTCGGTCACCAGGCGCTCGACCTCGCGTGCCGATCCACCGGAATACTGCGTGAAGATCGTTGCCGCAGGCATCGTAATCTCGGGGTTCTCTTGTCGCGGCGTCTGTAAGATGGCGAAGATACCCCAAACCGAGATCGCGATGACGATCGTCGGTGTGAGTTTCGAGGTGAGGAAATACCGGGCGAGACGGCCGATTTCGGTCAAAGGTTTCATCGAGTCGATACCGTCACGGAAGCCCCGTCGGTGAGTTCGGCGAGGTTACTGACGGCGATCGTCGTTCCCGCGGCGATCCCGGTGACGATCGCATAGTGTTTATTGCTGACGATCGATTCGACCGGTATGAAGAGCGCTTTCCCGTTGCGAACGGTAAAGAGACCGCTTTGGCCGGCGCGCTCGACCAAAGCCGAAAGCGGAATGCGCGCGCCGCGTGCGCTCCGAGCCGGCACGATCGCGCGAGCAAACATTCCCGGAAGGAGACCGGGATGTTGGGGAAGGTCGACGCGCAACATCGCCGAGCGAAGCGCCGGATTATCGGAAGGGACGATCGAGCGGATGCTTCCCTGTAACGTGCCTCCGCCGACGGCGTCAACGTGGACGGCAAGGTGTTCTCCCACGCGAAGCGAGGCGAGATTTTCCAGCGGAATCGCCACTTTTAATTCGAGGCGACCATCGCTTTCGATGCGGGCGACCGGGCTGCCGGCACCGACGACCTCGCCCTGCCGCACGAATGTCTGCGTGACGATGCCGCTAAAGGGCGCCGCGATCGTCGCATCGTTCACCGGAACGCTCGCTGCGGCGACCCCCGCGCGTGCGGCGGCTTCACCGCCGGATGCGGCTTGCACTTGGGCGCGCGCTTGTGCGAGCCCGGCGCGGGCCATCTCGAGTTGCGTCTGCACTTGGTCGCGCTGTTCTTTGGAGATCGCACCTGCCGCATAAAGATTACCCATGCGTTGCGCGGTCTTTGCGGCGAGATCGTAACGGCTTTGCGCCTGTTGCAGACCGGCGAGCGCTGCCTGCGAGCCGGCGCCTGCCGCGTTCGCTCCGGCGCGGGCCCCGGCGAGCATCGCCGAGTATTGCGCGCTATCGACGCGCGCGAGCATCGTGCCGGCCGCTACGCGATCGCCGGCATGAACCGCCACCAGATCGATGCGACCGGGCGTGAGCGCGCCGACCGTCGCTCGATGAAGCGCGGTGAGTGAGCCGGAGAAATCGGTGGTTGCAGCGATCGAACCGCTCTGCACCGTCGTTGTACGCACGTCGATGGTCGGCGCTGCGCTCTTTGTGGAATCGCTCCCAGCGCACGCTGTGAACGAGAGGGAGACGGTGAGTGCGAACGCCGCAGCGGTGCTACGCTTCACGCGTTTTTCCTCCGATGCCGATCGCCCCGAGGATATTCGACATCATGCACCACCCGGTGAGCGACGACTGCAGAAGGTTCGCGCCGACGAACGCCGTGAGCAAAAGCCAGCGGCGGTCGAGTAGCGAGAGTGCAAGGCTTGCAAGCACGAACGTGCCGGCGATGCCGCGCACGGTGGCTTCGACTTTCCAGCCACGCTCGCGCGCCGGACACAGAAGTGAGTCGGTGAAACGCATTCGAAAACTCCCAAAGAAGGCGAAAGGAACGGGTTGGATAATACCATACCCCCTAGGGTATTGCAAGATGACCGACTACGGGGTAGAGTATCGGCATGGCAAAGCAACGGACGGGCACTCCGGCCGAAGGGGCAGGCGGCCTCGATGCCGCGACCGCCGGTGATGTCCTGATGCGGCTACGCCGCGTCGAAGGGCAGATACAAGGGATCGGTCGGATGATCGAGCAGGGGCGCGACTGTCATGCGATTGCTCAGCAAATGGGCGCTGCGAAAGCCGCGCTCGAACGGGCGACCGTGCAACTCATGACGTCGAGTCTCGTTCAGTGTCTCAAGCCGGGGAAGAACGGCTCGATCGATCAACAGGAGATCGCTCGCCTCACCGATACGTTCGCGAAGATCCTCGGGTAATTTCCGGCTCCGCCGTCGGACGGATCGAGCGCACGCGGAGCAATCCGCGCGCCGAATTCCCGAGATAGACCGCCTCCGCGTCGTCGAGATCCTGGGGGAGCAGGACTGCTTCCTCGGCCTTCCCGTCGGCGAGTAAGGTGGCACGCAGAATGCCGGGTAGGAGCCCCGCTTCGAGCGGCGGCGTCAGCAATCGACCGTTGCGTCGGATGAAGAGATTGGTGCGGCTCCCCTCGGTGAGTTCGCCGCGTTCGTTTGCAAGCAGGGCGTCGAAGCAACCGGCGCTTTTCGCCTGCGCCGCTGCGCGTTCGTGCATCGGCCGGTGCGAGCTCTTCACGCGTAGCCACGGATCGCCGGAGTCGACGCGCATCGACGAGAGGAGGATCTCGATTGTATCGGGGCGCTGCAGTTCCTCGCGATGAAGTGCAATCGTGCCGCGAGTGTCGAGGCGCACGCGAAGCATCATCGGCGTCGTCGTCGATCTCCGCGCCTCGTCGATCCTCCCGCGCAGTGCCTCGCGATCGAATGGCAGGTGCAGGCGCTCGGCGGAATCGCCGATCCGATGCAGATGAAGGGCGACGATGCGTTCGGGTGCATCGCTCGCCAAGCTCTCCCAGAGTTCAATCGTTGCGGCGTCGGTAAGGAAGCGCAACTTCGTGTCGATCTCGTAGCGTTCTCGTTCGGCGACGGAATCGGCAACGATGCCGCCGCCGACGCGGATACTCGTCGAAGCGGCGTCGCTCTGGAGCGTACGAATCGCCACGTTCCACCACCCGCGGCGCTGCGGGGAGAGAAAGCCGATGCTTCCGCAATAGATCTCGCGTGACGATTGCTCCAAGCGTGCGATATATTCCATGGCGGCGCGCTTCGGGGCGCCGGTCACGCTCGCGCACGGAAAGGTCGCCGCGAAAATCTCCTCCAGCGTCGGGAAGTCCGTGAAATGGGCTCGTAACGTCGAGGTCATCGTTGCAAAGGTCGGATAGCGTTCGATTTCGAGCAACTGCTCCGTTTCAACGCGCGCGCCGAGTCGATGGAGATCGTTGCGAAGCACGTCGACGATCATGAGATTCTCGGCGCGATTTTTTTCGTCGCCGAGTTCCTCGCTGCGGTCGAGAGCGGAGGTGCCTTTCATCGGACGAACGGCGAGCGTCGAGCCTTCGAAGCGAAGAAAGAGTTCGGGCGACCACGATAGAGCGAGTCGCTCTTCGTCCTGCACGAAGGCTTGATAGCGTGCAGCGGTTCGCGCTGCGATCGCCGACCAGAGCGCGTAGGGATCGCCGGCGAGCGCGACGTGAAACGGCGCCGAATAATTGACTTGGTAAACGTTGCCGTCGCAAATAGCAGCGACGATCTCGTCGACCGCGCGTTCGTACTCGCGCTCGGAAAATAACGGAAGCGGCGGTGCGAAGTGTTCGAGCGCGCCTGCCTCAGCGATCCGCGGGGCCGATCGCTCGAAGACGCCGATGGTGAGAAGCGGCCACGTTGCATCGACAGGAAGCGCGTGGAAGGCAGCGCCAAGCGCGTAATTCAGATAGCCGGCGACCCAATAACCGTCGGCGAGTGCCCGCTCCGCCTCGGCGAACGCACGCTCTGCGTCGGAAAGGCTCCGGGCCCGCACGGTGAGGAGAGGGTCGCGAAAATCGAGTTCGTCGCTTCCCGAAAACGCAACGCGAAGGCTCACGGAGCCGTCGATGCTCCCGCCCTACGAGCGATCCCTGCGTCGAAGCATGGAATGGCGCCGCGACGGCGTAAGGGCGCGGTCATGAAAACCAGCCACGAATTGACGCTGCGCGGCGTCATCATCGGCGCGATCATCACGCTGTTCTTTACCGCGGCAAATGTCTACCTCGGCCTTAAGGTAGGGCTTACCTTTGCGTCGTCGATACCGGCAGCGGTGATCTCGATGGCGATCCTCCGCTGGTTCAAAGACTCCAGCATACAAGAGAACAACATCGTGCAGACCGTCGCGTCATCGGCCGGAACGCTCTCCTCCATCATCTTCGTCTTACCGGGTTTGGTGATGATCGGTTGGTGGACAGGTTTCCCGTTCTGGGAATCATTCTTCATCGCCGCGCTCGGCGGTATCCTCGGCGTCATGTACACGATTCCGCTCCGTCGCGCGCTGGTGACCAACTCCGATCTGCCCTATCCGGAGGGCGTCGCCGCCGCGGAGGTGCTGCGCGTCGGTGCTTCGTCGAAGAGCGGTGCGGCAGAAGGGAAGGCCGGGCTCATCGCGATCGTCGCCGGTTCGATTGCATCGGCGGCATTCGCCGCAGTGGTCGCAACGCGCGTCTTCATCGGCGAATTCGACGCCTATCGCCGTTTCGGCCACGCGACGACCGGCATCGGAATCTCGCTCTCGCTCGCGCTCGTCGGCGCCGGACATCTGATCGGTTTGAGCGTCGGATTGGCGATCCTCGCCGGAATCGTCATCGCGTGGGGCATCTTGGTTCCCATCTTGACCGCGCTCCATCCCGCAGTCGCCGGTACGCCGATGGATGTTGCGATGGCGACGTGGTCGACCGACGTGCGTTTCATCGGTGCAGGCGCGATCGGCGTCGCGGCAATTTGGACGTTGCTGAAGTTGCTCGCTCCGGTGATCGAAGGCTTGCGCGGTGCGCTCGCCGCCGCGCGTACGCGCAGCGAAGGTCGCGCGCATGAATTGCCGCAGACCGAACGCGATATTCCGATCGGTCTCGTTGCGGGCGTCTCGGCAGCCCTCTTGGTACCGCTCGCGATCCTCCTGTTCATCTTCGTCGAAGGGGTGTTGCCGGCAGCGATCGCGATTCCGCTGATTCTCGTCGCGGTCGTCTACGTCGCGCTCGTCGGGCTCTTCGTCGCTGCAATCTGCGGCTATATGGCCGGCTTGATCGGATCCTCCAATAGTCCCGTCTCCGGTTTAGCGATTCTCGCCGTTTTGGGCATCGCGCTCGTCGCCGTGCTCTTTGGCCACGGTCATCCCGAACTCACCAAACCGCTCCTCGCATTCGCGCTCTTCGTCACCACCGTCGTGATCGCGGTCGCGACAATCGCGAACGATAACTTACAAGATCTCAAGACCGGTCAACTCGTCGATGCGACGCCGTGGAAGCAGCAGGTTGCGCTCGTGGTCGGCGTCATCGTCGGCGCTGCGGTTATTCCGCCGATTCTCGATCTTTTGGCGCGCGGCTACGGGTTTATGGGCGCGGCGAACCTGCACGTCGCACCGGGATCGCACCCGCTCCCTGCACCGCAGGCGATGCTCATTACCGCGTTGGCGAAAGGGGTGCTCGGCGGCAACCTCGATTGGTCGTTGATCGGCATCGGGGGATTGATCGGCGCGGGTATCGTCGCCATCGACGAAGTGCTGCGCGCGACGGGTCGCGGGAAATTACCGCCGCTCGCCGTCGGGCTGGGAATCTATCTGCCGAGTTCTACCACCGCACCGGTCGTCATCGGCGCGTTGTTGGGATATTGGTACGAACGCCGCTTGCGCGGCGAAGTCTTCGCCGATATCGGCAAGCGTTTGGGCGTGTTGCTCGCATCGGGCTTGATCGTCGGAGAGAGCCTCTTCGGGGTGCTGTTGGCCGGATTGATCGTTGCCAGCAACCGCGGTACGCCCCTCGCGCTCGTCGGCGCTGCCTTCAGCGGACCGTCGCGGATCCTCGGAGTGCTTGCGTTCGCGGCTATCGTCGGCGGCCTCTACGCCTGGATGCGGCGGCTCGCGCGCGGAATTCCCGTGGAATGAGCGCGCTCGATATCCTCGGCCTGAGCGCGGGAACGCTCACGACGCTCTCGTTTATGCCGCAGATGCTGCGGATACTCAAGCGTCGAAGTGCAGAGGATCTCTCTTACGGAGCGCTCTCGTTTTTTATTCTCGGCATTTCGCTCTGGGTCTGGTACGGTATCGCATTGCGCTCGCTACCGATTCTCGTGACCAACGCGGTGACGTTGGCGTTCAATTGTATGATTCTCGCCTTGAAAATCGCGCACGACCGTCGACGGGCTGCCGAGTAAAGCGACGCGCTAGGGCGCCGGAACGTGACAAGCGATCGCGTTGCGTTCGAAATACCGCTGATGGTACTCCTCGGCGGGCCAAAACGTCGTTGCGTCGACGATCTCGGTGGCAATCGGTGCCGAGAACGACGCTTGGGCCGCGCGCTTCGATCTTTCGGCAATCTCGCGTTGCTCCGGCGAACACACGAAAATCGCCGAGCGATATTGCGAGCCGACATCGGGCCCCTGCCGATTTACTTGCGTGGGATCGTGCATCCGCCAAAAATAGGCAACGAGGTCGTCGTAGCGCAGCTTCGACGGATCGAAGATCACCTCGACCGCCTCCGCGTGCCCCGTTCCGTGCGCGCAGACTTCGCGATAGGTCGGGTGTTCGGTATGGCCGCCGATATAGCCGCTGGTGACATCGAGGACGCCGGGAACCTGAAGAAACCCCGCCTCGACCCCCCAAAAGCACCCGGCTGCAAAGATCGCTTTTTCAGTCATATCACCGAGTATAACGCCGTCGGGAAGCACTTGGATTCGACGAAATCTACGGCGCGGTAACGATCGCGCGGAGAATCGCCCCACGTACCACATCGAGTCGCTTCATCGCCCCGGGGCCGCTGTCCATCCAGTTATTGACGAGGAGCGCGAAGGTGACGGTGCCGTGTCGTTGTGTGAAGAGGTAGCCGGCGAGCGTGCGTACGTGATTGACGCTTCCGGTCTTCGCGTTGATGTTGCCGCGGAGTACGGGGTCGGCGAAGCGTCCTTTGAGCGTCCCGCGCACTCCGGAGAGCGGGAGCGCCGCTTCGACGATCGCCTTGAATTGCGGCGCTCGGTCGTACTGCAGGATGCGCACGAGCGCTCGCGGCGTGATGCGATCGTAGGCGGAGAGCCCCGATCCGTCGACGATGGTGAGCGTCTGCGGATCGACGCCGACGCGGCGAAGCCACGCGCGTTCCGGACGCGCTCCGCCGAGATGGCGAAAAAGCATCTCGGCGATAAAATTATCGCTCGGTTGCCACATACGGGCGAGGATAGTCGAGAGGGGCGCCGAGCGATGCTGCCAGATCGTCGTCGCTTGTGGCGGCAATGCGCCGGTGCGCATGCCCGCTGCAACCGCGATGCCGTTCGCTTCGAGATCGGCAAGAAATGCATCGCCGATGAATGCCTGCGGATTCTCGACGGCGACCCGAAAGCGATCGGGGCTGCTCGCGCCCTGCGGGATGACGCCGAAGATGCGCACGACGTTCGGATCGTTCCACGGGCGCATCGCATCGATCGTGTCCGTCGCCTCGCTCGATCCGGTGATCGCTCGGTTATCGATCTGCAACGATGGTGTCTCCGGCGACACGGAGAGCACTACCGCCGAACCCGGATGCGGCCCCGGTGCGACGGTGATATGCAGCGCGTTTTCGTCGAGCGATAGCGCGCTGGTCGGTGCGCCGTAACCGTAGGTGAGATCGTCCCATGCCCATCCCGGGCGATAAAGATTGCTCGGGAAGCGGAAGGCGGTGTCGTCGAGCAGCAGCGAACCGTCGACGCGCGTGATCCCCGTGCGCGCGATTGCGCGCGCTGCCTCGCGGAGTGCCTTCCCGTCGAGCGTCGGGTCGCCGCCGCCGCGGAGAATCAGGTTCCCGTGCAGCGCAGTTCCGACGCGCGCTCCATCGGTCGAGAGCGTCGTAACAAAGCGCTCGTCGGGGCCGAAGCGATCGAGACTTGCCGATCCGACGACGAGTTTGAACGTCGAGGCGGGAATAAAATCGCCGTCGGGATCGACGGCATCGATCAGCGTTCCGCGCTTCGCGTCGATTGCGAGAAATGCGACGTTTGCTCCGCGAAGCTCGCCGCCCCGAGCGGCGCGGAGAATCGCCGCAATGCGCGCGCGAAGATTCGCCACCGTCGCGGCGGAGAAACGCGTCGACGTGGTCGGCGCCGTGGGTGTGGCGGCGGAGGATGCGATCGGCGCGGAGAGCGTCAGCGAAAGAGCGAGTGCGCCGAAAGCTCTACGGTCGAACATCGCGTGCAACCGTTTCATCGAGCGATTCGGCGCGCATCCAGAGGACTGCGTCGTTGCCGCGCACGGCGACGACGGCCGGGCGCGCAAAGCGGTTGTACGTACTTGCCATGCTCACCGTATATGCTCCGGTATCAAGAAGTGCAATTGCATCACCTGCTGCTAACGAACGTGGAAGGTCGTATGTGCCGAGTTCGTCGCTCTCGCAGCTCCGCCCGCAAAGAAGCGTCGGTTCGGTTGCTTCGTCGGCGTTCGTAAGGACGCGTAACGGGTGCGTTGCTCCATAGAGTGCAGGGCGTGGATTTTCGTAGAGGCCGCCGTCGCAGATCGCGATACGCTTTTGCGACGTACGCTTGACCGCGCCGATGCGCAGAATCGTCATCCCCGCGGCTGCGGCGATCGCACGCCCCGGTTCGATGCCGATCGAAGGGAAGGGAATTCCGCATTGCAAGGCACGTTCACGCATCGCGGGAATGCACTCCGCCAAAATCGGTTCCGGATCGCCGACGAACCCGCCACCGAGAATGAGGTTTTCGATCGGAAAACCAGCGTCGGCGAAGCGAGCGGCGGCATCGACGAGTGCAAGGGCGTGAGCGATGAACGCCGATCGCTCGTCGATCTGCGACCCAAGGTGCGCGTGGATCCCGAGGAAACGCACGCGGCCTTCGGCATGGCGTAATAGTGCGAGCGCTTCGGGTTCGGCATCCGCGGTAATGCCGAATTTGCTCGCCTCACCAGCGGTGCGAATCGCCGCATGCGTTGAAGCGGCGACCCCGGTGTTGAGCCGAAGAAGAATCGGGGTGGGCTGTTGAGGAGAGGAGCGCTCGATCGTGCGCGCGAGCTCCTCGCAACCGTCGACGACCGAGCGGCCGACGAATCCGTCGACGACGAGCGAGATCTCGGCATCGCTCTTCATGCACCCATGCAAGGTGAGCGACTCCGGCGGAATATCGGCGCGGCGCGTGGTTTCGAATTCACCGAGCGAGCTGACGTCGATGCCGATCCCTCGCTCGTGGAGATAGCGGGCAAAGGCAACGCAGAGAAAGGCCTTGCCGGCGTACGAGACCTCGATGCCGTAGCGCCGCGCCGCCGATCCGATCCGTTCTATCGACGCATCGAGTGTGTCGAGGTCGTAGATCACCAACGGCGTTCCGAAACGCTCTGCCAGCGCAACTGCGGCGTTCATTCCGTTGCGGCTCTATTCGTTGCCGGAGAATTGCGCGAGAAATTCGTCGATCGCGCGATCGACGATGCCGGCTTGATGCATGCGCGTACCGAGGCGTTCGGCGAGCGTTGGAACGACGCAGAGAAATTCGGTGGCATCGCTGTTGCTAATGGTTACCGAATCGAGCTCTGCGGGAATCAACGCGCTCTGATAGGGAGCGAGGCGTAGCGCGCCGCTCTCGTGGGCGATCTCGAGGCTGCCGGCGAGCGCAGTGACGATTGCCGGAAGGGCGTCGGTGAGTAGCGTCGTCGTCGCTCCGCCGACGAGAGCGAGTCGTTCGACGGTAAAGTTTTCATCGGAGATCAGCGCGGTTCGCGAGCAACCTTGCCAGGGATAGGTAATTGTCGTGAGGGCTCCCGTCGTGCCGGCGCGATAATCGAGCACGTCGCCGGCCTTCGCCACATGTAACTCGCGCGGTTTGCCATCGCTGCCGAGTCGATTCCAATCGAAGATCCGATACGTGAGATCGCTGGTTTGCTGCGTTTCGTAGACGACGATGCCCGGACCGATCGCATGGAGCGTTCCCGACGGGAGATAAAATGTGTCACCGGTCTTCACCGGTACGCGGCGCAGAATCTCACCGAGCGTTCCGTCAGCGACGCGCCGTTCGTATTCTTCGCGCGACGTATCGCGCGTCCACCCGAGAACGATCTCCGCGTTCGGCTCTGCGTGCAAAACATACCAGCATTCGGTCTTTCCGAACGGCTGCCGTTCGACGCGTTGGGCGTAGGCATCGGTGGGATGCACCTGAACGGAGAGCCAGTCGCGAGCGTCGATGAATTTTGTGAGGATCGGAAAGACGCGCTCGACGTCGAGCGTACCCATCAAACGCGCGCCGAGGCTCGCCCGGAGCGATGCAATGGTGCTTCCTGCGAGCGGGGAATCGACGACGCGACTTCCCTCCCAGCACTCCCACGACTCACCGATCCGCTCGTTTGGGTCACCATGCTTGCCGAAGAGGCGCACGAGCGCGGTCCCTCCCCATATCGCGGGCGTCAAGACGGGGTCGAGGCGAAAGGGCATCAGTGCTACGTTCGTCGAGAGGTCGGCCATAGCGACTGTTTTTCGCGAAGGGGAGCGGTGTCCTGGCAAGCGCTGCGGGGAACGCATGGGTTGGGCCGGAAACGAGAGAGCGTGTACCAGTTCCACATCAGTCTCGGTTCGAACCTCGGCGACCGGCAGGCGAATATTCTCAGCGCCTTGCAGCGCCTCCGCACACGCGTCGCGGTCCTCGCGCTCTCCGGTTTTTACGAGAGCGCGCCCGCGAACGGCGCGCAGGGGCCGGCGTTCTTAAACGTCGCCGCCGAGATCCGCGGTCCACTCGACATCGATGAATTCAATCGTTATGCGGCGGGAGTGGAACGCTCCGTGGGGCGCGCCGGGCACGAACCGCTCGCGGCGCGTGCGATCGATATCGATATAACGGTCGCGCAGGGAAACGTGCGTCCCGATATCGCCGAACGCATCTTCGATCTGCTGCCGTTGGCGGAGATCGCACCCGACCTGCGCGACAGAACGAGCGGTCGGCTTCTGCGCGAGCTCGTTGCATCGCACGGCAGCAATGGCGTGCGCAGGCTCGAGCGCTCGCTGCACTTCCTCTCGAATCGGCAAGAGGAGGAACCGGAGGTTCGGCTCTCGCTCAATCGCGTCGGCGTCGCTCGCGTCAAACGCGTGATTCATCTTGACGTCGATGGCGATCCTCGGGTCTATAATGCGGAATTTTCGATGGTTGCCGACCTTGCGCCCGATAAAGCGGGGGTGCACATGTCGCGCTTTTCGGAGATTCTCGAAGAGACGCTGCTCGACGTTCTCGCCGACGGCGATATGCCGGCGCGGATCGAACGATTAGGCGAGCGGATCGCGCAGCGCGTCGTTCGTACCCAACGTGCCGTACGCGCCGACGTAAAAATTCGCGCCGAGTTCGGGCTCGAGCGATGGACGCCCGTCAGCGGAAAGCGCGGTGTCGAGACCTACGCGCTCGTCGGCATCGCCCATGCCGACAGCGAAACGACGCGCCACGCCGTCGGCGTCGAGGCGGAGGGAATGACGGCGTGTCCGTGCGCGCAGCAAATGGTACGTGAACATTCACAGCTCGAACTGCTCGATGCCGGCTTTTCGGCAGAAGAGGCGGAGCGCGCGCTCGATGCGCTCCCGGGGGCGACGCACAACCAACGGGGGCGCGGCAGCGTTCTCATCGGCACGACCGATCGACGCGGTGAGGCGATTCGGGCGGAAGATTTAGTCGAGATCGTCGAATCGTCGATGTCGTCGGAGACGTACGATCTGCTCAAACGACCCGATGAGTTCTTCATCGTGAACAAAGCTCACCACAATCCGAAATTCGTCGAAGATGTCGTACGTGGTATTCTCGCGCGAGCGCTCGATTTCTACGCCGATTTCGGCGACGACGCATTCCTGTTTGCGAGCCAAGTCAACGATGAATCGATTCACAAACACGATGCGTTCGCCGAAGCTTTCGGAACGTTCGGAGAGTTTCGCCACGAACTTGCCGGCGGAACCTACGTGATGGCGAAAACCGACCTTGCAACCTGGTTGGGAACGCGAAATTCGCGAATCGTCGATGCGGCGCGCTAGCGCGCGTTAAGGAGCGGCGCTCTCTTCGGTAGCGCGACGCAGCGTGTCGATACGCTCGCGCAGACTTGGGTGCGATGCAAAGAGAATTTCGTACCAGCGCGGTGATTCCGCTTCGGCGAGATTTTGCGCGGCAAGCCGCTCGAAGGCCGCGATGCCCCACGCCGGAGCGCCCGTCGCGTCGATGGCAAAACGATCGGCCGCGCGCTCGCGGTCGCGCGTGAGTTTGAGGACGAGCGGTCGCAACGCCGTCGAAGCGAGTGCGACACGCGCGGAGATGCGCGCCAGAAAGAGCGGGCGCTCGCGCGCGGTGCTATCCCGATTCTCCGGCAGCATGGCGGCAAAGAAGAGCGCGGTCGTCACCAGCGCTTCCGCTGCCGCCATCAAGCGATAGGTATCGTGCGCGACGTAGTGTCCGAGTTCGTGCGCGACGACGAATTCGATTTCGTCGGGGGTGAAGTTCTCGAGCAGCGTATCGCCGATGACGATGCGGTGCGTGCTGCCGATGCCGATCACAAAGGCGTTCGCCTTCGTCGTCTGCGCGCTCATGTTCATCTTGAGAATCTCGGCATCGCCGCATCCGTACCGTGCCGCGAGGCTCCGCAAGCGTTGTTCGATCGCTCCTTCGACCGGTTCGAAACGGTTAAAGAGCGGAAGAATGTAGAGCGGCACGACGATATTCCCGAGTGCCAGCAACGGAAACGCGAGCACCGCGCCGACGAACGGCCAGTTGCGTCCCGTGCGGCGGATGACCGCGCCGCCGATTGTCGCGAGGATCGCCGAGAGCGCCGTCGCCAGTGCGACGCCCTTCAATTGCTCGGCCAGCCACGCTTTCGGCAACTGGTCGGTCAATCCGTAGCGCCGTTCGGTCGTGTAGCATTCGATGAAATCGACCGGTAGTTCCAGCAGCGCGCCTGTCGCCGTGATTGGCGCTGCAAAGAGCGCCGGCGCAAGCCACGGTGGGGCCTTCGTTGCAATACGGTCGAGCAGATCGGCGAGCGGGCTCTCCGATAGCGCCCACGATTGCGCGAGCGAGCGCAGCGTGCCGACGACGGCGAGCGTCCGGCGCTCGCTCGCATATCGAACGACGTCGCGCTCGCCGCGCGGCGTCGGTGACTGCAACTCGGCGCGGCTCTGCCGCGTGCGCCAGAGCACGTAACCGAGGCCGGCGGCGCCGACGAACAGAGCGGCGAGTCGTCGTTGCTTCATGACGTCAGATGATCGAGATCGTTTCCTTGGGCTTCGGATGCGCGGCGAGCGCATCGAGCAGTCGCGCTGCGAGCTCGTCGCAGAGCGGATCGTCGATCTCTTCGACGCGCCCTTCGTCAGCGAGCAGCGCTTTCTTCGGATCGATGGGAAGCGAAGCGAGAACCGGCGCCCCCGCCAACTCGGCGACGCGGCTTGCATAGGATGGGCCGAATACGTCGTAGCGCACACCTGTATCGGGCGCGACGAAATACGACATGTTCTCGACGACGCCGAGAATCGGCTTCTTTAATTGGTGGATAAGATTCGCTGCTTTGCGCACGATCATCGTCGCGAGTGCTTGCGGCATCGTGACGAGAACGACGCCGTCGATCGGCAACGATTGTAGCACCGTCAACGGAGCATCGGAGGTACCGGGCGGGAGATCGATGAGCAGAACGTCGAGATCGCTCCAGAGCACCTGTTCGTAAAACTGTCGGATGACGCCACTGACGATCGGGCCGCGCCAGATCATCGCGGTATCTTCCTTGTCGGTGAGGAGATTCGAACTAACGATCTCGATCGCACTGCGCGTGAGCGCCGGCACCATCAGCGGTTGCGGATTCCCCTGCGGGGTTTTCGGCGCGTTGGGATCGGCCTCGATCGCCAACGGCTCGCGCAGACCGAAGAGTTTCGGTATCGAGGGGCCGGTAATATCTCCGTCGAGGATGCCGACGCGCAGATTGCGGCGTCGCAATCCGAGCGCAATCGACGCGGTGACGAGCGATTTCCCGACGCCGCCCTTGCCCGACATAATCGGCACGACATGTGCGATCTTCGCGCGTCCGGTAAAGCTCCCCGGCGCACGACGCTGCGGGGTGCGATCTTCGTTGGCAACGAGCGGAACGAAGCCGGAGAGGCGCGCTTGCGCGAGCGCGGCGAGGATCGGTTCGACGCGAAGGCCGTGCGCCGCCGCGCCCTGCGCGATCGTTTCATATTTGCTGACGCCGCACCCCGAGCAGCCGAGCCCGAAGGTGGTGAGGACGTCGGCGGCAATCGGCAGTGCTGCGACGACGTCGCGAATATTGCTTTGCGGGGTGATCTCGATGGTGCTGTGCGGCATATGCTCACTAGTAAAGCGCGAATCGCCGCAATCCTCTCCGACCTAAGGGTGCTCCGCCCGACCGCGCTCGCCGGTGGGCTCCTACGCAGGGTGCGGAGAGGCCGGGCCTGAAGCCACGCTCCTCGTGCAGACGAGAGATACAAGCGAGCGCGCGCGCGCAGTCCTTGCCGGCGGATGTGATTCGCCGGTGAGAAGCGGGCATTCCATCGGCGCCCCAATGTTCGTGCAGGCAAGTGCGAGCGGGGCGTACGCCTACGACGAGCACGGGCGACGCTACATCGATTACATCATGGGCTACGGACCGTTGCTCTTCGGGCATTCGCATCCCGGGCTCGTCACCGGCCTCGATGCACTCGCCGCTGCCGGATGGATTTGGGGAACGACGCATCCGGAAGAGATACGGCTCGCGGAGCGCATTCGCGGCTATCTCCCGGCAATGGAACGCATGCGCTTCACGTCGACGGGGACCGAAGCGGTGATGGGTGTCGTGCGCGTTGCGCGTGCATCGACGCGTCGCTCGACGATCGTGAAGTTTGCCGGAAACTATCACGGCCACTCCGATCTCGCGCTCTTCGATGCAGGCGCGTCGGCGCATACCGACGATGCTTCACGCAGCGGTATCCCGCACGGTGTGACGCAAGATGTCATCGTTGCGCGTTACAACGATCTTGACGACCTCGATGCAAAGATGCGCGGACGCGAAAAGGATATTGCGGCGATACTCGTCGAGCCGATCGTCGGGAACATGGGCTACGTCACGCCGGTTCCCGGATTTCTCGCCGGGCTGCGCGCGCGCGCCGACCGGCATGGCGCGCTGCTGATCTTCGACGAAGTGATTACCTGGTTGCGGCTAGGCTTGAATGGTGCCACTGCACTCGTCGGCATCGTTCCCGATCTGGTGACCGTCGGGAAAATTCTCGGCGGCGGTGCACCGATCGCCGCGTTCGGCGGCCGCGCCGAGGTGATGGAAGAGCTCGCCCCTGCCGGGCGCGTCTTCACCGGCGGAACGCACGCCGGCAATCCCGTCTCGGTCGGCATGGCGCATCGCGTTCTCGATCTTCTCGAGTTGCATCCGGAGTATTATCCGCAGATGGAGAGCCTCGCCGAGCGACTCGCAACGGGAATTCGCGCGCTCTTCGTCGATCGCGGGCTTCCCTACGCTGTCGTGCAGCACGCATCGATCGTCGATTTCAAATTCCGCGCCGGGGAACCGAATCGCAACTACGACGATGCGCGCAGTGCCGATAAAGCGCTCTATCGTCGGTATTACGATGCGATGCTCGCGCGCGGGATACTCTTGCCGCCCTCGCAGAACGAGGTGATGTTTCTTTCGGTTGCGCATGCCGAAGGCGACGTAGATGCAACGCTCGTTGCGATCGGAGAGTCGCTCGACGAGGTGTTTACGGCGTAAGCGCGCCGCGCCGCTCCTGTCACGCCGAGTATTCGCTGCCACGCCGAGTATTCGCTGTCACGCCGAGTAGCGGCCGAAGGCCGCGTATCGAGGCGGCGGTTGTTGTCACGCCGAGTAGCGGCCGAAGGCCGCGTATCGAGGCGCGCGCAAAGCGCTTACGGCGCCTGCGCGCACCGCTCCTCGCTAGACGCTCGCGGCTCGGACAAGCAATGTCAGGGTCCTCGCCGCTCGCTTAAGCGCTCGTCGGGTGCATCGCAGGCGCTTTCGCGCTGCGCCGCTTTCACGCCGAGTATTCGCTGTCACGCCGAGTAGCGGCCCCTTCGACTCGCTTCGCTCGCTCAGGGCAGGCTCCGCGCGTATCGAGATTCCGTGATGAGCGTCAAGCCATGGTGGGGTCGAAAGGGCGTTGGGATTTGAGGACGCCATAGGCGATGACGAGCAGCTTATGCATGACGGCAACTACGATTTGCATCGGTCGTTT
>JAJYFM010000034.1 GCA_021790895.1 bacterium
TCAGTATTCCCAAGCGCAATTGAACAAGATAGCAGATCGGCTCAATCAGCGCCCGCGCAAGACGTTGCAATATCGAACGCCAGCGAGTATGCTAAACCAACTGTTGCGTTGACCCCTTGAATCCGCCGCGGCCTGGTTCGCCCGGGAGACCGGTACGATCCCCGAGCCCTCTTCGGATTCATAAGGGCGAATCAGGCCGTGCATTCCATAACCATGCTTTGCCGAGTGCTCGGCGTATCGCCGAGTGGATACTATGCGTGGGTGAAGCGCCCGTCCTCGCAGCGGCGGCGCGACGATCTGCTGCTCGGTGATCATATCGTAGAACTGCATCGCGATAGTCATGGCATTTACGGGCGTCCGCGTCGCCACGCCGACCTTCGCGAGAAGAACATTCGCATCTCCGGCAAGCGACTCGCGCGATTGATGCGCGAGCGCGGCATTGTCGGCGTTTCTCGGCGAAAATCAACGATCACAACGATCCGCGATAAGGATGCGCGGCCGGCGCCTGATCTCGTCGACCGAAACTTCCGCGCTGACCGGCCGGATCAGCTCTGGGTGGCCGATATCACGTACATTCCGACCTGGGCCGGAGTTCTCTATCTCGCCATCGTCCTCGATGCGTACAGCCGAAAAGTCGTCGGCTGGGCGATCGCCAATCATCTTCGAACCGAATTGGTCCTTGAGGCCTTCGAGATGGCGATCCATCGTCGCCAACCGCGCAACGTCATCCATCATTCCGACCAAGGCTGCCAATACACCTCGATCGCGTTCGGTAAACGTTGTAAAGAGGCTGGAATCCGTCCATCGATGGGATCGGTTGGCGACGCGTACGATAATGCCATGTGCGAGAGCTTCAAGGCAACGCTCGAATGCGAGTTGCTCGCGCGCTATTCGTTCCCAACGCACCGCGCCGCACGGCTCGCGATCTTCGACTACATCGAGGGATTCTATAACACGCGCCGTCGGCATTCCGCCCTCGGCTATCTCTCACCCAACAACTTCGAGCGGCAGCTGAGTCAAGCCGCCTGATGTCCAAATCGCACTTCTCCGCGAAAGCGGGTCAAGAACAGAAACCAGCCAGCCGGAGAAACTCATGAAGGCAATAAAGGTTGGCCCCACGCATGGAATCCGATACTGAAGTCCGTCCGCGCAAGAAGCCGCGGTCGTTTACGGCCGAGACGAAGGCTCGTCTTCTCGCTGAATACGACGCCGCTGGAACGAGCCGCGCTGATGCGCCGCGAAGGCGTCTACAGCTCGCTTATCTCGAACTGGCGCAAACAGGCCAGCGAACCGCCCGCCAAACGCGGGCGGCCCGCCAACCCGGAGGCCGCCGAAAACGCGCGGCTACGCAAAGAGAACCAACGGCTCGAGCGCAAACCAGCGAAGTCCGAACATACGTTGGCTGCGGTAAAAAAACGCACGCGCCCTTGCAGATGATCGCCGGCAAGAGCATCGCGGACGAGGCGCGCTCGAAACCGTCGTGACGGAACTTGCTGATGCGATCGGTGCTCGAGCGGCGTGTACCGTGCTGGGAATCTCGCGTGCAACCATGTATCGGCGTGCTGCACCCGTGCCGACGCCGCCGTTGCAGCGTACTCGACGGTCGCCGCGCCGATCGAGCGACGCCAAGCGGCAGACGCTGCTCGATACGGCCCATTCCGAGCGTTTCGCCGATGCCGGCGTGCGGCAGATCTACGGGACGTTGCTCGATGAAGGCCTCTATCGCGCCTCGATCTCGACGTGGTATCGCGTGCTGCGCGCCGCAGGTGAAACGCGCGAGCGCCGCCGCCAAGCGACCCATCCGGCTCGCGTGAAACACGAACTCGTCGCGGCCAAACCAGGCGAGGGTCGTTACGTCGTCGCCTGGCGCCTCGAACATCGCGAGGGCGCGACGCTGGCGAGAGAGCTCATCGAAACAGCGATCGCGCGTGAAGGCGTCGACCCGACATGGTTGACGATTCACGCCGACGGCGGGCCGTCAACGACCTCCAAGAAGATCCGCGGCGCCCATGGAACCGTACCCTGCCGGCCTGAGGCGATTGCAGAGGAGCCCTCTTTCGTGCTATGGTAGCGACTGGGGGCTCTGTCCCCCGAAGGTTTCGAAGTCCGCGGGTCCGGTTCTACATGGCGTACCAGGCGAGTCGAAGAAACGTGTTCTTACTAGGAAAAGGAAAGGTCTCGTCTAGTGTACGTTGATGAAATGCTGAACTGCGTTGATTGCGGCAGCAAATTCGCATTTACCGCTGGAGAACAGCGGTTTTACGAACAAAAAGGCTTCCAGAATAAGCCCAATCGCTGTCTGGATTGCCGCCAAGCGCGTAAAGCGCAGCGCGGTGGCTCCGGTGGCGGTGGTGGTATGGGCGGCGGCGGAGGCCGCCAGCGCGAAATGTTCACCGCGACCTGTAACGGTTGCGGCGGCGTCGCCGAAGTCCCGTTCAATCCGCGCGGCGACAAGCCGGTCTATTGCCGCGACTGCTTCCAGTCGCAGCGGAGTGCTCCCGGCTACCGTTAATCGGTCGTCGGTACTTCGTGGGACGAGCTCGCCATCGGCGGGCTCGTCTTTATTTTGGGGAGCAACATTTCGACGGCCGCGACGACCGCAAGGTTGACGATCAGTCCGCCGAAGCCGGGATTGAACCCGAGGTGGGAAAGTGCGTAGGTGAGGAGCGCAGCGGTCGCTACGCCGGCGATCAGGCCCAGGGTAACGG
Source organism: bacterium (assembly GCA_021790895.1). Classification (GTDB taxonomy): domain Bacteria; phylum Vulcanimicrobiota; class Vulcanimicrobiia; order Vulcanimicrobiales; family Vulcanimicrobiaceae; genus JABEUX01. Next base: position 2,709 of record JAJYFM010000034.1, read on the forward strand.
CGATACCGCGAATCCGTACGCCGAATGCCGCTCCGACGACTCCGGGTAAAAACTGCGTGATCCCGCTGTAATAGACCAACAGGAGCGATCCCAGCGTCTCGCGTGCGAACCACCACGCGAGCAGCGCCGCGGCGGAGATCGCGATGACTGCCAAACGCATTGCGAAGGTTTCGTGGCGTTCGTCGATGCGTCCCGGGAATGCGGTGCGCACGATATTGCGCACGACGATCGCTGCGGTGGCTAAAATAAGCGCCGAAGATGGGACCAATGCCGCGAGTGCTCCGGCGCCGGCGACGAACCCCATTACCCACGGCGGATAGTAGCGAGCGATCACCAGGAGAAACGAACGATCGGCGGCGTGTCCGTGGAGCCCCGGAACTAACAGCAGCGCCGCGTATCCGGCGAAGAAAATGACGACAAGAACGATCGAGTAGAGCGGTAAGAGCATCGCATTTCGGCGCAGCGTGTTATCGCTGCGCGCAGAGAACGTAGCGGCAATCGAATGCGGGCCCATATAGAATCCGATTCCGGTAAAGAGCACCGTGGTCACGAACCACACTTGTCCGAGCGGCGCATCGCCTTTCGGCAACGTCAAGAGCGCTGGGTTCGTCCGCTGCAATTGCGTGAACATCCCGCCGAGCGATCCAAAAAAATGAATGGGAATCGCAATACCCGCAAAGAGCACGACCGCGAGAACCAGACCATCCTTGATGAGGCTCGCCCATGCCGTGCCGCGCAGCCCTGCGGTGAACGTAAAAAGGGCGATCGCCGTAAAAGCGACCGCAGCCCCGATCGCGCCGTTGAGCCAGCCGTAGCCTGCACTCGAGAGCACGATCTGCAGGCCGGTGAGTTGGAGCGTTACGTACGGAAGCGCAAGGATCACATAGAAAATCGCGGCAAGCGTTCCGAGTTGCGGGCTCTGATAATAGTTTGCGAGGAGATCGGGCGCGGTGACCAGACCGCGCTCCGCACCGAGACGACGGATGCGGGGGAGCAGTGCATAGCCGACGAGATAGCCGATGGCGCCGTATGCCGGAATATAGTACGCCGCCGCGCCATGGAGATAGATCCAGCCTGCGGCTCCGAGAAACGTGAACGCGGTATAGATTTCTCCGGCCAGCAAGACCCAGAGAAATATCGTTCCAAAGCTTCGGCCGCCGATTGCGTATTCGGCGGGGTCGACGCGCCCGCGCTTGAGATTGAATAACGCAAACGCGATCGTTCCGGCGATGATAAGGACGACGATCGAAAATGCGATGCGCCCAGCCTCGACCGATAGCGGCATCATGTCTTCAATCTCCGCAACCGTTCGATTGCGAATACGCAGAGCGGCGTAAGCAGAATCCAGGCGATGACCCAGGCGAGATTGAGCGGGAGCCCCACGATCCGCGGCTCGACGTGGTTGAGCAACGGGGTGCCGAACGCGAAGGCGAGCACCGGTATCAGGGCGATGGCGATGCGAAGTGCGCGGAGCCGCCAAGAGTTCATCGTTCCTGGCTTGTATAGAGTCGGCATGGAAACCTACGACGCCCTCGTGATTGGGAGCGGACATAACGGCTTGGCCGCGGCGGCGCTCCTCGGAGATGCCGGCCTCCGGGTCGCCGTTCTCGAACGTTCCGAGCGGATCGGCGGAGCAACGGTGAGCGAACGCGACCGGTGGCCCGGCTATACGATCTCCGCGGCAAGCTATGTGTGCAGTTTGCTCGATCCATGGTTGATCGAGCGGCTCGATCTGCGCTCGCACGGGTATGATGCGTACCGTAAGGATCCCGCCTCCTTTACGCCGCTGCTCGACGGGCGCTCGCTCTTACTCGGCGCCGATGACACGGCAAACGGCGAGGAGATCGCGCGCTTCGATCCCGCGGATGTCGCGGGGTTCGGGGCATTTGAACGCGAGGCGACAGCACTGGGATCGGCGCTCTTCGAGCGTTTCGCCGATATGGAGCCGCGTTTCGCAGAGCTCGAACCGAGCACACGAGCAGCATTCGAAGGGAGCGCTGCCTCGCTTGTCGAGCGGCATGTTCGGACCCCGGTGCTGCAGGCGACACTCGCTACCGATGGATTGATCGGCACCTACTGCGGGCCGTTCGATGCCGGAACGGGATACGTTCTCGCTCATCACTACGCCGGGCGTGCCTTCGGCGTGCAGGGAGCATGGGGGTTCGTGCGCGGCGGTATGGGTGCGATTTCGCAGGCGCTCTTATCGGCGGCACAGGCGCGTGGCGTGCAAGCGTTCACCGATGCAGCCGTCACCCGATTGTTGGTGGAGGGCGATCGCGTTGTCGGCGCGGTCACCGAAGACGGGCGCGAATTTCGCGCTCGCGCGATTCTTTCTAACGCGCACCCCGTCACGACCTATCGCCACCTTCTCGGCGAAGCGCACCTCGACGATGCGACGGCGTGTACGCTCGCGCAGTGGCAGAGCATCGGCCCGGCGCTCAAACTCAATCTCGCACTCGGCGAGCTTCCAAATTTTCTTGCTCGGCCGGGAACGAGGTTGCAGCCGCATCACCGCGCGACGATCCACGTTGCTCCCGATCTTGCATTCTTGCAGCGCGCGCACGATGACGCGCGCAGCCTCGGCGAGAGCCGCGAGCCGATGTTGGAATGCTTCATGCAGACCCCGACCGATCCCAGCCTCGCACCGCCGGGGAAGCATATTCTCTCGATTTTTGCACAATATTTCCCTTACGATCGGCCCGGCGGCTGGACCGAGGCGCGGCGCGCGGCGGCGGCGGAAAAAGTGATCGCGCTGCTGGCGCGTTACGCGCCGAATATTCCCAATGTCGTCGAGGCGCAGCAGTTGCTAGTTGCTCCGGATCTCGAAGAACGCTTTGGGCTCGTCGGCGGACACATCTTCCACGGGGAGTTATTGCCGGGGCAGATCTTCGAACGGCGTTTCGGCGTGCGCGCTCCCGTCCGCGGCCTCTATCTTTGCGGCTCCGGAACGCACCCCGGCGGCTGCGTGAGCGGTTTTCCCGGGCGTCGCGCCGCGCAAGCGGTGCTTGCCGATCGAGTGCTCGCGTGATTGCCGATCGAGCGCTGCACCTGCGGGTGCTCGGCGGAGGGCCGGGCGGATTGTATGCCGCGCTGCTTGCAAAGGCGCGATTTCCGCAGTGGCGCGTCGAACTCGTCGAACGAAACGTCTTCGGCGATACGTTCGGTTGGGGCGTCGTGTTCTCCGATGCGACGCTCGACGGTCTCGCACGTGCCGATGCGGAGAGTTTTGCGCAGATCGAACGCAGCTTCGTTCGTTGGGATGATATCGAGGTACATTTCCAGGACAGCGTCGTACGATCGAGTGGGCATGGATTTGCCGGTATCGGTCGGAAAAAACTCCTCTCCATTCTCCACGAACGCGCGCGTGAGCTCGGCGTCGATCTCCGCTACGACGAGCGAATCGACGATCTCGATGCGTTTCGCCGCAGTTGCGATATTGCGATCGCCGCCGACGGGGTGCATTCATCGACGCGGGATCGTTATGCCGCGCAGTTCCATCCGCAAATCTCCGGTGGGCGCTGTAAGTTCGTGTGGTTGGGAAGCGATATCCCGCTCGATGCCTTCACGTTCTTTTTTCGACGCACGGAGCACGGCTGGTTTACCGTTCACGCCTATCGTTTCGACGCGAACACCAGCACCTTTATCGTCGAGTGTCGAGAGGAGACATGGCGAGCGCACGGCCTCGATCGCGCGGGAACTGCGGAGAGTATCGAATTCTGCGAGCGACTCTTCGCCGAAGATTTGCGCGGCTATCGACTCTTCGCGAATCCTGGGCATCGGCGGGGAAGCGCGTGGATCGATTTTACGTTTGTCGAAAATGAACGCTGGCACGACGGCAATATGGTGCTGCTGGGGGATGCGGCGCATACCGCGCATTTTTCGGTCGGCTCCGGAACGAAGCTCGCCATGGAGGATGCGATCGCGCTCGTCGACGCCTTCGCCCGTTCTGCGACCTTCGAAGAAGCCTTTACGCGCTACGAAGGTGAGCGGAAAGTCGAGGTGTTGAAGCTGCAAAATGCGGCGCGAAATTCGACCGAATGGTTTGAAAACGTTGCACGCTACGCGCGGCTCGAGCCCCAGACCTTTGCCTACAGTCTCCTGACGCGGAGCCAACGCATCGGGCACGAGAACTTACGGGCGCGCGACGCCGCCTATGTCGGGCAGGTTGAGGAGCGCTTCGGCTCACCTCCGCTTCCGCCGATGTTCTCGCCCTTTCGCCTGCGCGGACTCACCTTGCGCAACCGCGTCGTCGTCTCGCCGATGGACATGTATAGCGCGGTCGACGGGCTGCCGAATGATTTTCATTTGGTTCACTACGGCAGCCGTGCGCTCGGCGGTGCGGGGCTTGTCGTCACTGAAATGACCTGCGTGAGCGCGCAGGGGCGCATCACGCCGGGATGCACCGGGATGTATGCGCCGGCGCATGTTGCCGGTTGGAAGCGCATCGTCGACTTCGTTCACGAACGAACGCCGGCAAAGATTGCGCTGCAGCTTGGCCACTCCGGCCCAAAGGGCTCAACGAAATTGATGTGGGAGGGCATGGACGAACCGCTGCTTTTCGGGAATTGGCCGCTCGTCGCTCCATCGGCGATTCCGTATGCCTCCGGTGGTGCAGTTCCCCACGAACTCGACGAAGCGGGCATGCAGGCGATTATTGAAGAGTTTACACGATCGACCGATATGGCGATTGAGTGCGGCTTCGATATGCTCGAACTCCACTGCGCTCACGGTTATCTGCTCTCGTCGTTCTTAACGCCGCTGCGCAATCAACGCAACGACGCGTACGGTGGCTCGCTCGAAAATCGCCTACGATTTCCACTGCAGGTCTTTACGGCGATGCGTCGCCGTTGGCCGGAGGACCGCCCGATCTCGGTTCGTATATCGGCGACCGACTGGTGCGAGGGCGGAAATGACGAACGCGATGCCGTCGAGATCGCTCGTGCCTTCCAGAGATCGGGTGCGGATCTTATCGACGTGTCGACTGGGCAGAGCGATCCGCGCAGTCGACCGCGCTTCGGAAGGATGTTCCAGGCTCCGTTTGCCGATGCGATTCGGAACGAGGTCGGCATCGCAACGATCGCGGTCGGCAATATCACCGAGCACGAACAGATCAATGCCTTGATCGCCGGGGGGCGCGCCGACCTCGTTGCGCTCGGGCGACCGCATCTCGCCGACCCCTACTGGACACTGCACGCCGCTGCCGAACTCAGCTATCGCGAGCAAGCGTGGCCGGTCCAATATCTCCCGGGAAGAGAACAACTCGAGCGCGCAATCGCGCGCAGAATGGAGCAAGGTTCGTGAGCAATATCGATCTTCGCAACCAGCACGTCGTCGTGACGGGGGCCTCGCGCGGCATCGGCCTCGCCGTCGCGCGTGAATGCGTAACATCGGGAGCAGTGGTGAGTGGCATGAGCCGTGCCGGCGAGAGCGAGCCGGGTATCGATGCAATCCACTGCGACGTTACCGATCCGAAGAGTATCACGCAGGCGTTCGCTGTGGCGCGCGAGCGACACGGACCGGTCACGATGCTGGTCAATAACGCCGGCATCGCCGCTTCGGCACCGATCGGGCGAACGAGCGATGAGCTGTGGCAGCGCATTCTCACGACGAATCTTACCGGTCCGTTCCGTTGCATCCGCGCGGCGATCGATGATATGCGCCAAGCGAAGTTCGGCCGCATCGTGAATATCGCCTCGATCGCCGGGCTCTACGGAGCTCCCTATATCGCCGCGTACTGCGCGAGTAAACACGGCGTCGTCGGGCTCACCCGGGCGCTGGCAGCGGAATTTGCCGGATCGGGCATCTGCATTGATGCGATCTGCCCCGGCTATACAGAGACCGATATGATGCAGCAGGCGGTGGAGCAAATCGTCGCTCACACCGGTGCAAGCGCGGAAGAGGCACGCGCGCAGCTCGCAGCGATGAATCCGAGCGGCCGCATCATCGAGGTTGCGGTCGTTGCGCGAACTGCCGTCGAGCTTCTGGGAAGCGATCGCAACGGCGAAGAGGTGGTCTTGGCGTAAGACACCGCTGCGTCGTTGCAGGAATCGGTGGCTCTGCGCGCCGATGAAGGGGGATGAGCGCTGATTCTCGTGATGATTTACGCATCGAACAGAACGGCAGCGTGCTGACGCTGACGCTCGCGCGGCCGGAACGAAAAAATCCGCTGACGTTTGCGATCTACGCCGCGCTGCGCGACACCTTCATCGCGCTGCGCGAGGATCGGCAGATCCGCGCGATCGTCCTTCGCGGCGAAGGTGGAAATTTTTGTTCGGGCGGCGATGTCCGTGACATCATCGGCCCGCTCGTAGCGATGTCGCAGAGCGAGCGAGCCGCATTTACGGAGATGACGGGTGCAGTCGTCGATGCAATGCAAGCGTGCCCGCAGCCGATCGTTGCCGCTGTCGACGGGGTCTGTGCCGGGGCGGGGGCGATCCTCGCGATGGCTTCGGATATCCGCATCGGGACGACGCGCGCGCGCATAGCTTTTCTTTTCGTTCGCGTCGGTCTCTCGGGTGCGGATATGGGCGCTTGCGCGCTGTTGCCGCGGATCCTCGGCCTCGGTCGCGCGAGCGATCTGCTCTTTACCGGTCGCGAGCTCTCCGGCGATGAGGCTCTGGCGTGGGGATTCTTCACACGACTCGCGCTTCCCGATGCGCTCGATGATGAAGCGCAGTCACTGGCGCGCGCGATCGCCGAGGGGCCAGCGCTTGCGCATGCAGTGACCAAAGCAATGCTTCGCCGAGCGCCGACGATGGAGCTCACCGATGAAATTGCTGAAGAGGCGCGCGTTCAGGCCGAGTTGATGGCGACCGGGGATTTCCGGCGCGCATATGAAGCCTTTATTGCCAAGCGCACGCCACGATTCGAGGGCAACTGATGCGCCTCGATTCGACCCTTGCGTGGCCATTTTTTACCGACGAGCATCGCGTACGCGCAGAGCGATTCGAAGGGTGGTTGGAACGTCTCTTGCCCGAACGTTTCGATAGTGAAGCGGCACAGGCTCCCTCGCCGGAAGAACAGGTGCGCGCCTGGGCGCGGGAGCTCGGGAGCGAGGGGTGGCTCGATCCTTGCAAACGGCTCGACGTTCGAGCGATGGCGCTCGCGCGCGAACAACTCGCCTATCGTGGTGGACTTGCCGACTTTGCTTTTGCTATGCAGGGACTCGGCAGCGGTGCGATATCGCTCTTTGGCTCTGCAGAGCAACGCGAGCGCTATTTGCCCGAATTCTTTTCCGGCGCATCAATCGCTGCCTTCGCGCTCTCGGAAGAGCACGCCGGGTCCGATGTCTCGGCGCTGGCAACGCGCGCGTTGCATCGGGATGACGGGTACGTCATCGATGGCGAAAAGTGTTGGATCAGCAACGCCGGAATCGCCGATACATACGTGCTCTTTGCGCGTACGAGCGAGTCCCCGAGTAAAGGGTTGAGCGCGTTCATTGTCGATGCCGCGGCAGAGGGACTTGCGGTGGGCCGCTCCATTCGAACGATGTCGCCTCACCCGCTCGGGACGCTGCGCTTCAATGGAGTTCGCGTTCCTCATTCCGCGCGGATCGGAGAGGAAGGCGACGGATTTAGAATCGCTATGGCAACGCTCGATATTTTTCGCGCCACCGTCGGTGCGGCGGCTCTTGGATTTGCGCGACGTGCGTTCGACGAAGCGCGATCGCATGTGCTGCAACGCGAGATCTACGGCGCGAAGCTCGCAGATCTGCAACTCGTTTCGGGCATGCTTGCGGAAATGGCGACCGAGATCGACGCTGCCGCCCTTTTGGTCTACCGTGCGGCTTTTGCCAAAGACGCGGGAGCGGCGCGCATTACCAAAGAAGCGGCGATGGCAAAATGGTATGCCACCGAGGCTGCAGGACGCGTTTGCGACCGAGCGGTACAGCTCTTCGGTGGGCGAGGGGTGACGCACGGAGAAATCGTCGAACGACTCTATCGCGACGTTCGAGCGCTTCGCATCTACGAGGGCGCAAGCGAGGTGCAGCAGGTCGTGATCGCCCGAACGCTATTAAAGGAGCCGCTGCTTGGCTAAAAGTGCGCATCTCGATACGTTTGCAGCCGATCGCCTTCCGCCGGAGGACGAACTGCCGCGCTTTGAGTTTCTCTTGCCCACGCTCCGTTATCCCGAACGCATCAACGCAGCGACATACTTCCTCGATCGTCACGTCATTGAAGGGCGCGGCGAGCGAATTTGCGCGATCGCCGATGATGGAACGGCGTACACCTATCAAGAGATGATGGCATGGGCGAATCGAATCGCGCACGTGTTGGTAAATCAATTGGGGCTTATTCCCGGGAATCGCGTCTTGCTGCGCTCTCCAAACACGCCGACGCTCATCGCGGCGTGGTTTGCGGTGCTGAAGGCCGGGGGGATTGTCGTCACGACGATGCCGCTCTATCGATCGCAGGAACTGCAGACCGTGATCGAACGCGCGCAGATTTCGATTGCCCTCTGCGACGGGCGACTCGCCGAGGATATCGAGCGCGCGCGCGCGGCGGCTCCTGGAATGAAGGTCTGTTATTGGGGACGCGGAGATGATGCCTCGCTCGACGGTTTGGCGGCGGCAGCGTCGACGGAGTTTACGAACGTTCCGACCGCTGCCGACGACGTGGCGATGATCGCCTTTACGTCGGGAACGACCGGCGCACCGAAGGCGGCAATGCACGTACACCGCGATTTGCTCGCAACCTGCGATACATTCGGAAGCGAGGTACTGCGGGCCGACCCCGACGATCGTTTTAGCGGCTCTCCGCCGTTGGCCTTTACCTACGGGCTCGGAGGGATCTTGCTCTTTCCGTTTGCAATCGGCGCCGCAACGGTGCTCTTAGAGCGCGCCGGTACCGAAGAACTCGCCGCGGCGATCGAGCACCATCGCATCTCGGTGCTGTTCACGGCGCCGATTGCCTATCGCGCGCTGAGCGCGCACGCGTCGCATCGCGATTGGTCGAGCTTGCGCATCTGCGTCTCGGCAGGCGAGACCTTACCGGGCGTCGTTTGGGAGGCATGGCGCGCGGCGACGGGGATATCGATCATCGACGGAATCGGGAGCACGGAGATGTTCCACATCTTCATCGGATCGCCCGCGGCAGAGGCATGCCCCGGAAAAACCGGGCGCGTCGTACCTGGATACATCGCGGAGATTCACGACGAGGCGGGGAGCCCGCTTCCGGCGGGAAGTATCGGGCGCCTTGCCGTGCGCGGGCCGACTGGATGTCGGTACCTGCACGACGAGCGTCAACGGACGTACGTACGCGACGGATGGAACTATCCCGGTGACGCCTATGTCGTCGATGAAGCGGGCGTCTTTACCTACGTCGCTCGCGCCGACGATATGATCGTTTCTGCCGGATACAATGTCTCGGGGCCCGAGGTCGAGCAGGTTTTACTGTTGCATTCCGACGTCGCCGAGTGCGCCGTCGTCGGGAAGCCCGATGTCAAGCATCACACCACGATGGTCAAAGCCTACGTCGTCCTGCGCCCACCGCGCGCGGCCGACGAAGCCTGTGCCTCCGAGCTCATTGCGCACTGCAAAGCCACCGTCGCTTCTTTCAAGGCGCCGCGGGAAATCGAATTCCTCGACGCGCTCCCACGCACCGCAACCGGAAAGCTGCAGCGGTATAAGCTGCGCGAGCGCGCATAAAACGTGCGCACTGCCGTCGCTCGCTGCACGCTGCTCGCCTCGCTCGCCACCGCCGCCGCTTTTACTCCTGCCCTCGCCTATGTCGGTGCCTCCGACCGCTTCATTGCCGTTCGCGCCGCCGCTCCACCGCCGATGCGCGCCTCGGCTCGCGCGCCGATCTGGCGAACCGCGCTCACGGCAACAAGGTTCTATAATTTTAACGCGCGACGTCCGGCCCGTTTGGCGACGACGGCGAGGCTGCTCTACGACCAAAAATATCTCTACGTCGAATTTCACTGCGTGCAAGCCGGCGTTCCGATAACCGCGAGTCAACATGTGAACCACGCCGGCGTCGGGAACGACGACCACGTTTCGTTTGAGATCGACACCGCCGGGAATGGTTCGCGAACGTATGTCTTTCGCGCAAACCCGATCGGGATACACGATGAGGCATCGAGCGAGAATGCGCGGTACGCTCCGTCCTGGATCTCTCTCGCTCGTAAAACGCGGGGCGGCGGTTACGACGTGCTGATGGTTATTCCGCTCTCGGCGATCCGCTCGCAAGCATCAACGAACCAGAAATGGCGGCTGAATTTCGAACGCTTCATCGCGGCGCGCAATGCCGATGATACGTGGGCCTATGCCCCGGCAATGCAAAGCACGACGTCGGTTCCGTTTTGGCCGTGGCTGACCGACATCTCGCTGGCGGCAACGGCAACGCGCCCGAAACCACAGCTCGATGCCTACGTTCTCGGTAGCGTCGGCTCGCAACGGAACCTGTTTCAGAATGGGATCGGAAGGTTCCAATCGATGTCGCCACGCTGGATCGGTGTCGACTTGTCCTATCCGCTCACGAACACGATGGCATTCGTTGGAACGCTTGCGCCGGATTTTTCGAACGTGGAAGAGGATCAGACCACGATCCAATTGCAAGAATTTCAGAAAGCCTATCAAGAATACCGCCCATTCTTCGCCGAAGGTGCGCAGTATATCGATACCGTGCCGCAGATCGGCGTCTTCGGTGGGAACTCGCTTTTTTACACTCCATCGATCGGCATATTTAATAGTGGTATGAAAATTGAAGGAACCGCTGGACGGAGCGATATCGGAGTGCTCAATGTTTCCGGAGCGGGCTTTAACGACGGTGCCGCCGGGTACACATACTCGACGCCCAGCGGCGCTCTTGCCCTGAGTGCAGAGGGTGTGCTTGCCGAGCATGCGGGCCTGCGCGATCTCACGACCGGCTACGGGCTCTCACGTATAAATCGCCACTCTGGAGAGACGACCGCTTTGGAGATCGCTCGCGAAAGCAATAGCGCCACGGGAAGTGCGCACGACTTCAACCTTGAGGAGGGAATTCGGAACGAACACTTTACCGCGTTAGGCTTCTATCGGGACACCAGTCCCGGATACGCACCGGTCGACGGATACACGGCGACCAACGATGCGCGTGGCCTCGGCGCCGACGTAGGCTATAGCGGCACCGGTTCGTCAAACAGCGCGATACGTTCATATACTGCAAATGTCGATCTCGATCGCTACCTCGCTTACGACGGCAGCGTCCGCGAGGCCGATATTAACGGCTTTTTCGATATCGAATTGAAAAATCTCATCTCGATACGTGGATTCACCGGCCCGAGTGAATTGCAGGTTGCGCCGGGAAAAATTGAATGGTTTAATCGCCGGAATATTGAGGTCGGGTATCAGGTCGGCACTCCAAACCCCGAGAGCGTGAGCTACTCATGGGGGCCCTTCGCCGGCTTTTACGTATGACAATGGCAATCGTCAATCGCTCGAGTCTTCGGAAAATACGGTATCTCGTTTGAATACGATGGGAACGAGGAGCAAGCCGGGGCTGGTGCGCCGATTGATAATAGCCAGTGGCTACGACGGGTCGTGTTGTCGCGGTCGTTCGGTAAGAACGCGACGATTGGAATTGCCCTGCGAGCCGTTAGCGGAACCGGCGGCTTCGCCGAGCCGGGAAGCAACCTTTCAGCTCTCTACGAAGCACGATTTCGGAATCAAGATCTGTTGTACGTCGAGTATGGCACCTCTGCTGCGCCGCGAACGATCGATCGCATCATCGTGAAGTTCGTTTTCCATGCCGGCGGAAGTACGGGAACCTAATCAGCGCGTTGAGGAGATCGGAAGAACGGCTGTTGCCTCGATCTCCAATCGCGCCCCCTCTTCCAAGAGGCCGGCAACGACGATCAACGTCATCGCCGGGTAGCACGAACCGAAAATTTCACGGTAGATTGTTCCGAGCGGGCGGGTATTCGCGCGATACTCCTGCGCATCGAGAACGTACCAGGTCATCCGGAGGAGATGCTCGGGCTCTCCGCCCGCCGTCCGAAGAATCGTCGCGACGTTCCGCAGCGCTTGCGCGGCTTGGCCGAGAAAATCCGAGGAGGTCATCTGTTTCCGCTCGTTCCACCCGACTTGACCCGCGATCGCGAGCCATCGCCCGGTAGCGAGTGCCCCGTTTGAATAACCGCTCGGTGTATCCCAACCCGCGGGGTTGATGCGTTCGGTCATGCTGCCTCGATTTCAGAAGGGCGGAAGCGGAGGAGAAGCGTCGCTGCGAAAGCGATTGCGAGATTCAAGAGCACCGCGTAGACCGCGATGAAGCCCGTCACCGAGAAGTTGCCGATATGGAATGCGACGAGCGGCGAGAAGCCATCGCTGACGGCGAAGTACGACGCAGCGACCATTCCCGTCAGCCAACCGGCGAGCAACGCGCGTGCGGGAATCGTCCGCGAATGCAGGCCGAAGAATATCGCGGGAGCGGTCTGCAACACCCACGCGCCGCCGAGCAGTTGGAAGTAAATCGCAAACTTCACGTTCATGTAGAGCACGAGCAAGAGCGAAAGCGCGCAAAATGCAAGCGTCAACCACTTTGTGGCGGCGGCACTCGCACTCGGTATTCGGCCGGAGATCGGTGCAATAACGTTCCGAACGAAGAGGTTGGCGGCGCCGAGCGCCATGATCGACGCCGGTACTAGTGCACCGATGACGATCGTTGCATCGGCGAGACCGGTAAACCACGGTGGGAAAAAGCGCGCGAAGAGGATCGGCACGATCTCGTTTGGAGCCGCGTGAATACCGGCGGCGAGCGCTGCAAATCCGAGAAGCGCGATGATGCCGAGCAGGATGGAATAGAGCGGCAATAATGCAGCGTTCCGGCGGACGACGTCGGCGCTCTTTGCCGAAAGCAGCGACGTAATAGCGTGCGGATAGAGGAAGAGCGAGAACGCCGAGCCGAGTGCGAGCGTCGCGTACGCGAACTGCATCTGCGGCGCGATGAGAAGTGGTTGCGGGTGTAGCGGCGTCGCTAACGCCCTGCCTGCCGCATCGAAGATGGCGTGCCACCCGCCGAGTGCGTGCGGAATGATGACGATCGCCGCCGCGATCGTTGCATAGATCAGGATATCTTTAAAAACGGCGATCGTCGCCGGGGCGCGTAAGCCGCCGAAATAGGTGTAAGCAGCGAGCAACGCAAACGCGACGATGAGCGGCATCGCTCCGCCGCCGAGCGCGACGACGCCGCCGAGTTGGGCGAGAACGGCTTTCATGCCGACGATCTGCAAGGCGATATAGGGGAGCGCCGCGAGCACGCCGGTTGCCGCAACCGCGATTTCTAGCATGCGGCTTTCATAGCGGCCGCGTACGAAATCGCCGACCGTCATGTAACCGCGCTCGTGGGCGATGTTCCAGAAGCGTGCAAGGAATAAGAAGACAATCGGATAGGCGATGGTCGCGTAGGGGACGGCGAAAAAACCGAGTGCGCCGACGCCGTAGACCAACGCCGGCAGCGCGACGAAGGTATAGGCGGTATAAAGATCGCCGCCGAGGAGAAACCACGACAGCAACGTGCCGAAACGGCGCCCTCCGAGCGCCCACTCTTGAAGGTCGCGTAACTCGCCGCTCTTTCGCCGCGCAGCGGTGAAGCCGAGCGCACTCGCGAAAAGAACAAGAGCGGCGAAAACCGCGACGGTGATATTCATCGTCCGCGCACGCGCGTCGCCACATAAACGACGGCGAGAAGTGCAGCGGTCAACACGACCCACGCAAGTTGGTACCAATAGAAGAATGGAATACCCGCCCAGCGCGGATCGATCCGGTCGTAGATCGGAACGTCCAGCAACGCAATGAAGGGTAAAGCGAGGAGCCAGTACCATGCGCGGCGTGCCATCACGGCGGCGCCTTCGCGTTAGTGTTCGATATCTCCGGCTCGCTGCGCCCAGACCTCGGAGACCGAGAGATGGCCGAGCAGCGTCGCGACGGCGAGTCCCAGCAACGAGATCGCTGCACCGACGATTTGGTGCGTCGCAAAACGCGCGTGCAGCAGGGGAATCGAGAGCGCGCCCGAGACGATGGGAACGAGAAAACTGAAGAGTGCGACCCGTGCCGCGCCGATTTTCGCGATGCCGGTGCTCCAGACGGGGTAGGTGAGGACGATCGGAAAGACGACGGCGAAAGCAAAGACCTCCCAGACCACCGACGGCCAGAGCGTCGGCGGGTCGGCGAAGAGCGCCGGGATGCCCGCAGGGAGAATCATTGCCGTTCCGATGAGCAGCGTCGCGGCGAGCAGTGCGACGGGATGATAGCGCGGCGCCAATCGAGCGCTGATCACGTTGAAGCCGGCGAAGGTCATCGCCGCGAGCATCGTGAGGGCATCGCCGCTGCGGAAGGTTGCATGTCCGGCGAAGGCGCCTTCGAAGACGGCGATGCCGAGCATCGCGATTCCCGCACCGATCCAACGCGCGCTACGGACGCGCTCCCAGCGGAGCGCAACGAGATAGAGCATGGTAAAGATCGGCGTGCTGCTTCCGAGCAAAGAAGAAGCAAAAGCTGTCGTGTGCGCGAGCCCGATCACCCAGAAATACTGATAGACCCCAAAGCCGCAAGCGCCGCTTGCAAGCAAGAGCAGCCAATCGCGACGCTCGAAACGCAGGTTGGCCCCGGAGAAGCGCACCCATAGCAGTGCAAGCGGGGCCATCGTCGAGAAACGCAGCGCCGTAAATGCGAGCGCATTGACGTGCGAGACGGCAATTTTCACCAAGACGGTGTTGAGGCCCCAAACGAATACGACATAGAGCAGACCGAGATAGGTCGGCAGGCGCTTTCCCACGATAGCGCGCATCTTTCGGCGCGATGGAGGAAGTATCCGGCGAAACGGTCGCGAGCGACGGCGCCGATCTTTGGTTCGAACGCTTCGGCAACGGTGCGCGTCACCTGCTCTTCGCACATGGGTGGATCGGCTCTCGTCGCATGTGGAATGCAGCGATTGCGAAACTCGATCCGACGCGCTACACGATCCATCGCTTCGATGCACGGGGGTGCGGGCGGAGCGATCGCCCCGCCGAAGGGCATACCCTTGAAGGATATGCCGCCGACTACGAAGCGGTCCTCGCGCACATCGGTGCGCCGGTGACGATCGTCGGCCATTCGATGGGTGGACGCATCGCGCAGTATCTCGCCGCACGGCGGCACCGATCGATCGAACGGATGATTTTAGTCGCACCGGGATCCGCCCGTGGAACCCGTACGAGCGGGCGACATCGTGAATTGACGCTCGATGCATTTGGTTCACGGAATCGAATCGCGCGTTTTGTGGCCGGTGCCATGCGGCGGAGCATTGACGACGAGATGCGCGAGATCTTGATCGACGACGCGCTTATCGCTTCGCGGGAGCACTGGTTCGGCTGGTACGATGCCGGGCGATCCCTCGATTTTCGCGAGGCTCTCGCCGACGTCTCCGTCCCCACGCTCGTGCTCGCCGGTGCGAGCGATCCCTTGGCGACGCTGCCGCGTCTGCGGACGGATTGCGCCAATCTTATCGCCGGGAGTCTTTTCGTCGTTTTGCGCGACTGCGGACATAATATTCCGATCGAAGCGCCCGCCGAGCTTGCAGGCGCGATCGATCGCTTCGTGCCGTAAAACGTTATTGCGGCCAGGGCGAGGGAGGGCTCGAGGGCATGTTGGTGGGAGTGCTCCAAACATTTCCGGGAATGCTCGCACCGTTGCGAAGATCGCGGTAGAGAACGTCGACGAGAGTTCCCGGGGCAAGGGAACTCGGAGAGATTCCACCGCTCTCGTCGTCACCTTCGTACGTTGCATAGGGCGGCTGCGCGAATGTGCGCAGCAGTGCGCTACGCGTCGCTATCGCTGCGGTCGTTCCCGCGGCATCCGTAACGACGCTGCGCAAGGAGACAAGAATTCGCGCTTCACCGACGAGCGCGTTCTGCTGCAGGATACTCTCGCTACCCGTGCTTCGAAGTGCAACGGTCGTCGTCGCGCGGAGCGCACATGGTGCAGCGCCGATCGTGGTGCAACGCTCGATCGGTGACATCGGTGCGAGCGGGTCGCTGCCGCCGGCGATGCGGGCGGCGATCGCCTCTTGCACCAGCACGGGCGCCGCACCGAGTGCATCGCGTGCCGCGGCGTGTGCGGCGTGAAGCGATTCGGAGCGCGCGAGCGCGAGTGCAAGGACGGCAAAACCCTGAGCGATTGCGGAGGCAATTGCGGCAAAAAAAAGTGCGCGCAGTATCGTCACGGTGCGCCGAAGGGGGCCTCGACGAGCGTTGGATCGATAACGCTGCTGCCGGGGGGCGGCATCCGACGCTCGACCACGAGCGTTGCATCGCGATCGAGTAGAACTCCGGCGTTTACGGCGCTCGCGCGCACGCGCACCGAGATTCCGCCGCCGAGAAGCGCCTGCGTCGAGAGTGAGAGCTCCGCCGATAACGGTGAACCAGCCGGCATCGGCAGCATGGTCGCAATGCTGTTCGGCGCGAGTGTCGATCCATCGTATTTGACGGCGTCGGCAGCAATGCGCACTTCCTCGCGCGCCGCGGTGGCAAGTGCATCTGCTATGGCGGCGTTCTGAAAGCTCGTACTTTCGCGAAGCATGCCTCCAGCGAGCGTGGCAAGCAGCAGGGCGACGATCCCCGCGGCGACGATGGTTTCCAAGGCGGTGAAGCCCACTTCTCGGTCGATCACTTTGATAGGGATTCCCGTTGGTGAGCGCTGTGTGACGCAATTACGAGAAGCGGCGATTCCCCCAACGTTGTAGCGGTCGCTCGAACCAATAGGTGAGCGCTGCGGCGATTGCGATCGAGAGCAGCATCGCTAGTACCGTAAAATCGCGTTGCCAGAGCGGGTCGAATTGGGGTCTACCGACATACTGCGGAATGCGGTAGTAGAGCAACTCGCGAGCGACGATTTGATGGTAGAGGTAGAGCGCATAGGATATCGCTCCGAAGAAGACGAGCGGAGGATTGGCGAGCACGCGTTGCACGGGGCGCGGCGAGAGCAGCGCACCGAAGGCGATGAGGGCGAAAGCGAGCGCTAAGAGATCGCGATGCGTTGCGCCCCAGACCGCCGCCCACTGATTGTTCATTCGGTAGGCGTAGAGCGATTGCAGCAAGAGCGTGCAGGCGATGATCCCGGCAACAAAACTCGCCGTCCCGACGAGATAGCGTCGACCGGCGTTCCAACGCGCATGCACGTCGACGAAGAGCGATGCCGTCAGCATCCCGAAGGAGAAGCAACTCAAAAACGCCGGCAGATCCTGGTCGAGGTTCACAATACCGGCGTGCGCGCAACAGGCGACCGCATGCAGTCGCCACGCCAGGGAGGCGGCGATGGTCGCAGCAACCGTGAGCAGACGCGCGCGGCGAAAGCACCACCACAGCAGCGGGAAGATCGCGTAGAACTCGACTTCAACGGCGAGCGTCCAGAGCACCCCATTGATCGCCCCCGAGCTTGCCGGGAACCAGGTATGGATGAAGAGCAGATGGGTAACGAGATCGGGGAGGACGCCCGCGCCGCCCTGTCGCGCCGCATAGCCGATGGCGTAGGCTACCGCGATCGAGAGCACGTAGGACGGAACGATCTTCCAAAAGCGTCGGAGGTAGAAATGGCGCCACGAGGGTGGTTGCGTTCCCGTGAAAGCAGCGCGGGCAAAGGGTAAGGCGATTACCGCACCGCTAAGAAAGAAGAAGAGGGCGACGCCGATGAAACCCGTTTCGGGCAAAAATTCGAGTCGCAAAAGCGGAGCGGGGAGCCACGAAATCTCCCACACGTGATACCAGAGCACGAGCAGGATCGCGATGCCGCGGAGCCCGTCGAGAACGTCGAGACGCGGGGTGGCGGCGGCCCGTGATCTCATCGGAGCGCGATCCCTCCCTGAAGCGGCGATTTCCTTCATGGCCGACCTGACCACGCAAATGCGCGCCGAAATCCGCGCTTTACTCAATCGCAGATACTCGCTCGATGACGTCGTGACCGCACCCCCCGAGCACAGTTTCACAAGCTTTCGTGCTCGGCCTCATGGAGATGGTTGTCCACGGCGTCTCGACGCGGAAGGTAACGCAGATTACGGAAGAACTCTTCAGTGGGGCATCCTCCGCGGCCTTTCGCCCAACCGGCTCGCCGGGCGATCGCCGACGCGCGCGCATGACCTTGCACGCCTCACGTTGGCTCAGTCCATCGCGTTGTAACGCCCTCACCGCTTCTTGTCGCTGCGAGGGCCCCAGGCGTTTTTTCGGATCAGATTGTCCATCGCGTCGACTTTGAGCGTCAGTCGGGCAATAATCCGCTGCATCTGGGCGTTCTCGGCCTCAAGGTCTTTCAATCGGACGACGTCGGCAACGTCCATACCGGCATATTTCGACTTCCAGATCCGGATCGTGTTGGCGTGAACGCCGTGCTTACGGGAGAGTTCGCCGACGGAACCTCCGGCATCGTACTCGCCGACGATGGCGATGATCTGCGCTTCGGTGAAGCGGCTTTTGTGCATCTGGGATCTCCTTCGTGGCCGTTTCGGCCGGGAATCCATAGATATCCTTGGCGCCCGATTTAGGACCTAGCCCAAGCGGTTCATAGCCAAGAAGAAACGCCGATCGCGTTCGCTCGCAAAGGAAACCCGCGCGTTGCGTTGGCGCGATTGCCGCTAGCAACCAAGGTACCAAAGAAAGAGGCCGGGCCGAATAACGGCCCGACCGCGCGCGTAAAAGAACTTCACTTCCCGATCATTTCGGATTGTCCGGCCACGCCTCTTTTGGACATAGACGGACGATCAAGTGTTGTGTCGGCCATTTTTTTCCAATTTTAACAACCGACGACACCGAACTTCCATTTGGCCACGTTACAGGGAACGTCTTCCTGAAGACGCGGCTCTTCCTGTCACTGCCCTGCACGTACTCGCTGACGTTATGCCCAAACCCATTATCTGCCAAATAAACCCAGCCAACTACGGTACCCGTTGGATTCACGATCTCCGCAAATGATTGGACGTAGTGGGGTGTGTCGTTTGTAGAAGCGATTGGGGAGCCCACTTCATAGGATCTTGCTCCACAATGTGTTCTATCGGGCAGGCCTCGTAGAAACAATGTTAGCGGAACTGCTAATATCATTACACACCTTTCCTACGACGGCATGGGGTATTGGGGCCAACAAGAAATCGACACGGTGTTTGATGGCAGTGGCGTTTGCCCTGGGAAAAACCACTGCGGAGCGGAGACAGCCGATACACCATAGGTATCACTAAGCGAAATATTAACGGGTCCGAAACTAATCCCAAGTCCAACCGTGAACTGGTTGGTTGCATTATTTGTTATTTGGATGAAATAATAATTTGTCGTGCTGTTTGCTTCGTTTACCTGGTACACATACGCTGCAGGCAATCCGTTTTGGGTAATTGCCGAAATATTATTGACGTAGTAGCCGGTATTTGACGAGTTTTCATTTGCGGGTGAAATTGGCGAACCTATTTTATATTGAGATCCGTTACACTGTTTTCCGTCTTGCGGTTTCCCACCGTATGCGACGCACGGGGTGGGATTCATGGACGAGGCACATGGAGCGCCGCTACCGCTACCGCCACATGGGCTGGGCGCAGCAATATCCATCGGATTCATCGGCGTCGCGATATAGCCGACCGGATTAGAATTGCAGCCGCTGCCGCCGGTACCGCCGGAGCCACCGGAGCCTCCGCCCGTTGGCGAGGGCGGAGGGGGGCCGTACTCGGTAAATTGTGGTGTCGCTTTGCTAATCGTTCCACCGGGTAGCGGGGCGGGGGAGCCAGCGCTGTTGTGTGTCGTGCCCACCGTCGCTGGTGCCGTGAGGCCCGATCCGGCGATTGAGGCCGAGCCTGTAGCGCGATTCGGGGCCTGCGTTCGACTTTGAGTTTGCGGATTCACCGGCAGCATTCCGGTGGTTCCCGAACTGCACGCGGCAAGCAGCGAGGCCAACGCGATGGCGACGGTCGGCATCAAGAGCGAGAAGCGAGGTCGTTTCATGTAGAAAAATCCTTGTCTGAAAAGAGCGAAGAGGCGCACTCTTCGCAAGCAGCCACGAGCCGTTACGCGCTCCCAATGGTGAGATTGCGGACGGATGGTGGCCCCCAGACGCGGGGCAGCGTTGGCGCCGGGGCGAGCGCACACCTCCACGCGCGTCAAAACTGCGGATGACGCGGCCTTGCGCGCCCGGCTCACCCCCCCCCCCCCCCCCCCCCCCCCCCCCCCCCCCCCCCCCCCGCCCGCGGCCGCCCGCAGGCGGCGCGCGCCGGGCCGGCGGGGGGCGGGGGTGGGCTGCCCGCCGAAAAAAAAAAAAGAGCGGAGACACCACAAAC
>JAJYFM010000076.1 GCA_021790895.1 bacterium
AAGACCAGCACGCATACCACGACGATCGCGTGCGTGAACCGGGGGCGGGGCGGCATCAACCTGCGGCGCCTGCCGGTTCGACCAAAAGCATCCGTGCAAGTTCGAGCGAGATCGCGCGTTCGCCGCTCGAACTCGATATCGTCAACGGGCCGCCGAGCGGTGCGCGCGCGATGACACGCAGGCGCTTACCCGGTTTGAAATCGAGTTCGGCGAGATAGCGTAGAATCTCGGGAACCTCTTCGGTAACGCCGACGATGGTAAGTTCGGCGCCGGATTCCACGCGCGCGAGCGGTTCACCGCGCGAGACGGGGTCGCTCAGATCGCTCGGCGGAATCGGCATGCCGTGCGGGCAGCGCGTCGGATTCTTCAACAATCGCTGGAGATGCGCTTCGACGTCGGTCGAGATCGCATGTTCGAGCATGCAGGCGTCGGCGTGGACTTCGTGCCACGGCATTCCAAGCACGTCGACGAGAAAGCATTCGGCGATCCGATGACGGCGAATCACGCGTACGGCGACGGCGAGCCCATCGCGGGTGAGTTTCACGGTGCCGCGAGCGACCGGTTCGACGAACCCGTCTTTCGCAAGTTTTTTGAGCATCCCGGAGACCGAGGCCGGTGCGACTCCCAGCGTCGAGGCGAGTGCGCCGGTACTGACGCCATCCCCCTCACGCTCAAGCCGATAGACCGCTTCGAGATACTCCTCGACCGATTCAGCGAAATGACTGTGCCCTGACATACCGGCTTGCCTTCGACGCCGCCCGCGTTACTCCGTGGAGCGCAAGCGTTCTTCGAGCGAACGTTTTAGGGAGAGCGGTGCGAACGACGCCTCGATCGCATTGGCGATGCACCCGCGCAGCGCCGACTCTCCGGCGAGCCGGGCGAGCGCGAGATACTCGTCATCGATATGCGCGCCGAAGAGCGCCGGGTCGTCGTCATCGATGATGACGCGCAGCCCCGCTGCCAGCAACTGCGGAAGCGGATGCGCCTCGACGGCACCGACGACCCCGGTGCGCAGATTCGAGGTCGGACAGATCTCCAGTGCGATCTCGCGTTCACGAAGCAAAGCAAGCAACGGCTCGTCTTCTACGGCGCGGATGCCGTGCCCGATGCGCTCGGCCCGCAGGTGCTCGACCGCGGCGCGGACGCTCTGCGCTCCAGCCGCCTCACCGGCGTGAACGACCGCGTGGAGCCCTTCGGAGCGCGCGAAGGCGAACGCGTCGATAAAGAGTTCGGGCGGGAAGCGCGCTTCGTCGCCGCCGAGACCGATACCGATGACGCCGAGCTCGGTCGCCGAGGCGGCAAAACGCGCCGTCTCCAGCGCGCTGCTCGCGCCGAAGTTTCGCGTGAGATCGACGATGGTACGGAAGGTAACCCCATGGCTGCGTTCGACCCGGGCGAAGACCTCGTAGATCGCGGCCATGCAACTGCGGAGATCGAGATCGGGGTGAAAGAAGCGCCAGACTGAGGGCGAGACGAAAAGCTCGCCGTAGATCACTCCGCGCCGCAACGCGTCGGCGGCGAACTCTTCGGCGAGGCGCGCATAATCCTCGGGGCGAGAGAGCGCGCGCGAGACCGCAGCAAAGAGCAGTAGGAACTCGGGGAAATCGGCGAAGGTGTAGACCCTCCCGGGCTCGCGCGGCGATCGATCCTCCTCGCCGTTCGCACCGGGTCGGTAGCGCGTCGGAAGCCCGTCACGCGCAGTGAGTTCGAGGAAGGTGCTCTCGCGCAACGTCCCCTCGAGATGGCAGTGCAGGTGGATCTTCGGGAGCGCCGCGACGCGTGCGGCGAGCGATTCTTCGGTTATGAACTCCAACATGGGTCGCACCAGGGTTCGCTACGATGTGCTAGAATCCATGGAGTTCCGGCGCGGGGTGGAGCAGTCCGGTAGCTCGTCGGGCTCATAACCCGAAGGTCGCGAGTTCAAATCTCGCCCCCGCAACCATGCCACCTCCCCTTGCGGTGATCCGCGAGGGGAGGTTTGCGTTCGCTCGCGCTTTAGTTTAACGCGGGGCGCGTGACGATCTCGCGGCGTCCGCCGACGAACTCATCGAGAATCGAATGGAGTTGCTCGGCGGTGCCGTCGAGATCGCCGGCGAGCGTCAGCAGTTCCTCGAAGCGCGTTTCGAGCGCCGCCGATCCGCGCGCGACACCATCGGCCGTACTCGCATCGCTGCGCGAACTCTGCGAGATATCCGCAATCGTCGTCGCCAACTCGCGCGCTTGCGCGGCCATCTGCTCCGTTGAGGCGCTGTTCTGCTCGACGACGACCGAGATCGCCTGCATCGCCTCGGCGGAACGCTCCGTTGCCGCCAACATCGCCGTCGACGCGCGCTCGATACGCTCGGTACCGAGTGTCGAGATGCGCACGTTTTCCGCAATCGCATGCAGCGCTTCCGATGCCGCCAGCGATTGCGTCGTCGCCTCGATCACCCGGCTCTCCGCGGAGTGAACGGCGACGCCCGCCGAAGCGACCCGCGCGCGAACTTCGGTGATAAGCGCGGTAATGCGACGATTCTCATCGGCGCTACGCTCGGCGAGTTTGCGAATCTCCGCCGCGACGACCGCGAAGCCGCGCCCGTTCTCACCGGCGCGCGCCGCTTCAATCGCTGCGTTGAGCGCGAGCAGATTCGTTTGCTCGGCGATCGACTCGACGCTCTCGAGAATCGACCCAATCTCGGAGGAGAGTTTCGAGAGCTCATTCATCGCCGCGGTCGCCTCCCCGGTCGAGACGTTCGTTTCGCCGAGCGCATCGATCGCTTTGGCAACGACGCTCACGCCGTTTTCGGCTCCAAGCGCGCTCTCGCGAGAGGCACTTAATAACACCGTCGCCTGTGCGACGACATCGCGCGCCTGTTGACCGAGCGAATCCATCTCCCCGCTCGCAGCGCGCGTCTGCACCGCCTGATCGGCGGCACCGCGTGCGATGCCCTCGACGCCGAGCGCGAACTCGCCGACGATCGCCTGCGAAGCCGACGCCTCGCGCACGCGGTCGCGCAGCGCCGCTGCGAGATCGGTGACCGAGGTCACCGCCGCCGCGGCCTGCTCGCGTACGTGCGCGACGCTCTGTTGCAGCACGTTCGCCGATGGCGCGAGCACGTCGACCGCCTGTTTTACCCCCTCGAGGATCGAGCGGATATTTCCCAACATCAGATCGAGGGAGACGCCGAGGCGATCGCGCTCACTCTGCGGCACCACCTCCGCTTCGATCTCCCCCCGCGCCATCGCTTCGGAGGCAGCGACGATCGCGCGCTGATATTCGATCATCTCTTCGAAGGCAATGGCGACCGGACGCAACTCGCCATCGACCTCGGCGAGATCACCGAGATCGAACTCGCCGCGCGAGAGCGTCGCCGCTGCAACGCGAAGGCGAGCGGCGCCGCGCCGCAAGCGGCGAATTCCAAGCGCAAAGACGATAAAGGTCGCCGCAAAGATCAGCAGCATCGCCCCTGCAACCCCGGCGACGACGAGTACGACGACGCGCGTGAGGGTCGCTAACGGATAACTGACGACATAGCCGCCGACGATCGTGCCGTTCGCGTCGAACACCGGCGCTGCGACGGCAAAGCTCTCGGTGCCGGCGATCGCCACGTCGCCGCGAAAGTTTTTGCCTGCAGCGACCGCTGCGGCGATGCTCGGTGGGATCGATGCCGAGACGATAAACGAACCGTCCTTCTTCATCGACGAAGCATCGAGAATCCACGCGCCATTGTTTTGGCGCGCGAAGATCGAGACATCGGCGCCTGAGAGCGAAGCCGATTGCGAGATCAATGCCTCGTTGCCGCCGTTCTTCCAGCCCGGATATCCCGGAAAATTCAACTGGCCGTTCGTCAGCTCGGCATTTCCATCGTTTGTCGCCAGCGCTAATAGTGCTTTGGCGGCCGCCTCTCCCTGTCCGGCAAGAAAGCGATACTCGGCGGCCCGTGCGGCATAGACCAGGCCGAGAACGGCGATCGCGATGCCAAACGCAAACGCAACCGCCGTCGGGAACATAATTCGAAAAGTCATCGAGTCGCGAGTCATCACGTGGCCTCCATTCCTATGGATAGTCGTACCACGCGAAGTTTACGAATCGATTATGAACGGATTATCGAATCTTCCACCAAACCGACATCTTTTGCAACGGCGGCAAACGCATCGAGTGCGCGATCCATCTCTTCACGCGTGAGCGTGGCGCAGAGCTGCGTGCGGATGCGTGCCGTTCCCTCCGGAACGACGGGGAAGCCGAATCCCGTTACGAAGACGCCGCGTTTGAGCAGCTTGTCGCTCATCGCAATTGCGAACGCCGTCTCGCCGACGATAATCGGCACGATCGCGCTCGGCCCCGGCAAGGGTTTCAATCCGATTTTTTCGAGACCGGCACGGAAATAGGCAACGTTCTCCCGGAGCGCGCGAACGCGTTCGGGGTGCGCGTCGAGCACCTCGATCGCGGCGAGTGCGCTACAGGCGACGGTCGCCGGCAACGCATTGGAGAAGAGTTGCGGGCGCGAGCGCTGGATGAGCGTATCGACCAACGCATGGCTTCCGGCGACGAAGCCGCCGGCCGCTCCGCCGAGCGCCTTGCCGAGCGTGCCGGTGATGATGTCGACCTCCCCGGTAAGGCCAAAGTGTTCGATCGTTCCCCGTCCGGTCGCGCCCATCACGCCGGTCCCATGTGAATCGTCGACAACGCTGACCGCTCCGTATTTTTTGCAGAGCGCGACGATCGCCGGAAGATTCGCGACCGAGCCCTCCATCGAAAAGACGCCGTCGGTGACGACGAGAATCGGCGCGCAGCCTTGCACCGCCTGCAGCTTCGCTTCGAGGTCGGCCATATCGCCGTGCTTGTAGACGCTGCGTTTCGCCTTATTCGCCAAGCGCACGCCGTCGATGATCGAGGCGTGATTCAACTCGTCGGAGATAATCGCCGAACCCTCACCGCAGATCGTTGCGAAGAGTCCGGTATTCGCGTTCCAGCAAGAGACGTAGGTGAGCGATGCCTCGGTGCCGAGAAAGCGCGCGATGCGATCCTCGAGGCGACGATGCACGTCGAAGGTACCGCAGATGAAACGCACCGATGCGGTGCCGGCACCGTAGCGATCCAGCCCCTCTTTGCCGGCGGCGACGACCGCGGGTTCGTCGGAGAGTCCGAGATAATTATTCGAGGACAGCACGATGACGTCGCCGGCCTCTTCCATGTGCACGCTCGGTGCCATCGGCGAGGTAATGTGGCGCAGGTGTTTGTAGGTGCCGGCCGCCTTCAGCGCATCGAGTTCTTTCTGTAGCGCAGCATCGAATGCGGCGTTCATACTTTTCCTCCGGTGAGATCGAGAACGATTTTTGCGGCTTCACCGCTATGCATCAGTTCGAAGGCGCGGTCGTACTCTTCAAACGGCAGCACGTGGGTGATAATGGGGCGCAGATCGACGCGCCCACTCTTCACCAACGCTTGCGTTTGAAACCACGTTTCAAACATCCGTCGACCGTTGATTCCCAACACGGTCAGCCCTTTGAAGATAATGCGCTCGGCAAGATTGATATTGATGCTGTCGGAGGGAATACCGAGCAGCGCCGCGCGCCCACCGTTGCGAACCATTTGCAGCCCCATATCGATCGCCGCGCCGCTTCCCGACATCTCGAGCAGAACGTCGACGCCGTTGCCGCCGGTGCGTGCTTTCATCTCCTCAACCAAGCCGCCGCTACGCGAATCGAAGACCGCGTCGGCCCCAAGGCGTTTGGCGAGCTCGAGTTTGGCGGGGTTGACGTCGAAGGCGTAGACGCTCGCTGCGCCCGCCGCGCGCGCGACGGGAATCGCCATCAGCCCGATCGAGCCGACACCGGTGATCGCAACGCTCTTCGTGCTCACATCGGCTGCCATCACGGTGTGCACCGCGTTCCCGAGCGGATCGAAGACCGCGGCGCATTCATCAGGAATCGCCGGGTCGAGCGGCCAGACGTTGTATTCGGGCATCGAAATATATTCAGCGAACGCACCGTCGCGGTCGACGCCGATAATTTTTACGCGCTCGCAGATATGGGCATCGCCGATCCGACAGAGGAAGCAGGTTAAGTCCGCGATGTGCCCCTCGGCACTCACCCGGTCGCCGACTGCAACCGCTCGCACCGCCGCACCGACCGCTGCGACGCGGCCCATGAATTCGTGTCCGACGGTGACCGGCGGCACGATGCGGTTCTGCGCCCACGCATCCCAGTGATAGATATGCGCGTCGGTGCCGCAGACCCCCGCTTTCTCCACGCGAATGAGAACGTCGGTCGGGCCGATCGACGGAATAGGAAGCTCTTCGAGCGTAAAGCCCGGGCCGGCGGCGTTTTTGCGGAGCGCATGCATGCTGTTTTTCATCTCTGGGGCCCTGGTATTCGCGCCGACCTTTCGGCTACCTCGACGAGCGCAAAAAGAGGGGCCG
>JAJYFM010000077.1 GCA_021790895.1 bacterium
TCGCTTGCTCGATTGCGGCAATTTCTTCATCCGACGCGTTGCTTTCACAACGAAAGGCGCGCACGCTTTTGCCGTAGGTTCTCGTATCGGTGCGCGAATAGATACTGTTGAGGACGACCCCGTCGCCCTCGCGATTGAGCAACGCGAGCGCATACGAAAGCGTCGAACCGGTATCTTCGTAGGCGTCGTAGCGAATGAAGCCGACGAGCGAGAGATCGACCCGCGCGAGCGCTTCGAGCGCTGCGATGCGGGCGCTGCTTTCAGCAGCATGCGATTCCGTCGTTCGCAGCGCACCTTCGAGCGCCGCTATCCGCTGCGAGGCCGCCCCGGCGGAGCCGCCGAGCAGATCGTCATGGATACCGACCAATTTCACCAGCGCCGGGATACTCTTCCCCATCCGCGCGAAGGCGACGATCACCGCCACCAGCGCAATTGCAGCGAGAAGCAGGCCGCCCAGAGCGAGCGCCGCGAGCAAATCGGGCGAAAAATTCGACGGCAGCATCTTCTCCAATACGTTCAGCGTTCAGCGTTCAGCGTTCAGCGTTTTGCGCATACCACGACGGAAGCCGGGTTGACTCGCGGCACCCGCACCGATTCGCGAACCGTTGCTCCCTTCCGGGCCTGGCGGGGTTGACGAGGGCGCGCCGCGCGAGGCCCGGCCCCCATCATGGCCTGCGCATGATAGCACGCGCAGGCTAGCGACGGTAAAGCGAGAGAAGTCGCAGCCCGGGGGCTCCTACGAGGGAGCCTTCGTGAAGCCCGCCGGGATCGAGAAGAGGCGCTCGGCTTCGGGGCGATAGAGCCAACGGATCTTGCCGCGCTCGAGAAGCGAGCCGAACTTCCCACCCAAGGGAGCCTGCATCTCCATCAGGCGATAGAGCGTCAGCTTCGTGCCGTTGTTCGCGAGCGCGTCGCTGGTGCCGGAGTTTCTCACGAAGTGCGGTTTACAGCCTCCATGGCCGAGCGTTGCGCGAACCGAACTCGGCGGAGCCCCGGCAACCGGCGGCAGCGGGCAGTAGGCGCGCCATTTATTGATCCCCGAGATATAGCGAACGATCGACATCGACGAAGAACCGTTCCGACAGGAGCCGGTCGCTCGGGTCATCGTCATCGCAATCGTGGTCCGCGAGCCGCGCGTCATGTAGCCTTCGAGCTCTTTATTCCCGAGATCGACGCGCTTCGCCGAGAGATTCATATCGACCGTTCCCGGGGCCATGTTCGTCATGTTTCCCGACATCCCCGACATAGAGGAGACCGGGGCAGTCGGAGGACCGGCGCAACCGCCGCGATCGACGTAGATGCGATAGGTCTTCTTCGCAAGATCGAGGTCGATCGTTTCGTGCCGATCGCATTTCACGATCGTCGCGGTGTGCTGGATCGGAAGATCGGTGCGTACCCAATTCTTATAGTACGTCAAGCGTTCCAGCGTCCCGGCGCGCATCATCGCCATCATCGATTGCATTGAATCGCCCCCGCCCATCGCACGCTTCATCGCTCCGCCGGCGATCATCGCGCCAAGATTGGGAAATCCGCGATGCGCGGGAGCCGGCGCGGGCGTTGCCGCGGCGATTGCCGCGAGTTGACGATAGCTCGCATCGAAGCTTCCCGGCGGCGGAGCGGTCGCCGGCGGCATCACCATACGCGCGATCTCATAATACTGGAGTGCAACCGGTGTCGGCGTCGGCGTCGGTTTTATCGCGGTTGTCTTCACGGAGCGCGCCGAGCTTGCGCCCGGGGCGCCGGCTGCGAGAACGAGCAGCGAGACTGCGAGAAAGAGGCCGGCAACTTTCAAATGCGTCATCGAGAGAGTACCCCCTTGCTTGATTTGCCGTTTTCCTTCGCAGGGGACCCTCCCCTCCCTGCAGGTTGCGGGGCTCCTGCTCTGCCGAGAAGAACAGCGTCGTCATGGCTGACGTAACGATCAAAGTACGCGAGAGCGGCCCCTACCTCGTCAAAGGTCCGGTGACGATCACCGATGTCGACGGGCACCCCTATCGCGTCGAGGGTGAGAACGTCGCGCTCTGCCGTTGCGGGCACTCGAAGAGCAAACCGTTCTGCGACGGCTCGCACCGCGACGGTTTCGTCGCGACCGAGCGCGCCCCCGAGGCGTAGCGAGTGCCGAGCTATCAACGCGCGGGAGAGCTCCCCGAAAAACGGCACATTCAATTTCGTCGCCCCGACGGCGGCCTTTATGCCGAAGAGCTCTTCTCGACGCGGGGCTTCGAGAGCGTCTACTCCTTGCTCTACCACGAGCGTCCACCGACGGCAACGCGCGAAGTGCGCCAATGGCATCGTTCGCGCGTCGAATTACACGAGAACGAACCGCTGCGCAACCGTCACTTTCTTACCGGAAAACTTCTTCTCTCCGGCGACGCCATCGATTCCCGCACCCCGATTCTCGGGAATGACGACCTCTTGCTATCGATTGCAAGCGCGCGCGAACCGATGGCGACCTTCTATCGCAACGTCGGCGGCGACGAACTCCTGTTCATCCATCGCGGGACGGGATCGTTCGAGACGCCGTTCGGGAGGCTCGCATATCGCCCGCTCGACTACGTGCTGATGCCGACCGGCACGACCTGGCGTATCCTCCCCGATGAACCGACCGATATGCTCGTGCATGAGTCCTCCGGCATGGTGACGATTCCGCGCAAATATCGTAACGAATTCGGACAGCTCGAAGAGCACGCGCCCTATTACGAACGCGATTTTCGCGTCCCGGTGCTCGCTCCACCGATCGCCGAGGTCGGCTCGTACGAAATTCGCGTCACGAACCGTGGGCGAAACGCCGTTTACGTCGTCGAAAATCATCCCTGCGATGTGATCGGTTGGGACGGCTACTGCTATCCCTACGCATTCAACCTACGAGACTTCATGCCAATTACCGGTATGCTCCATCAGCCGCCGACGGCGCACGCGACCTTCGAAGCTCCCGGCGCGGCATTTTGCGCTTTCGTGCCGCGGCTCTTCGATTATCATCCGCTCGCCATTCCCGTTCCGTACAATCATTCCAGCGTCGATTGCGACGAAGTGCTCTATTATGTCAGCGGAAACTTCATGAGTCGTCGCGGCGTGGTCGAAGGATCGATCACCCTTCACGCCGCCGGCGCTCCGCATGGACCGCAGCCCGGCGCCGTTGAGGCGAGCCTTGGAAAACGCGAGACCGACGAACTCGCAATCATGGTCGATACCTTCAAGCCGCTCGAACTCGCGCGCGCGGCGACGCTCTGCGAAGATGAAGGCTACTATCGATCCTGGGCGAGCTCTCCATAAGCATCACCGCCCGCCGAGTTAGAGTCGAGAGCAGGGAGTATCGCTCCGCGCGCGCTCCCGAAGCCGATCGATCGATAGCCTGCGCGCGTGCAGCGTCCGCGAAGCGTTATCTCATCACCGTCTTCGAGAAAGCTGCGCTCCTCGCCGTCGGGCAGTCGTAACGGGCGCCTCCCGTTCTCGGTGAGCTCGATTAAACTCCCCTGCGTTCCATCGATTGATCCGCTGATCGTTCCCGATGCGAAAAGATCTCCCGGAGCGATAGTCGCCCCGTTGCTCGACGCATGCGCGAGCTGCTGCGCCTGGCTCCAGTACATCGCCGCGAACGAGCTGCGCGAGATCGTCGCCGCTGCCGTACCTCGTTCGCGCATGCGGGCGTCGCGAATAGCGACGGTCAGCGCGATCTCGTAATTCTCCGCCTCGCTTTGCGCAAGATAAGGGAGCGGCGCAGGTGCCTGCAAGGGGCCGTCGACACGGAAGGGCTCGAGCGCCTCAAGTGTGACGACCCACGGCGATATCGTCGTCGCGAATGATTTCCCGAGAAACGGCCCGAGCGGTTGATACTCCCACGCCTGAATGTCGCGCGCGCTCCAATCGTTGACGAGAACGCATCCGAAAATATGCTCGCGCGCGCGCTCGACGGGAATCGATTCTCCGAGTCGGTTTCCCGGACCGGCAAAAAAACCGATCTCGAGTTCGATATCCAACCGCGTACTTGCACCGAAGACGGGACATGCAGAATCGGGGGGTTTCCGCTGGCCGCGCGGTCGCCGAATCGGAGTATCGCTCGGAACGATCGTCGCCGAGCGGCCATGATAGCCGATTGGAATCCAGCGCCAGTTCGGAAGCAACGGCTCGCCCTGCGGACGAAAGAGGCGCCCAAGATTCGTTGCGTGCTCGAGCGATGAGTAAAAATCGACATAATCGCCGATGCTCGCCGGGAGATGCAAACGCGCGTCGCGCTCCTCGCAGAGCGCATCCGGCATCTCAAGGAGCGTCGAATCGCCGCCGACACGCAAAAGCTCGCTCAATCTCCGTCGCAACGCGCGCCGCCGCTCGCGCGGAAACGACATCAACGCATTGAGCGTCGGGCCGCAGAGCGCGCTTCGCTCGATAACGGCATCGAAGTGCCCCGCTTCGGCGGTAACGCGCAGATCGAGGATGCGCTCGCCGATCGCAATGCCGATGCGCGGCGAGCGTTCTGCGGTCGAAAAAATTGCAAACGGGAGATTTTGGATCGGGAAATCGCTCTGCTCGTCGACTGCGATCCAACTTTCGCGCGTCGGATCATGCGTCGCGTCGAGATCGAGCGCGCTCACGCCAACCATCCCATCGCCGTGAGGTCCTCGACGGGTTCGTCGACGCTACAACTTCCATAGGAGAGCAACCCACGGCTGCGCGCCGCTGCAATCGATTGTCGGTCGCAGTTCTTCCCGCGCCATGAGAGCCCTGATTCCGTGATGGAAAACGCTTGCTGTGTTTGCTCGGCAAGAACAGCTTCAATCTCTTCGAAAGGAGCACCGTCGAGCGCGATGCACGAAGCGACGAGGAGATTGAGGAAACCATGCATCTCAAAACCCGTCGTCGGATCGCGATGTGCGACTGGGTGGTGAAGTCCGGCGGTCGCCTTCCAAGCGACGCCGCGCTCCGCGCAAGCGAGAACCTGCGCAGCGAGTTCGGCGGCCGAGGGAAATGCCGAAGCAACGATGCCTCCGCAGCGAATCTTCGCGCGCAGACGCGTTCGGGCGAGCGAGTCGACGGCATCGAGCATCTCAGCCTCCCAGCGCGCGTCGCGCGGAAACTCCACGAAACAGGGAAACGAGCGCAGCCCGGCGCGCTCGAGCAAGGCGCCGACCTGTGAGAGCGCGGCACCGTACCGATCTCTCGCAGCCGTGAGCGGAGGCAACGGAATCTCGATCGCCGCAATCTCGATCGCCGCGACCTCGGCTCGCTGCGTGGCGAGAGCATCAAGCCGGTCGGAGAGTTCGTTCAACCAGAGAATCGGATCGCGATTCCCATCGAGGATCACCGCGACGGGAATCGGTGCAGCATCGCCGTGGAGATCGCGAAGTTCATGAAAGCGCGAGAACGGAACGATGAAGCGCCCCAACATCCACGCGTGCGGAGAACTTTGTAGGCGCCGGTACGCTTCGTAGGCGGCCGCCAACGGAAGCTGCGCCGGCGGAAAGAGCCCCGCGTAGTCGATCAATTCGCTCAACATCGCCCGTGCGAGGGCCTCGGTCATCATCGTTGCCGCGGTTTGCCCGAGCGAGCACAAGGGCCCTGCCGACATGCCCGCCAAGACGTCGGGCCATGAGCTCACCGCACGCATCGCAGGCCCCCGACGCATCGACGCCGCTGTCGACGATCGATTGGGATCACATCGAGTTTTACGTCGGAAACGCCAAACAGGCTTCGCAGTTCTATCAATGCGCGTTCGGCTTCGAGCAGGTCGCGTACGCAGGGCCGGAGACCGGCCTCCACGACCGCGCAAGTTACGTTCTCGAACAGCACGATCTGCGCTTCGTTTTGACCTCCAGCTTGCGAAGCGATGATGCCGTCGCAGAGCATGTCAAGCAGCACGGCGACGGCGTGCGCGACGTTGCCATTCGCGTGCGCGACACCCGCAGCGCGTGGGAGATGGCGCTTCGCGGCGGAGCCCGCAGCGTGCGCGAGCCCGTTGAGAGCAGCGACGCACACGGGCGCGTCGTTCTTGCGACGATCGCGACCTACGGCGATACCGTGCACACGTTCGTCGAACGCGACGGATACAGCGGTGTTTTTCTGCCCGGCTATACCGCGCTTCCGAAAACCGCGCCGCGTTCGGCAAAACCGCAC
>JAJYFM010000035.1 GCA_021790895.1 bacterium
AAGCGCGCTGATCCACGCCTGCGAGAGTGCGCGGCGGTCGATCTGCGCGAGCGGTGCGGAGAGCACCGAGTAGCGGACATCGTCGATATAGGCGTTCATACACCTATCGTGAAAGACGGCGATTGCGCTCGCATGTCGCGAACGTGAACGCCGCGTTACGGAGTGCTGCCCGGGAGCCCTTGCGCTTGATAGCGCTCGTATGACGAGAGCACGTTCTGCACGTAATTTTGCGTCTCGGGATAAGGCGGCACGCCGCCGTATTTTTCTACCGCACCGGGCCCGGCGTTATATGCTGCAACCGCGAGTTTGGTATCGCCGTGGAAACGATCGAGCAAACCGCGCAGATAGCGCGTTCCACCGGCGACGTTCTGCGCCGGATCGTAGGGATCGCTGACGCCGAGCGAGCGCGCGGTCGCGGGCATCAACTGCATGAGCCCTTGCGCGCCGACCTTCGAGGTCGCGTTGGCATTGAATCCCGATTCGTTGGCGATGACGGCGGTGATAAGTTTCGGGTCGACGCCCCAGATCGAACCCTGCCCCTGCGCGAGCGCCGCGATCTGCGTCGGCGGCACCGGAGCGGGGCCGGCGGGATTCGTGTCGGCGAGCGCGCCGATGTCGGCGGCCGTCGGTGCGGCGCCCTGCCCCTCGAGCGCGGCTTGGACGAGCGCGGCGAACGGGCCGGCGCTCGGCGAGAGCATCGGCAAGCCGTCGACGCCGACCTGCGCCGGAGCGACGCGCGCCTGCGGCTCGAGCGGCGCAACGGGAGCGCCACCGCCGACGATGCCGGCGATCCGCGCCTGGATCGCTGCGATATCCGAAAAAATACCCACGTTCATAGAACTCTATCGGCAGTTTCGGCGAGGATCCGCAGGCTCCGCTCTGGGTCGGCGCCCTCCGGGCCCTGCTCGAGGAGCGCCCGCAGCGCCGGCTCGGCGCTGACCGCCGCCTGCAAGGCCGGGTCGTCGCCGTGGATCCCGAGCGCCCGGGCATCGGCGCTCCGCTCGAGCAACGAGAGTGCTGCGCGAACGCGCGCGGCCGCGGCGAGGTGCTTCGGCTCCGCAACCGCCGCCATCGTGCGCGAGTTGCTGCTCGGCACGTCGATCGCCGGGAATCGCCCCGCGGCGGCGAGCGCCGGGGAGAGCACGATGTGCCCGTCGAGCAGCGCGCGCGTCGCATCGAGCAGCGGATCCTCGGCGTCGGCAGCGAGAACCGTTGCGACGAGCGTAATCGAGCCGTGGCGCGTCGCACCCGCCGCCTCCAACCAGCGCGCGAGCGCGGGGACGACGCTCGGCGGCCAACCGCCGCGCCCGAGCGTCTCGCCGCGCGCGAGCGCGAGTTCGCGTAGTGCGCCGGCGTAGCGCGCGAGACTATCGCAGAGCAACAACACGTGGAGTCCGCGCGCGCGTAGATGCACCGCATGCGCCATCGCGAACTCCGCCGCAGCGACGCGCTCGGCGGCGCGCGCATCGCTGGTTGCAACGATCGTCGTCGTGCGGTCGTCGGTTCGCGCGACGCTCCGTTCGGCTTCGCGTCCGCGCTCGCCGATCGCCGCATAGACGACCGCCTCGGCGGCACATCCACGCGCGATCGTATCGAGCAGCGTCGTCTTCCCGAGACCCGCGCCACCGAGGAGGCCGATACGCGCGCCGCGACCGAAGGTCAACAACGTATCGATCGCGCGAACGCCGCACCATAAGGGGCGATCGATGGGCACGCGTTCCTGCGTTTGCGGGGCGAGAAAACGTGCACGGCGGCGGAGTCCGGCAATCGGTGCACCGCCATCGATCGGCTCGCCGCTGCCGTTACAACTGCGGCCGAACAACGCGCTTCCCAGCGTCGTATAGTCGTCGTTCGGTGCGACGCGCACCACGCTGCCCGGGCGCACCCCGTCGGGTGCATCGACGGGAACGATCGTCGCGCGCATCTCGCGCAATGCGACGACGACGCCGCGCGCTCCGCCCTGCAAGCGCACGCGCGAGCCGAGATCGATCTCCGGCACGCATGCCTCGACCGCCGCATCGTTGACGGCAAGCACCTCGCCGCTGCTTACGGCGAGCATGCGTCGAGTACCGCCTGTAGACGAACGCCGAAACGCGCATCGATGCTGCCCTCGCGCAATTCGAAGAGCGCATCCCCCGGTGCGAGCGTCGAATCACAACGGCACGGAAGCGATGCATCGCTCCAACGCGCAGCATCGTCGGGGTGGAGACGAATGCAGAGCGGCTCGCCGAGCATCTGCGCGCGGAGATTCGCGACGATTGCGACGATCTCGCACGGCGCGAGTTGCAACTCGCGCGCGAGAACGCTGGCCGCGATCTCGCGCAAAAGCCGCGCGCACGCCGCATCGAGTGCATCGTTCAAGCGCGCGTACCACCGCGCGCTCTCGGCGACCGCGCGCATGGTCGTCGCATCGCCGCTGCTCTCGTTCGCGCGTGAAGGCGACGCGACGGGCTCCGTCGGTGGCGCTGCCGCGTCGGGCAACGCGCCGACGCCGAGTCGCTCGAACCATGCGTCGAGTGCAAGAAACGCATCGGCGCCCACGCTAGAAAAACTCCTCGGCGCTCGGCACCAGCGGGCTGCGCGTTCGCGCCATGTTGCGCAGAATCGCGGCCCTCTCTTCGGGCGGATAGAGTTCGAGCACCGCAGCGACCGTCGATGCCGGGAGCGCCGACATCATCGCCGCCGCGGTATGCGGCGGTTCATCGCGCAGCGCGCCGCGCAGCGCGTTGGGTGCATAGCCACCGAGCGCGTCAGCGCGTGGCCGCGCTCTAACCGCGCGCATCATCGCGCGCAGCGCCCAGCGAAGCGGCGCGCGCATCGCCCGCAAAACCACGAGCCCGACGATCGCTACAACGAGCGTCGGCAACAACGGAACGATCGCGCCATATGCCAGCCACCATCCGTCGTGCGCGGCGTCTCTTTGTTGCGCGAACGGCAACGCCTCGACGACGAGCCGATCGCCGCGTCGCGCATCGATGCCGGCGGCAGCGCGCACGAGCGCACGAATCGCGGCGATATCGGCGACCCGTCGCGCATCGACCAGCACCGCGACATCGCGCCGCCGCAGCGCACCCGCGGGAACCGATTCGCGAACCCGGCGTTGCGCGACGCCGCGTGTGCGCTTCGCGCTCGAACGGTCGTACCCCATCTTTCCTGTGCGATAGCGTTCGCTCGCGCTGCTCTCGCGCAGCGCCCCCGCTCCGAACGGCGTTCGCGTAAGCGTCGACACGCTGCGCGTCGCCGGGTCGCGCTCCTCGACGACGCGCACGATCGTGCTCCCGGCGCCGAATGCGCGGTCGAGTGCGCCTTGCAGCATCTGCTGTAATCGCGCTCCGGCAGCGACGCCGCTCTCGTTCGCAGATTCGAAGGCGTTGCCGCCGTCGTCGAGCAGCGTCACCCGTTGCGCGCTCAGCCCCGGAACGCTCGCTGCGACGAAACGCCGTATCCCGCGCGCCTCCTTCGCATCGATCTGCATGCCGTTGAGGGTGCGCACGCGCACGCTCGCCGTCGCCGGCGTCGCGCTCTCGTCGGCGAACGCTGCGCGGCGCTCCGGTGCGATAATCACGCGCGCGTCGCGAATGCCGCGCATTCCGCGCAACGCGCGTTCGATATCACCTGCGAGCCCGACGCGCGCCTGCTCTTCGACGACGCTCTGCGGGGTCAGCACCCCGATCCCGGCGAGCGCCTCACTGCTGTCGGGAATGTGATCGTGCGGAACACCTGCCAATGCAAGGCGCAAGAGCAACGCGCTCCGTCGCCCCGTAGCGACGACGACATTCCGATCGCTCGGCGTGAAGGGTTCGTTCCACGCCGCGAGTTGCTCTTCGACCTCGGCGAGTTGCGCTGGATAGAGCGGGCTTGAAAAGAGCGCGTCGCGCGCAGGGTGCGTCACGATACCGATAACGGTGCTTGCAAGAGCCGCGAGCACGAGTGCCGCGCCGATCGCCGCACGCGCTCGTCCGCTCAGCGCGTTCCAACGTCGCAACCACTGCGCAACGGCGTCCATGCTAAACCTGCATCGTGAGAATCGATTGCAGCGCCTGTGCCGCGTGCTGTAACTCGGCGGCCGCGACCTCGACCGCGACGTCGGCCTTTGCGCGCGCGTAGACCGCGTCGCGAAGCGAGCCTTTCCCCGCTGCGAAGGCGTCCTCGGCATGCGAGCCCGCTCGAAGTGTCGCTCCGAGCGCATCGAGAATTCCCGCGAATGCGCCGTTCGCGCGTTCGGTATTTCCGGAGATCGGCGCGACGTCGAGCAGCAGCGGGCGAACGGTCATGGCTGCTCGACCGCAATCGTGCGCTCGATCGTGCGTTTCCCGATGGAGAAGAGCGCGGCATCGGCGGAGTAGGCGCGCGAGGCATTGAGCACCGCGACCATCTCGGTCACGAGGTTCACGTCGCGCGTCGCTTCGCGCCGTGCGCCGAGAAAACGTAGGTGTCGCTCGCCGAAGGCGTCGCGAACGAGCGCGAAGCTCGGCACGCTGCGCGCGTAGCGTCCGCGCGGCCCCGCGGCCTGTGCCGCCGCGACGTTGCGCGCGTACACGTCGAGAGCGCTGCGCTGCGCCTCCATTGCGTCGGCGGCGCTACGTAAGAGATCGAGCGTCATCGCGCGGCCTTCGCAATCTCGCTCAAGCGAGCGTGCATTGCGGAGAGCAACGCTTCGCCGAAGAGCGCGCTTCGCGTGAGCTCGGCGATCGCGCGATCGCCGGTGCCGCCGACGGCCTGGCTGCGCGCAAGCGCGCTACTTCCGGCCGCGAGCCCGGCATCGGCGCGGGCGAATCCGGATTGAAGAGATGCGGCTACGTCAAACATGCAGGCATCGTACCGCCCGCATATCGACGCGCTATGTCGACAACGTTACCGAAGCGTGACGCGCGGCAAGCCGGCGCGGGTGCGCGGAATGCCGAGCAGCAGGCGCGTCACTTCGTCATAATTCGCGATGCCGCTTGCAACGTGGTTGCTCTTGAGATAGTGGTTATAGGTTCCCCACGAAAAGCGGGCGAAGGCGACGTTGAGGTTGCGCGCGTTGCGCGCGCGAATCGCCGCGAAATCGCTCCACACCAACGGCGTAAACATGTTTTTCGCATAATGCGGCAACGGTGGAAGCGCGAAGAGCACGCTCATCCACCCGGAATACTCCGCAATCGGGTCAGGGTCGCGCAGGCAGGCGAGCGCGCCGATGTAGTTCGCTTCATCCTCGCGTGCGAAACCCGCGACGTGCGACCATTCGTGCGCGAGATCGAACGGTACCTCGAACCAGAGCAGATCCGGCGCGAGTTGTGATTCCAAGGTGAGCGGATTGATGAACCCCTCGGTACCATTGAGCGACATAAACGGGCCGACGATCGTCCATTTCGGTGCGCCGACATGCGGATTCCAGCGGTCGCCGAGCGCGCGCACCACCGGCAGCCAGGCCGCTCGCAGTTCGGCACGATCGTATCCGACGCGTTCGCGAGCGTGCGCGAGCGGCGCGAGTGCATTGAGTTCGGCGATCGCCTTGACGCGCAGCGCCGCGACTGCGCGTGGATTGACCGCGGCGGCATCGAAGGTACCGATCCGCGCTTCGATCGGCGCGCGCGCGTAATTCCATCCCCACGCGATCTCAAACCAAGCATAGGCAACCAAGAGCACGAGCATCGCATCGAAGAGCCCGCGCAATCCGCGCCGGAGCGCGAGGAGGAAGAACGCAAGCAGCGCGAGCACCGCGATATCGCCGAGCGAGAACGGGAACGGCGCGGCGATCGAGCGCGCGATATGCTGCCAGACCGGGTAGCCGCCGTTGACGTAACTGCGCTCGATCCATGCGGCGCCGGGGTGGATGGATGCGACGACGCCCGCCGCGCTCAGAAGAGCGAGACGGGCGCCGAGGGCAAAGCGAGTCTTTAGCGCTTGCTGAATTGGAAGCGTTTGCGGGCGCGTTTGCGGCCGTACTTCTTCGATTCTTTTTCGCGCGGATCGCGAGTGAGCAGGCCGTGCTTGCGCATCGTGCCTTTGCTGGCTTCGTCCATCACGACGAGCGCGCGGGCGATGCCGTGCCGAATCGCGCCGGCCTGTCCGGTTACTCCGCCGCCCTCGGTTTTCACGATGACGTCGTAGCGCGAACGGCTCTCGAGCGCTTCGAGCGGCTGGCAGACGATCTGCTGCAACTGCGGGCGCGGGAAGTATTCATCGAACGGTTTGTTGTTGACGGTAATCACGCCTTGGCCTAACGCCATGCGGACGCGCGCTACCGCGCGCTTGCGACGACCGGTCGCCTGAACGAACTCGCTCACGAAATCTCCTCGAGCAGCGATTTGGGCTGCTGCGCAGTATGGGTGTGCTCGGTTCCGGGATAGACGCGCAGGCGCGTGAGCTGGACGTCGCGCATGCGATTGGTCGGGAGCATTCCGCGAACGGCCTTTTCGATGAGGCGCTCGGGATGCTTCTCGTGAATCTGGCGCGCCGTCTGGGTGGTGAGACCGCCCGGGAAGCCGCTGTGACGATGATAGACCTTCTGCTCCCACTTATTGCCGCCGAGTTCGATCTTTTCGGCGTTGATGACGACGACGTGGTCGCCGGCGTCGATGTGCGGGGTCCAGGTGGGCTTGTGCTTGCCCGAGAGGGCGCGCGCGATCCGCACCGCGAGGGTGCCTAAACGCTGCCCAGCGGCATCGACGATAAACCAATCGTGCGTTGCCTGCGCCGTTGTCTGTTGGTAAGTCCGCATATCGAGGCTTCCTAGAGTTCTGAATGAAGGGACAAGAAGGGAACCGCCGCGGGGCTAGCCCGCGACAACCTCCGGATTCTACCCGGGAACCAGAGCAGCGTCAAGCGCCACGGAGGCAGGAAGCGCAAGTCCCCGTCGTGGTAGAGGGTCGCCCTGCTAATGTCTAACGGAGACATCCAGGCTCCGCCGAACGACATCCTCCCCGAAGTGCGCCGTTACTGCAATGCGCCAGAGGGTAGCGTACGCGAGTTTCACCTCCGCGACGTACCGGCCGTTCCCCTGCGGGCGCGCGACCGCCGATGGTCCTCCCATCGACATGCTCGGCATCGAGGTCGCCACCGTGATACGAGCTCCCTCTACAGCTCGATTCCGTGCATCCGTGAGGCGAATAATAACTTCGTCGGCACCAACTTTCGGAGGGTTCGGCGAAATCGCCAGCGTCATCGTGGGCGACGACGGCGCCGCACTTGCCGCCCACGTCAGAGCGACGGTGACGAGTGCAGCAGCGATTATGATACGTTTCATGGGCGGGGCACCTTTCTTTTAGGGATGGATCAAAACGGGTGCGGCGCGTAGTCGCCTACTGCGGCACGAAGCCCGACAAGCGAGTCGTCGTAACGAGCAGTTGCTCGGAGAACGTTTTCGCGAGCATGCGCCAGCGTCGCGAGCGCGTCAAGGACATCCAGTTCGATTCCCTTGCCGGCGCGGGCGCGCAGATCGGTGATGCGCATATCGATCTTTGCGTTGCGCAATCCGGAACTCGCAGCAGCAAGATCGCGCCGTGCAACCTCCATATCA
Organism: bacterium; assembly: GCA_021790895.1. GTDB lineage: Bacteria > Vulcanimicrobiota > Vulcanimicrobiia > Vulcanimicrobiales > Vulcanimicrobiaceae > JABEUX01. The sequence continues at coordinate 7,502 of JAJYFM010000035.1, forward strand.
CTAAGCGCATCGAGAACATCGGCTTGCACCTGAAGTTTGGTTCGACCAAGTTCGACCCGCGTACGGTCGTACTCGAGTTCCGCACGGCGTATGTCGCTTCCCCGCGATCCACCATCGAAGAGCGGAAGCGAAGCGGTAATTCCAATTTGCGATCCTGACTTTCCTAACGCGGGATTCGAGGTACCGTTATAGGTCTGCACCGTTGCAGAGATCGTCGGCAGGTATCCGTCGCGCGCAGCCGCGATCCGCTCGCGCGCAGCGAACAACGACCGCTCGGCGGCAATCACATCGGGGCGTTGAGCGTACGCTCGCCGCTCGAGCGCAGCAACATCACGAACCGTGGGTACCTCCGGAACACCGAGCGTGAGAACCGGCTTCGATCTAACGTCAAAGTTCAGCTGTACGTCGAGTGCGTGTGCGGCTCGTACCGCCTCGAAGCGCGATTCTTCTTCAAATTGCCGAGCCTGGGCCACCGCCGCCTCATCGCGTGCGATGAGATAGCGCGGTGCGGCTCCGGATTGCACACGCTCCAGAGTAAAAGCGAGGTGCGAGCGTTGATCGCTGACGTCGACCGCACGCAGCTTTTCGATCGCGCGCGCGAGCGCGGCTGCATTGTAGGCGACCAATGCATCGCTCACGGCCCGACTCACCGACATCGCCGCGATCGCGCGAGCCGTGACCGCGTTCGATCCGGCGGCGCGAGCCGCTGCCCACGCCTGCGGAGCAAAGAGCGGTACTGTCGCATTCAGCGACGCATACGTCTGGCGCGCCGCCGGCATTCCTAATTGTGCGAGTGTCGACTTCAACGTGGATTCGCTGACCGATACCTGTGGCAAGGCGAGTGCACGCGTCGACCGCGCGCGCTCGTCGGCGATCTTGGCGTTCAACGCCGCCAACCGCGCGCCAAAAGAAACTTGCGCGCGCGCGATGACTTGTGCCTCGTCGAGCGGACCGATCCAGCGCAGTGGTTTGGCTGACAACGGCGACAATCCGAGAACGTTTGCGACGACGACGGCAATCGCAGATAAGTGCATACTACGCATCCGACGGCTCCGATAGTGGGGTCCCGATCACGGATCGACGAAGCACCCTGCGATTCCACCAGTCCGGTAGGTCGTCGAACAGGTCGTGGAGGACCGGCACGACAAAGAGCGTCAGCACCGTCGAGATCGAAAGTCCGCCGATTATGACGGTCGCAAGGGGTGAGTACGCATCGATCCCGGTCTTCGGGAAAAACGCAACCGGCACGAGAACGATCAGGCTAACAATGGTCGTCATGAGGATCGGGCGGAGACGTACCGGACCGGCATAAAGAATCGCATCGCGACGCTTCATGCCTTCTTTGCGCTTGCGAATGATAAGATCGAGCAAAAGGATGGCGTTGCTCACCGCCATGCCGTTAGCAACGACGATTCCCAGTATCGAGACCGTGGAGAAGTTCTGATGCGCAAGCAACAATGCAGCAAACATTCCAAGGAGCTGTAGTGGGATCGAAAAGAGCATGACGAGGGGTTGAGTTAGGGAGCGAAACTGCGCGACGAGGAGCAAGAACACGAATAGAACGGCGACTCCCATCGCTGCGAGCAACCGATTGAAACTTACCGTCATTTCGGTCATATCGCCGCGCATCTTCATGCCGTACCCGCGCGGAAAGAGTACGGCCGCCATACCGCGCTGCAGAATACTCATATCCAACGCCATCTCACCGGGGCCACCACGCCGATAGAAGCCCAGTACCGACACACTGTTTTGCAGCCCATCCCGTTCGATGAGCGACGGGCCCACGCTTCGTTCCACGTGCGCGACTGCGGCGAGCGGCACGACTTGGCCATTCCCGCCGACTATCTGCACTGCGGAAATGTCGTTCATACGACGACGTTGCTCGCGATCGTACCGCACGAGAATTGTATCGTGCCGTACACCGGGTGGATTGAAGTATTCCGTCGTTAAGCCGCCATGCAACGCATAATAGGCCTGCTCTTGAACGTTGCGCGGGGTGAGCCCGATTTGCGACGCACGCGTCCGATCGACGATGAGTCGTTGCTGCGGCTGCGTATAGGACGAACTTGTAGAGACCTCGTAGAGCCCCGGAATCGATTTTGCCTGCTGGGCGACAACATTTGCCAAATGGTAGACTTCTTTCCGCTTCGGGCCGTAAACGAGTATTTCGACCGGCGCGTCATTGCTCGCCATGACATCGGCTCCCATTTCTTTAAGCTCCAGGCGCCGAATGCCCGGAATCGTTGTCGTCGCACGCGCGTAAAGGGCGTCCATGAGTTCCCATATCGACCGGCGCCGATGCCCCTTCGACTTAAAGGTAATCATGTACGAAGCGTCGTTCACGCCGTTCATCGGTCCGCCCGTAAAATAATTTCCGCCATTGTCCTCACCGATCGATGCGGAGACGCGCTCGACATCACGGTTTTTCAAAAGCAACGCTTCGAACCGTCGACTCGCACGATTCGTCGCCGCAAACGACATGCCGGGATCCATCTCGAGAAACCCGTAGGCTTGCCCGGTGTCCGCGAGCGGCATCATCTCCTGGCCGATGAACGGCAAGAGCGAAATTCCGAGATATGTTAACAAGGCCGCTCCAGCCAGCACGAACCCGCGGTTCTCCAAGCTCCAGGAAAGCCCGCGCCGGTAAGCGCCGTCAAGGTTCCCAAGTGCCGCACGCGCCGGGCGCAACGCTTTTGAAACCGCCGCGTCGAAACGCGTGCGAACGGGCGACCGTTGATCGAGCGCCTGGAACAGGCGAGCCGCGAGCAACGGGGTGAGCGTTACCGAGACCAGAAGCGAAGCGAGAAGCGCAAAGATAATCGGCCAAACCAGGCCGACGAACATAATTTGCGTGATGCCGCCGCTCGCGAGTAGCGGTACGACCGCGAGTGCCATGACGCCCGTCGCTGCGGCGATCGGGACGATGACCTCCATAGTCCCGTCTATCGCTGCCCGAACCGGCGATGCTCCTGCATCGAGTTTTCGGTGAACGGAATGGATGACGACGATCGAGTCATCGACAAGTCGTCCGATCGCCAGCAACAGGCCGATCAGCGTGGAACTATTAATCGACAAATGCATCGGCACGAAGAGCGCAACCGCGAGTGCAAGACATGTCGGAATCGTCGTTAAGACGATGAGCGTCGCGCTCACATCCTCCAAAAACACGAGCAACACGACACCCGCCAAAAACACGCTCACGATCAACTCTTCGAGCATATTTCTGGTAAGGTCGTGAACGAAGCGCGAATTATCGTAAGCGCGCGCGAAGCGCAGCCCTGGGTGCTCGCGTTCAATTGTCTTAATGCGCTGCATAACCGCAGCGATAACTCGCGGCGAACTCGCATTGGGGTCTTGAACGATCGAGAGCTCGACCGCGCTCTTGCCGTTAAACCGATATGCTGCGCGCACTTCGGCCGAACCATCGCTCACGGCGGCGACGTCACGAACGTAAATCGTACGGCCATCCGCGGTAACGATCGGATAATTCGCTACGCTCTGCGCGGAAAGCGCGCGCTGATCGCCGCGCACCGGTGTTTCGTGTGCGGCGCCGGTAACAGTTCCTGCGGAGCGACTCGCGTTTTGAGCGTCGATCGCATCGCCGACTGCGAAAATCGAGAGGCGATCCGCCGCAAGGGCGTTGCGGTTCACGTTAACACGAAGTTGTCGCTGTAATCCGCCGAATGGAAAGGCCACCTGAACGCCGGGTACGCCTTTGAGATCGTCGACCACCGTGTTGGCAACGAATTGTCGCAGCGCCACCGGGTCCCAATTCGTGCCGGTAACGGCGAGCTGAAGCACCGGAGTATTGAGCGGATCGACCGGCACCACGTAGCTAGGTTTGAGGTTTGCTCGATCGTACGGAAGTTCGCCCTCGGCTTGTTTTGCCAACTGTTGCACGTTGACGAGCGCCCGTTGCATGTTCGCGCCGTAATGAAACTGCAACGTGACGGTCGAGATCCCTTGCTGCGAATACGAACGTATGTATCTAACGCCTCGCAAGTCGACCATCCGCTCTTCGATCGGTTTCGTGAAGTAAGTTTCGACTTCTTGCGGGGAGTAGCCGGGGGTCATCGTAATGACGGAGATCAGCGGACTTTGCACGTACGGCATCATGCGCGACGGAAGCAAGAATAGCGCTGCTGCGATTGCGCCGACGACGATGGCGAGAAATGCGGCGAAGATCGCGTAGGGGTTTCGAAGCGCCCACGCTGCGACGCTCCGCTCCGCATCCTCAATGCGGTCGATCATGGCCCGGCGCTCACGACCGCCTGCCCTTCCTCAAGGCCGGCAGCCCCCGTAACGACGATGCGCATACCCGTGCGAAGGTGGCCGCTGACGTGGGCAACGGTGCCATCGTCGGAAATCAGGATAACCGAAACGCGTTTTGCCGTGCCGTGTTCATCGATCCAAATCGCCGTTGTCGCTCCGCCGACGATCGCAGCGGACGGAACCGTGAAGGCTTTGTTGTGAACGACAACCGACGGATGCAACACGACGTGCACGAAGCCGCCCGGCTGATACCGATCTCCTGGGTTGGGCACGATCGCTTCGGCGATTGCCGTATGGGTGCTGCGCTCGACGACGGGCGAAAGCGAGGTAACTCGAGTGTGCAACACCTCTCCGCCGCCGAAAAATACGTCGATCGGGGTTCCCTTTCGGATGCCTGTGAGATTTTGTTGCGCTATTTGCGCCCGCACGCGAAGCCTATTGATTACAGCGACTTTTAAAATCGGCGTCCCGGGTTCGACGAAGACGCCCGGATCGACGAGCCGCCTCATGACGACGGCAGCGTTCGGAGCGATGACCCTCGTATATCCCGCGAGAACGCTCCGCGCGCGCGCGTTCGCGGTCGCCCGCATCACCTCGGCACGCGCGGCGTCGACCTCCGCGTTTGCGCCCGCGACCTTTGCCAACGTCGCCGTATATGAGGCGCGCGCGGCGGAGACCTGCGCTCGTTCGCTCTGGTATTCTTGTACCGAGACCGCGCCTGCATGAAGGAGCATTCTCTCCCGTGCAATTTCGGCGTCCCAATAGCGCAGGTTTTCGCGCTTCGCCGAAAGGTCGGCGCGCGTCGCGGTAGCATCTTCTTGCGCTGCGACGCGCTGATTGCGTGCAGCCTGCCCCGCCGCCTCGGCCTCCCGTGCATCGATCTGCAGCTCGGGCTCGCTGAGGCGCGCGATTACCTCGCCGGCCCGCAACTGGCTGCCCGTATAAACGTGAAAACCGGTGAGAACTCCAGGCGTTCGTGCGACGATATCTTGGACGAGGTATGGCTCGACCTCGGCGGGTGCGGCAATCGATGGGCCGTTGCGAGCACGCGATATCGTCGCCAACGTTACCGGAATTGGGGCGAGACCGCGTGTATCGTTCATTGACGCCATCGCATCGCTACTCGCAGAATTCTTCGATTGTGCGAATGCAATTCCGAGAATAACGAGGCCCGCAACGAAAACCATGCCGATCGTTAGCGTACGACGCTCGCGGCCGAGCATGAACGCACCGATAGCGATCGTCACGAAGAGCGCGAGAGCCGCATTACGCCATGCGCTTGAGTCTCCCTCGGAGCTCGCCCCCATTCCGGCCATCGCACCGCCGGAGCCGACGCTATCCGCCGCATTTGTTGCGACCTTCTTTGTCGAAGTTAGAGCGGGCATTCCCACCATGGCCGTCGTCGGGGCAGTGACGGAGAGATTTGTAAGAACGCTTCCGACGAGCCCGCCCGATAGGTTCACCCGTAGCGCCCACGTTGTCGCCGCGTCGAAATGTACGGCGAAGCGCCACGCGCCGCTACGCCCGGGTACCCGCACGGCCAAGCCGCTGGGACCATCCATGTTCATAGACGGCATCGATGTGTGGTAAGCGATCTTTATTCGCGATAATCGCGCCGGCGAAAGGCCCGAAACGGAAACGGCAAAGGTCGTGACCCCGACGCGTGGCGGAGCGGGTGAGGCTACGACGGTGACGCGGGCGTTCCCGATAGCGGCGTGAATCGGCATGGCGAGAGCTGGCGCGAATTGAAGTGCCAAGACAATTGGCACCACCGCGCAAAAAAAAGTGACCCGACGACTCATCCTAGCAACCTCGACATAGTGCAAGCGAAGAAAAACTCACCCAGCGTCGGCGCGGCGACCCCGAGTGCGAACAAGAGAACGAGCGTGGCCCTGACGTAGCTATGACGCAACCCGTTTCTCGATACGGGTTGCTCCGAACGGAGTAGGGCGTCGAGTCGCCCGTGTATCGCATTCCGTTCGGCGAAGGCCATCGCGCCTGTCGTCGCGTGCGGAGCTTGCCCGCGCGCGACGCAAAGAAGCGCCGAGGCGAGCGCCGTTCGCTCGACATGGAAAACGGCATTCTCATCTGCACAGAATTCGCGCGAAAAACGATAGAGATCGACGAGGTCGCCGACGGGGTACGGCACGAGATCGGTGAGAAAGTAGAGCCACGAGGCAGTTACGTGGTCGCGGCGCTCGATATGCGCACGCTCGTGATAGAGCGCCGCCCTCAGCTCATCTTCGTTGAATCGTTGTAACGCCAGGGTCGATATATAGACCGCCACATGCGACGTCTTCGCGGCGAAGATCGAGCAACTGCTATGGTCGGGGAGTTCGTAGAGCGTTACCCCTATTGCACGTGCGAACGTTTCCGCGGCCCCTCGAGCGGGAAGCGCACCTCGGACAAGTGCAGCAAGTTGTCGCTTGCGTACTAGTGCGCGTATCGCCGCACGTACGAAAGCAAAGATGACGAGCACGATCAGTAGCCCGTACAAGGCACGACCCGCCGGCATTCCCAGGCACGGCGATTTCGAGCCCACCGCTAAACCGAACGAGGCGAGTACGAGAAAGAGCGTCCCGGGAATTGCTGCCGCAGTCGCTGCGTCGGCTGCCTGCCGACGACGATCGTCGTGCATAGCCACAATGGTAGGCCCGAGCGATCGAACCCCTAACCACGCCAGCGACGGAATGACGATCGCGGCGCACAGTGAGGTGAATATCGCGCCGGAGAGAACGCATTGTACGATGACGAGGAGAACTTGACTTATCACGATTTCATTTCGGATCGTCGAAGTTCGAGCAAGCGTTCGAATTCTCGAAAGGACTCGTCGTCCGAGGCGAGCGCCTCTGCCAAGTTTGCGATGAGTGGGCTTCGATAATTTTGCATGAGGCCGGTAAGGACGCCGCCGACGATTCGCTCCTCGAACTGATCGCGCGTCAGCACGGCGGTAAACGTGTTCGCCTTTCCACGCGCTTTTTTCGTCAAATGCCCCTTTTCGGCGAGTGTGTTAAGGGTTGTTTTCGCCGAAGAGTAGTGAACGGAATGCCCGCGTTTCGCGAGCCGGTCGACGATCTCGGCGACGGTCGCCGGAGCATCGACCTCCCATAATGCGTCGAGCACATCGCTCTCTAGCGGTCCCAACACGGCCGCTGGGCCGCCGACGCCCGGGCGAAACACGTTACCCTTCATCTGCCAGGAACCTTAGCACTTCGCCGATTCCGCGTCAACTAAGCCCGCGCATCCGCCGTATCACGAAGAGCGAGTAGAGGACGACCGCGGCGAGCCCGGGGAGGGTCAGCGCGAACGTCATACCGAGCGCGCCGGGGCCGGGCCCCGCGTCGGTGATAGCGATGCCGCCGCTCCCGGCCGGGAACGCCGGCAAAAGGTAGGGGTACATCGTCGCTGCCGCCGCAAGCACCAGAGAGGCGAGAAAGATCGCCGAGGCCGCGAACGCCGCGCCGGGCTTGCCGACCCGCGTAAACCAGTGCACCCCGCCGAGCGCGAGCAGCGAGAGCACGGCGATCGGGGCGAGTTGCATGGGGCTGCGCGCCGCCGCCCCGCTCGGCAGCAGCAGGCTCGCAAGCGTGGTGAGGCTATAGAGCAGCAGTACGCCCCACCAGAGCCGCGAGAGCAGGCGCGCGGAGCGCGCGGCGAGTTCTCCCTCGCTCCGCAGTGCTAGGAACGCCAGGCCATGCTGCGCGAGCGCGAGCAGCGCGAAGAGACCGACGCCGAGCGCGTAGGGATTGAGCAGGAAGGCGAAACGACCCAGGAAGTAACCGTGCGCGTCGAGCGGCAGACCACGCACGAGATTCCCAAGCGCGACGCCGAAGAGCACTGCGAGCAGCGCGCTCGCGCCGGTGAACGCCACATCCCAGAACGCGCGCCAGAGCTCGCTTGCAAAGTGATTGCGCAACTCCATGGCGATGCCGCGAAACATCAAGAGCCAGAGCACCACGGTAAACGGCAGATAAAATCCGCTGAATGCCGACGCGTAGGCGCGCGGGAAGAGCGCGAAGAGCACGCCGCCCGCGGCGATCAGCCAGACCTCGTTCCCGTTCCAGAACGGCCCGATGCTCGCCATCGCCGCCGCGCGCTGCGCGCCGGTGCGGGCGACGAACGGCGAGACGGCGCCGACGCCGAGATCGTATCCGTCGAGAATAACGTAGAGCGCGATCATCGCTGCGAGGAGCACGAATGCGGCGGCGTTCATGCTTCAACCTCCGCCGTTTCGTGCGCGAGCGCGTTGGGGCCGAGACCGATTTCGCGCAAGACCAAGAGCATGAAGAGCAGGCCGAGCAAGAAATACATGCCGGCGAAACCGATGAGCGTGAAGACCGTCTCGCCCGCGGCAACGTTGGTCGATGCAGCCTGAGCGGTTCGCATGATGCCGTATATTACCCACGGTTGTCGCCCGACTTCGGTGACGACCCAGCCCGCTTCGTTGGCGATATAGGGAAACGGCATCGCCAGCATCAGCACCCAGAGCATCGGGCGAAATTCCGTGAGTCGGCGGCGCCACAGCAACAACACCGCAAACGCAGCGATTGCAACGAAGATCGTCCCCAACCCCACCATAACGTGATAGGCGTAGTAGGTCAGGGCGACCGGTGGCCACAGCGTGTCGGCATACTCGGTGAGCCCCTTCACGTTCGCCGTGAAATTCCCATAGGCCAGAAAACTGAGGACGTTCGGCACCACCACAGGATCGATCAACTCACGGCGTTGCGTATCGGGCATCCCGATAATCGCCAGCGGCGCGCCGTCGGTCGAATGGAAGAGCCCTTCCATCGCGGCGAGTTTTACCGGCTGATATTTCGTAACGTCGGCACTATTGCGATCTCCCGTCGGGAAAATCACGAACGCCGATGCGACCAATGCGACCACGACGCCCATCCGTACATATCGGCGCCCATCCTCGAGATCGCGTTTTGCAAGCAGATAATATGCGCCGACGCCGGCGACGATGAAGGAGCCTGCGACGAGCGCTCCCACGAGTACGTGCGCGTACTGCCACCATGCAAACGGCGAGAAGAGCAACGCGCCGATGTCGGCGAGGCGAATGCTCCCGTCGCTTGCAACCCGATAACCCACCGGGTGCTGCATCCACGCATCGGTCGCAACGATAAAGAAACCCGAGAGCCAGGAGCCGAGGCCGACGAGCGTCGCCGACCACGCATAGAGGCGCGGCGAGACGCGCCGCCGCCCGTAGAGCATGATCCCAAGAAAGACCGACTCGAGGAAGAACGCATAGACGCCCTCCATCGCCAACGGTTGGCCGATCACCGCGCCGGCCTTCGCCGAAAAGGGCGCCCAATTCGTTCCGAAAGCGAACTCCATCGGGATTCCCGTCACGACGCCGACGGCGAAATTGATCGCGAAGATCTTCGTCCAAAAGGCCGAGGCGCGTCGAGCGACCTCGTCGTCTCCACGTGCGGAGCGCCACGCGAACCACGCGATATACGGGGCGAGCCCGATCGTCGCGATCGGAAAGAGGTAATGGAACATCACGGTGAACGCAAACTGCATGCGATCGGCGACGATGGCGGTTCCCAAGATCGAGCCCTCCTACAACCGACTCTACCGCTATCCGTAAGGCCTCGCAAGCAGGCGGGCGCCGAACTTTTCGCAATCGACTATCGTACAAAGCGCGGGGACATCGGAGAAAATGAATATCTTTAGCACCCATACGCTGCCCGAGGCGGCAAGCACGGCCCGCATCGAGGCGCTCAGCGACAACATCTTCGCCGTCGCGATGACGCTGCTCGTTCTCGATCTACGCATTCCCGCCCACGCCGAAGGCAGCAGCGTTTGGCCCTATGTCGCCATGCTCTGGCACCACATGCGCACCTTTGCCGTCAGTTTTTTCATCGTCGGCCTCTATTGGGTGCTCCATCACCACGTCTTCATTTTCGTGAAACGCTCCGATCGCACGTTGCTCTGGTTAAACCTGCTCTTTATGCTCTTCGTCGTCATCACGCCGTTCTCGGCCGGTTTGCTCGGCGCGTTTGACGATAGTCGCACTGCAATCGCCGTCTACGGTGCGAACATCTCGCTACTCGGCGTCTCGTTACTTACGATCTGGTGGTACGCAACGCACGAACATCGGCTTGTCGAAGCCAAACTTCCTCGGCCGGTGATTCGCTTAGAGGCGCTGCGGATGATGATCCTCCCGGCGATTTGCACGATCGCCGTCGCCGTTTCGTTTCTCAACACGACGGTGAGCATCGTAATATTCGTGCTCGCGCCGTTTCTCTATCTCTGGCCGGCAAAACGCACGATCAGAGCGAAGATCGAACCACACATCCATCAGCCCGAGTAGGCGCGACGCTCGATATCGGCGAGCGCGCACGACGGGACAGAACGCGCTACTCGGCGGGGCGACTCCCGAGCATCGGCGGCTCGGCGAATGAATCGTAGCCGTCGGGGTAGGCGACGCCCGCAAAATAGAGTCCGTAGGCGGGCGCGGTAACTCCGGCGGCCGCGCGATCGCGCGCCGCGAGGATCGCGGCGACGCCCTCCGGGCTGCGTCGACCCATCGCGCACTCGGCGAGCAGGCCGACGATCGTGCGTACCATGCTATCTCTAACCGGCGAAACGCACGATAGGCACGAAACTCGATGGCTAGGCCGCGTAGCCTGCCTGTTGGATGAGCTATCGTTTCAGGTAGTTCAGCCGCTCCGCGAGCGACGGATGCGAATCAAGCCAGCGCCACATAAGCCGTCTATTGCCCAACCCCGCGAACGACGCGTGCGATTGCAAGGCGTTCCCAACGCTCTCCGCGTTCGACATCCAGGAACTTGCAAGTAGATCCGCTTCCTTTTCAAAACGACGCGATAACGGATAAATCAACAAGAGACGGCTTGCAAGAAAGCATAACATTGACGCACCAACTCCCAACGGAAGCGGCAGCGAGATTCCATATGCGGCTATTCCAATGAAAGTGAATAATAATCCCATGGCTAAGAGCGCGGCGAGATTCGCTACCATCATTTTAATACTATGCCCGAGCTTGAGATGTGCAAGTTCATGCCCGAGAATCGCAACGGTGTCGCTTGTGTCTAGCGCCGCTACTAATGTTCTCGTAAAGAACACGCGCCGCACTTCCGGCAATATTCCGCAAACAAATGCTGAATAGCGGCCACCGTCATCTTCAATCACGCGTACGGCATTCAAATCCAAATTGACCGTTGCGAGCAACCTCATCGCCTCCGGCAGGGCTTCAGTAATATAAAAAGCTGACGTCGAGTGAGTCGCCTCGATGAACAACGGGGACACGGCAGTCCATAAAAACGGGGTCATACACCCCGTGAAAAGCAGCACGATGAGCCGAACGTCGTTCGGCGCGCCCATCACCCCAGCAAACTTATAAACCGAAACTGAAAAGATCGCCAACAAAAGCAAAAGCATCGCAATAGGGGCACCCGCCCTCCCCGCATCTTTTCCCACGGAAAGCACGTCAATGCGCCCCTTTCTAAACATCAGCCCGATCGCAAAGGCGGGCACAACAGACGCCACGAAGACAACGCTCCCGAAAACGACGATGGCACCGATATCTCCTAACCCGTAAAGGTGAATTTGACCGGCGGCGCATGCAGCAGCGGCCATTGCACACAAAATCAGGGATACGTCCGCTGCGACGACCACGCGATAAACCAGATAGTAGGTGTCACGCCGCCGATGGACCACTTTTACCGAGACAGCCGACAGCAACAGGATAAGCGCAACGAAAATTCCAAGTATTACCGATAGACTCATGTAAAACTGCATGATTATGGTCCTGAACTCTAGAGCCGAGTTCCAATGTATAATAGAGATTCTACGAAGACTGCAAATGTTGCCATAATAATAAGAGAGCGCCAGAACGAAAGTTGTGATTTGCTCGATATACCAAACACTAGCAATATAGCACTAAACGCGGCGGCGATATTCTGAATGGCGTGCAGGTCTGTCGCGTTATTGGCCCACACTTGGAGCCCTCGCATTACATGAAGCGGCGCCCCGAGAGAAATATATGACAGAACGTTCCCTTCCCCATGCCCGCCTAAGATGACAAAATAAATTACCGCTGACGCGATGCTCATTGGCCACCACGCTGAGAGCACTTCTACGCACGCGTCCTTGAAAGAAATTATGCGCCCTGCGAGAATTGCGCCGACGACAATAAACGAAATCAAAAACAGCACTCCAATTAGGGTGCTCGCCTCGTTAACCACTACGGTAACAAAGGCAACAAATGGCGGAACATGCGGAGATGCTTGACCGAACGCCTCTTTCAGCACCATGAACTGAGAAGCTCCAGCGGCCGTAAAATAAAAAATGAAACAGGCCCATCTGATGAAAGGATCTCTCGCAACGTAGATTCCGAGAATTGCGTATTTCTTGACTATCATTTAAAGATTGATATTGCGAAGCTTCGCGTAACCGTCGACTCGAGCAGGGCGGCGACGACAAGGAGGCCAATTCCCACCGCGCAGTTTGTGAAAAGAGTTCTTAGCGAGTTACGAGGCAGTGGATGTTTTCGGCTCAGTCCGATCAATTTTTGTAGAAAATCAAGAGTGCCGTATGCGACCACGAAAACTCCCGCAAGTTCGAGGGGTGCATGAAAGGCGAACATCAGAAGGTATGTCTTCGGTGAAAAATGCAGTGCGACTCCGGCTCGCATGGCTCTACCGAAACTTAACCCTACAATGAAGCATCCTAGGAGCGTCATCGTGCCGACCGTTGCAAGCCCCAGTAGGATCACTCCCGCAAGATGTAAATTTGCGAAAATGATATTTGCGAAGTCATCGCCCCACGAACGTGTTACGAGAACCCGGTCTCCGTATTCTTTAATATTCAGAGGTTCTTCAAAACCTATACACGCGCCAGAAGCGATCGAGACGGATGAGAGAAGCGCAGACGCCATCTTTACTACAGGAATCCGCGCTTCTCGGGCCACGTTATCCTTAGAGCGCACCCGCCCCCGCGCCAATCAGGCCGCTGGCTAAGGCTCCGAGAGGCCCACCGATCCATCCTATGCCGGCGCCCCACTCTGCACCGGCCTCAGCGCCAATGGCGCCGCCACCGTATCCACCCATTCCTTCGCCAATGACATCCAGCACTTGGCTGTGCCCGTTTATCGATTTTGCAATGAAGTACCCTACATGGGCACTTTGGGGCGGCGTCCCCAAAATCATCACACCCAGTGTGACCGCGAGTGCAAGACCAACGAACCCTCTTGCTTTTGAAAGCATCCCGTTCATTTTTCTTTTCCCGGAAATTCGTTCGCATTAAAGTCGGCGCCCGGAAGGCGTCGTCGGGATGTCCCCCCCCCTCCTCCCGGCTATCCTCTCCAGAACGCGCTTGGCTGACGACAATTATCTTGGCGGGCCATGGAGCGTGGGAGGGCGGCCAGTTGTCACCGCGCACGCGCTAGCAGGGCCAGGCGAGTCCTTCCGTGCCACCGCTACGGATGTTAACGCGCTCTTCCTTTGAGAACGCTGGTGTTGTCAAGGTGAACTGTCCGGCGTAACGCTACACAAGAGCGCGCACGCCCACTGCGACGCACCCGACGAACGTGTCGTTTGGCGCAGGGAGCGCGCTAAGAATCTCGATACGGGCGCTAATTCGCCCTGCTTCGCGTGACAATCCCGACGATCGGCGGTTCGGCGAATGAATCGTAGCCGTCGGGGTAGGCGACGCCCGCAAAATAGAGCCCGTAGGCGGGCGCGGTAACTCCGGCGGC
>JAJYFM010000078.1 GCA_021790895.1 bacterium
GGTATTTTCGGCAGGGATAGTAGGGGTTCTCCCCCGTTAGCCCAATATATGGTGGATACCGGCGTTAATATTTTAGGATGTGAATGAAACAAGGGACGCTCTGCGGCCTCGATATCGGCACCACGAAGACGTGCGTCGTCGTTGCCGCCGAAGGGCCCAACGGCCTCGAGATCCTCGGTTTCGGCGAGGCGCCGTCCTTAGGGATGCGTCGCGGCGTCGTGGTCGACCTCGAACAAACGGTGAAGTCGATCGAGGCGGCGACCGAGAAGGCCGAGCGGATGTCCGGGGTGCACATCGAGGAAGCGATCGTCGGCATCACCGGCGAGCACGTTCGCAGCGTGAATAACCGCGGAGTGGTCTCGGTTGCGAACGACGACCGCGAAGTCGAGGCGATCGATGTCGAGCGCGTCGTCGATGCCAGCAAGATTATCAACGTTCCCAGCGACCGTCAGATTGTGCACGCGCTGCCGCGATTCTTTACCGTCGACGGACAGGACGGCATCGTCGATCCCGTCGGTATGGCCGGCGGGCGTCTTGAGGTCGACACCCACATCGTCACCGCAGCGAGTAGTTTCCTCGCCAACGTGCTCAAATGCGTTCATCGCGCGGGCATCGAATCGGCGGGCGTCGTCTTCGAGCCGCTCGCAAGCGCGGCGGCGACGCTCTTGCCCGAGGAGCAACATGTCGGCGTCGTCCTCCTCGATATCGGTGGGGGAACGACCGATATCGCCGTCTTCACCGGCGGGAGCGCGATCTATACGGCGACGATACCGGTCGGGGGGCAGATCCTCACCAACGACATCTCGCTCGGTCTCAAGACCTCGCTCGCCCAGGCGCAGGAGGTCAAGCATCGGTTCGGCGTCGGCGACGAACCGGGCGGCGCGGCGCGCACCTTCTCGGTGCAGTCGTTCGACGGACGTTCGCAGCGCGAAGCAAACACGCAGGAACTCAACGCGATCGTTGTCCCACGCGTTCTCGAGACGTTGCGGATGGCGCGAGCGAAGATCCTCGAGAATGTGCCGCGCGACCTGGTGGTCGGTGAGGTCGTGCTGACGGGAGGGGGCGCATCGTTGCCCGGTCTCGAGGCGCTCGCCGAAAAAACCTTCGAGGCACCGGTACGCGTCGGCGTTCCGGCGAACCTCGCCGGAACGATCGATGCACTGGCTTTTCCGCAATATGCAACCGCGATCGGGCTCGTACTCTTCGCACGCAAGAGCGAGCTTGCCGGTGTCGAATCGGCGCGGAACGGATCGCTCATGACTCGGCTACGCGGGTGGCTCGCGGCGCTGTGGAACTAGATCTCTTTCATACGGAGGAAACGATGGCTGAAGCAAAACGCTATGTCCCCGAGCACGCTGCGACGATTCGCGTTATCGGCGTCGGCGGGGGCGGATGCAATGCGATCAATCGCATGATCGAAGCGGGATTAACGGGCGTGGATTTCTTCGCTGTGAACTCCGACGTTCAAGCGTTGCGCAATTCGCTCACCGAGAACACCGTGCAGATCGGTACGGGGATGTCGCGTGGACTCGGCGCGGGTGCGAACCCGACGCTGGGCAGAGATGCCGCCGAGGAATCGCGCGAGGATCTCGCGATGATCGTGAACGGTGCGGATCTCGTCTTCATCGCTGCGGGAATGGGTGGCGGAACGGGCACCGGCGCCGCGCCGGTTCTCGCCGAACTCGCGCGTGAATCGGGCGCGCTAACGATCGCGGTTGTAACGAAACCCTTCGCTTTCGAAGGTCGCAAGCGCATGGAGGCCGCCGAACGCGGCATCGCCGATCTCGAGTCGAAGGTCGATACGCTGATCACGATTCCCAACGAGCGAATCTTCCAGGTGATTGAGAAGAAGACGCCGTTAAACGAAGCCTTCAGTTTCGCCGACGATGTCTTACGGCAAGGTATCGCCGGGATCAGCGATCTCATCACGCAGCCGGGACTCATCAATCTCGATTTCGCCGACGTCAAAGCGGTCATGACCGATGCCGGAACGGCGATGATGGGGATCGGCGAAGGAACCGGGGAGCACCGCGCCGCCGACGCCGCGCAGAAGGCGATCGCCTCGCCGCTGCTCGACACGACGATCGATGGAGCGCGCGGCGTTATTCTCAATATCACCGGCGGAAGCGATCTCTCGATGTACGAGGTCAACGAAGCCGCCGAAATGATCAGTCGCAGCGTCGACCCCGATGCGCAGATCATCTTTGGCGCGAACCTCGACCCGGCTCTCCAGGGGCGCGTTCGCGTAACGGTGCTCGCGGCGGGATTCGGACCTATCCGGCGCACGGAGTCGACCGGCTTTGCCTTTGAGGGCACGCGGATCGAGACGGTCGCGCCGGTCAATATGGACGATATCGAAGTCCCTGCCTTCCTCCGCTATCGCGGGGGCTAACGTCTTGGCGGGATATAGCGCAAAGATACTGCTCGATTCGGTTGCACCGACCGGGGAACGCGTGACCACGATGGAGGTCTGCTTTCCCCGCTTCGTGCTGGCGGAGTTCAATACGCATCGGCAATTCTCGCGGAACAGCGCGAGTTCGCGAGCGATTCCTACCTCGAAGCTGATCGAGCGCGTTCTGACCGACCCGGTTTTACCGTTGGAATGGGGACGGAATCAGCCGGGAATGGCGGCCGCGTCGTTGCTCGATATGGAGGCGATCCGTATCGCCGAACGGGCCTGGTTGCACGCGCGCGACGAAGCGGTCGAAGCCGTACGCGAGCTGCAGACGTTGCAGGTCCACAAACAGGTCCTGAATCGATTGCTCGAGCCCTTTCTCTGGCATACGGTCATCGTGACCGCGACGGAGTGGGCGAATTTTTTTGCGCTCCGCTGTACGCCGCAAGCGCAGCCCGAGATTCGCGAGATCGCGATCAATATGCGCGCGGCCTACGAGAACCACATACCGACCGCACTTGTCGAAGGCGAGTGGCACACGCCGTTACTACAAGAGGACGAGCTCGGTCTCGATATCGAGCTCCGCAAGCGCGTGAGCGCCGCTCGCTGCGCGCGCGTCTCCTATCTTACGCACGATGGGTCGAGGGATCGGACGAAGGATCTCGATCTCTGCGAGCGGCTCATGGAGCAACATCACCTGAGCCCGTTCGAACATGTGGCGACGCCGGCGGTTGGGGCGCACGCGAATTTCCGCGGTTGGCGGCAGATGCGTGCAGAGGTAGAATTGCTCGCGTCGCTTACGCGCTCAGCGATCTCATAACCCCGAGATTCGGGTCGAAGGCCTCGGCAAAATCCGTCGCTGGTAGGGCGCGGCCGTAGAGAAAACCTTGCGCGAGTTCGCATCCGCAATCGCGGAGGAAATCGGCTTGCGCTTTGGTCTCAACGCCCTCGGCCTGAACCTGCAGCCCGAGCGCGTGAGCCATGGCGATGATCGCCGTGACGATGGCAAGGTCGTTCGCGTCGTTTGGAATATCGTGGACGAAGCTCTTGTCGATCTTGATCTTGTCGATCGGAAAGCGCTTGAGATAGGAGAGCGATGAGTATCCCGTGCCGAAATCGTCGAGAGCGAGCGAGATGCCGAGCTGTTTGAGCTGACGCATGATGCCGACGGAATCTTCGGCGTTATGCATCGCTACCGATTCGGTGATTTCGAACTCCAAGCGCTCCGGCGCCAGCGATGCCTGACGGAGTGCATCTTCAATCGCGGCGACGAGTTGAAGGTGGAGAAATTGACGGCTGCTCAGATTGACCGCAAGATCGAGCCGGATGCCGGATTGCGTTTCCCATCGGTGTACTTGCTCGGTCGCGGTGCGAAAGACCCATTCCCCGAGCGCGATGATGACACCCGAGGCCTCCGCTTGCGGAATGAACGCATCGGGAAGCCCGATGACCTTCTCGGACTGCGGCCAGCGACAGAGCGCTTCGACGCCGACGATACGGTCGTTTCGTAGATCGACGACGGGTTGATAATGAAGGCGAAATTCGCCGAAATCCAGCGCTCGTGCGAGGCGTTGCCCCGCCGAATATCGACGTGGATGCATTCGTAGCGTTAGAAGATCGCGCGATACGGCGGCATGGAGTCTCCTTCATCCTCGAGGTTCGGCTTACCTTGCTCGAAGGGGGCGAGCCTCGGGGAGCGTGCCGCTCCAAGCGCGATGCGCGCGCTCTCTTCGGCGAGATCGGTGAGGATGAATGCGCGTTCGAGCGTCGCGGCGAGCGTCGAGAGTCCGTGGCGCTCCATGAGGATCGTGTCGACGCCGCGAGCGAAGATCTCGGCTCCGGATTCGGCGAGCATCGTACTCCCGGCGGGAGCGTATGGTACCCAACCGACCGCCCCGAGACTCTCGGTTGCACCGACCGTCGTGCGCGGGAAGAGGCGGCCGCAGAGGCTCCAGGTAACGCAGGCCGTGGGATGGGTGTGCACGAGATATGCCGCGTCGGGTCGGAGGCGATAGGCTGCCACGTGGAGCGGAAGTTCGCTGCTCGGTCGTCCCTGCGAAGTGCGCGGCACGCCGTTGCTGTCGACGCGGAGGATCTCGCTCTCCTGGAGGCGTTCGAGCGAGCGACCCGACGGCGTTATGAGAAGATCGCCGCCCTCCATGCGCGCGCTGATATTTCCGCTGCTGCCGGTCACGAGCCCTCGTTTCCAGAGCCGCCGCGCACAATCGACGATTTCAGCGCGCAGCCGTCGCTCGCTCTCGCTCCACTCCATCGCTGCGCCTAGAATCCGACCGGGTGCCAGATCGTCTTTATCTCGCAAAAGTCGGCGATCCCATCGAGTGATTGGGCGCGATCGCTCAGATAGTCGACGGCGCGCTCGAACTCGAACGGGCGAATGCGTTTGATCGATGCGGCGGATTCGCGCTCGATCTCTCCCCACGCGGCGAGATCTTCGCGGCAGCACGCGATCGCTTCGATGCCGTCGTGTTTTGCCATTGCCGGAGCGATCTCGTGGCGAAATCCGGTGAGGATGTTGACGACTCCCGACGGGATATCGGAGAGCGCGATCGCTTCGGCGAGCGCGATTGCGGGGCGCGGATCGCGTTCGGAGGCAAGAAGGATGGTCGCGTTTCCGGCGACGAGCGGAGGAAGCAGGCTGGTGATGATGCCGAGGAAGAGCGGTGCCTGCGGCGCGAGAATGCCGACGACGCCCATCGGCTCGGGTGTCGAGCAGTTGAAATGCGGGCCCGCGACGGGATTTCGCGACGAGAGCACGGCGGAGTATTTATCGCAGCAGCCGGCATACCAAATGACGCGATCGATCGCGATATCGATCTCTTCGCGCGCGCCGCGGAGATCGTCTCCGTTTCCTTCGGCAAGGAGAGCGATATACTCCGAACGTCGCGCTTCGAGCATCTCCCCGAGGCGATAGAGCATCAATCCGCGCAACTGCGGATCCTGCGCCCACCAGCGGCGCTGAGCAGCGCGGGCTGCGGTGACCGCGTCGCGGAGATCTTTGCGCGATGCCTGCGCGATATTTGCGAGAAATGCGCGCCCGTCCCAGAGCGGCGTACTGCGTCCCGACTCCGAGCGAACGAATGCACCGTTAACGAAGAGCTTATACATCTTCCGAACGTCGACGCGTTGTTCGCGCGTCGCAGTCGATTCCTCAGCCATGCCGGGGCCCGTTCGACGTGCAGGAAGGGCAATGCTGCAGCGAGCATGGGGGCGCCGTGGAACTCTTGCTGGTCCGGCACGGACTCACCGACTGGAACAGCTCGGGGCGCTTTCAAGGGCGCAGCGATATCCCGCTCTCACCCGCTGGAGAGGCGCAGGCGCGCGCCGTCGCCGAGGCGTTGGCGGATCTTCCGATCGATTGCGCCTACGCGAGCGATCTCGCGCGGGCAGCCTCGACGGCGAGGACGATTCTCGCAGGGCGCACGCTTCCGCTCACGCTCGATGCGCGACTCCGAGAGTTCGATTTCGGCGCCTGGGAGGGCAAGACGTGGGCCGAGATTACCGCTGCATTTCCCGGCGATAGCGGGACGCAGGTGACCTCGGCGCGCGAATATCAGCCGCGCGACGGCGAGAACTTTGCCGACGTGCGGCGACGGGTGCGCGCATGGCTGCACGA
>JAJYFM010000079.1 GCA_021790895.1 bacterium
TCGCAAGTCGCCGCCGATATTCTCACGCATCTCATTCCAGGAACGATCGTGGTGCCTTCGATGGTCGCCACGGTAGCGGTTCTGCAGAAGCGTTTCGGCTACGCCTACACGGCGCTGGCGTTCTAGGGAGCGCGGCGTGCGAACTCTCTATGCGATCGCGGGTGCGTTCGTCGCACTCGCGCTCGCCGGATGCGCCGGCGGCGCTACCGGCACCGGCAGCGGAGCGACTGCAGGCCGCCCGCTTGCTGGTGCCGCGCTCTACGATTCGGCCCATCTTCCGGCCGGAAAAATGGGCGCGTTGGTGCGTGATGGCTACAATATCATCACGCAGACGCACAAGTTCGCGAAACCCTACGTCGTTGCGCAAATGCAATGTTCGTCGTGCCATATCGCTGGTGGAACGGTGCCGCGCGGCGGCTATCTGCGGATCGCCGGACACTTCCCCCAGTGGAACAAACGCTCGCATCGCGCGATCGCCCTTCAGGATCGCATCGCCGAATGTTTTCTCTACAGCATGAACGGCAAACCGCCGGCCTACGATAGCCGAACGATGATTGCCGTCGTAGCATACATCAATTGGATATCGAGAGGGCAGAAAACATTTTCCCCGATCGATCCGGCGGTGCGCATCGCGCGCATCAAGCCGCCGGCTCCGCCGAGCGTTTCGCGCGGTGCAAAGATCTACGCGGCGCAGTGTTCCGTCTGTCATCAGGCAACCGGTGCCGGTATTCCAGGACAGTTCCCGGCTCTTTGGGGAGCGACGTCGTTCAACAAGGGCGCGGGTATGGCGAAGGTTGCGATGATGGCGGGCTTCGTTCGCTACAACATGCCGCTTGGGAAGGCGGGAACGTTGAGCAACCAGGAGGCCTTCGATGTTGCAGCATTCGTCGAAAGCCACAAGCGGCCGGCGTTCGATAAGAAAGCCGCCATCGTGTTTCCCTCGGAACCCGCGAGCTTCTTCTAGCGTATCGTGAGAGTGCTTCCTGGGCTCCTTCTGGCGATCGCAATTGCGGCCGTCGCAACCCTCGTCGGGCATCTCTTGCCCGTCGTCGGTTCGCCGGTGGTCGCAATTGCGCTCGGCCTGTTAATTACGGCGTTCCGTGCGCCGGGTGCGCGGCTGCATCCGGGAATCGTCTTTAGCACGAAGCAAGTGCTGGCGTGGTCGATCGTGCTGCTCGGCACGCAGCTGCGCTTTACCGATATTGTCGCCGGTGGTTTAAAATCGCTGCCGGTGATGCTAGGAACGCTCGTCGTCGTCTTGGCGCTGGCATATATCTTCGGCAAACTTCTCGGAATCGACCGCGATTTACGCCGCCTGCTCGGCGTCGGCACGGCGATCTGTGGAGGATCGGCAATTGCGGCGCTTGCGAGTGCCGTCGAGTCGGACCGTGCGGATGTCGCGTACGCGCTTTCGACGATCTTCTTTTTCAACGTCGCGGCGGTCCTCACGTTCCCGACCATAGGCCACTTGATGCACATGACGCAAACCGCATTCGGCCTCTGGGCAGGTACGGCGATCAACGACACGTCGTCGGTCGTTGCGGCGGCGTTTGTTTTTGGGCACGCGGCCGGGCAACACGCGGTCATCGTCAAGCTCACGCGGACGACGCTTATTATTCCGTTGGTTGCGTTTTACGCCGGCAAACGCGCATTTGCGATGCGTGGCGGTGACGCCGTGCCGTGGCGTTCGATTATCCCGTGGTTCGTGCTGTGGTTCGTCGTTGCTGCCGGAATCAATAGCTTCGGCTATATCCCTGCGACCTGGCACGCTCCACTCGATCAACTCGCGCTCTTCGCGATTACGGTCGCCCTTGCGGCGGTCGGCTTAAGTGCCGATTACGCGCGCATCCGCTCGGCGGGCATCCGCCCGCTTCTTCTCGGTGCAATCCTCTGGGTCGGCATTTCGCTGACGAGTCTTGGCATCGCGCACGCAATGCATCTGAATTAACGCAGCGCCGTCATCTCAAGGAACGCCCCTCGATACGCTTGCTGCGCAAGCTACTCGGGGTGACAGAGCCCCTCGATACGCTTGCTGCGCAAGCTACTCGGGGTGACAGAGCCCCTCGATACGCTTGCTGCGCAAGCTACTCGGGGTGACAGAGCCCCTCGATACGCTTGCTGCGCAAGCTACTCGGGGTGACAGAGCCCCTCGATACGCTTGCTGCGCAAGCTACTCGGAGTGACAGACTAGACGGAGAGTAAAAAGCAGTCTTTCCCGGTGCCGTGATTCCAGCTGCGCCCCGGCGTGCTGTCGGGGTAGGCGTCGGCTGTTACGCGCAGGATGCGTCCATCGCGGGCCTTCATCACCGTAATAGCCGGTAACGATGTCGGTTTATTGTTGTTAGCATAAAACGTTGCGCAAAGACGATATCGGGAGGCGCCGATCCGTTGGTATTCATATGGCACTCGCGAGATCGGGTCGAGCATCTGGCCTGGAGCGAGGCCTTCGATTTCACTCAATCGGGAAGGCAAGACATAAGGACGCTTCAAGGCTTTATCGCTTTTCGCTTTTGCTCGAATGGCGTGTTCGATCTCCCGAAGGTTGGTGATGCGCCGCCCATCTGCGGAAATTTCCCGTTGGTGATTCGGTGAGCCCATCGCAATAAATCCGACGGCTAACGCAGCGATGACGGCGACTGTCGAAACCAAAGCATACGCTTGCTCGCGGCGCGGTGCGACGAGCGTGCTTCGGACGGCGACGAGGTAGTAAGAAAATATTCCGCCGGCGATGACCAACAACACGAGAGCGTCGAGAATAAATCGCGTCGTAAGGGTGCCGAGAAGATAGGACTCCAGGAACGATACCGCGTCGAAAACGAGGGTTCCCATCGCTCCGACGAGCGCAATATAGGTTAACCACTTGCGAACTCCGGTAGAAAAACCTTCGGGACGCTGCGTAAGATCTCGCTGCAGCGTTACATTCACAAACATAAATATTGGAAACGCAACGATAAGCATAGCGATCGGCCAGGCGAGAAATTGCGGCAGCATTCGAATGGAAATCGTCCACGTAGCCGTCGGGTCGGGTATCCAAAAGTGGATCATCGTGTAGAAAATATTTCCGAGGGAATACGACCACAACGCGAGGGTTACGAACGAGACGAGATACAAATACGCATCGCGCGCGTATTCTTGAGCGCTGCCGCGGGCCGGAATTTCAAGGCCTACGGCTTTTTCGACAGCGGCCGAGAGCACGCGATAGATACGCCGCTCCGACCAGCCCCGTTGTTTGAGAACCTCAACCGTCGTTGCATCTGAAATGCCGGAGGCTCGCGCTTTTTCAATAAAAGCAGCGAGAAGTTCTTCATCGGTGCGTTCCATGCAGGGTGCGTTATTCGCAACAACAAGGGCGTCCTTCTCGAAGGAGAAAAAGGGCCGCCAGGGCTTTGCGGCGTCCACCTATAAGAATGGGTCGCTCATGTCGTTTTTCCGCGAGATATCGAAGCGATTGCCGGGTATTGTCGGGATCTTGTTCCTGGTCTATCTCGGGGCGTTGCTCTTTGCGCCGCATCCGTCGGGGTGGGAGAAAGTATTCCGGCAGATCGCCCGGTGGACAGGGCTCCTGATGCTCCTGGTCGTCTTCATCGCCGCTCTTGCCATCGGCGCGAAAGCCCTCGTTGCGCGCATTGCGCGGGCGCTCCGTGGCGGCCATTCAGCTCCGTCGGATTCGATCGGGCCGCGAAGCGATGCAATCTCGAAGAAGCAGGGGTTTTTCGCAAAAATCGCAGGCGGAATCGAACAATACACCATCAACTTCTTCGATCTTTCGCTCTCGAGTTATTGGTATGCAATCGTTTTTGCCTATGAATCTTTTCAAATGTTCCAGGTACACAACGACGCTTTTGCAGTCTACAGTCTCCTGTGCTGCTTTGCTCTTGGAATTGATTCGCTCGTTCGGTTGGCAAAGGAGCCGGGCTTCTTCACTCGGCTCTGGTTTGGGTATATGTTTCTGGGTCTCACCGTATTAACCGTGTGTATTGACGCATCGAAACCCGGCGATATCGGGAGCGTCGTTCTGGACATCATCTCTTTCGGGGCGTTATCTTTTGCCGGGTTCTACGGGCATTATCGTTCGAGCGAACGGATCGCAACAGAGGCGGTCGCGCTCGTCTCGTCCGAGAGCTAACCAAAGCGTGCCTCATTGGCCGGCAGCGCTTGCGTCGAGTTGCGCGTGCAGTTCTTCCCAGCGCGCGAGCGCATGTTCGTGGCGCGAGGCGATGCTCTCCACCTCTGCTTGTAGCGTTTTCACGCGCTCGCGATCTTCGTAGAGGTCGGGCTGCGCGAACAGCTCTTCAATCTCCGCTTTTCGTGCTTCGAGCGATTCGACTTCGCGCTCGACCGCCGCGATCTGCGTCATCAGTTTCGAACGAACTTTCAGCGGCGTCAGGCGCGTTGTTTTCGGGCGCTCCGCTTCGAGCGCGGCATTCGGCGAGCGGTCCTCGCGTTCGCGAACGAAGCGTTCGTAGGCATCGTAGCCTTCGAGAATCCCCCACGCGCCGTTCTCGATCCAGAGGACGCGCTCGGCGAGGCGCGCGAGGAGATAGCGGTCGTGCGAAACGACGACGAGGGTGCCGGGGTACTCATCGAGGACCGATTCGAGCGCTTCGCGGCTGGCGATATCGAGATCGTTCGTCGGCTCATCGAGCAGCAAGATGTCGGCGTTCTGCGCCATCAAGCGCGCGAGCATGATGCGCCGCCGTTCTCCGCCGGAGAACGAACGGACCGGGCGTTCTTGCATCTCGCCGGAGATCCCGATGCGCCCGAGCAACCCGCGCGCGCGTTCGGGAAGCACGCTGCCGGTTGAGAGCACCGCATCGATGGCGCTTGCATCGGGGTCGAGCTGCTCTTGTGCGTTCTGCGCGAAATATGCGATACGCGCGGCGGGATTATAGCGCACGCTCCCGGCATCGGGGGTGCCTTCGCCGGCAAGGATGGAGAGCAGCGTCGACTTTCCCGCGCCGTTCGGCCCGACGATCGCGATGCGCTCGCCCTGCTGCACGTCGATAGCCAGCGCGGTGAAGAGCGGTGATGCGTAGCCTTTCGTGAGGTTCGAAAGTTCGAAGGCAAAGCCGCCGGTCACGCGGCGATGAGCGGCGAGTGCAACGTTGATTCGGGCAACCTCGGGTGGCGGCTCCGGTGCGGCGATCTCGGCTTCGGTTCGCGCGAGCTGCCGCTCGCGGCTGCGCACCTGTTTGTAATCCGACGACGTGTGCGTTGCGCGTAAGCCGGCGATCGTTGCGCGGCGCTTGTCGCGTTCGGCGATGTAGTTTTCGTAGGCGCGCCGTTCGTTCTCGCGGCGCACGTCGCGAGCTTCGAGAAACGCCGTATAGGCGCGAGATGCCGGGGGATAGACGTAGAGCGTGCCGCGGTCGAGTTCCCAAATTTGCGTGGCGACGCGGTCGATGAAGTAGCGGTCGTGGGAAACGATGATGTACGTGCGTTTATCGCCGGCGATCGTATTCTCCAGCCAACGCACGGTGCCGATATCGAGATGGTTCGTCGGTTCGTCGAGGATTAAATAGTCGGGCTCGTCGATGAGGAGATGTGCGAGTGCGCCCTTCGAGCGTTGCCCACCGGAGAACTCGCGCAACGGTCGTGCGTATTCCTCGGGCGCGAAACCGAATGCGGCGAGCATCGTGCGCAGCAACTTGCGCTTGCGTTCGTATTCGACGTCCGGAATGCGCGCGAGCGCGGCGTCGACGAGCTCTTGCAGCGTGGCCTCGGTCTCATCGGCGACCGACTGCGCGAGGTAGCCCATGCGCGCGTCGCGAGCGCGTACGATCCGCCCGCCGTCGGGCGCATCGACGCCGGCGAGCATGCGCAGCAGCGAGGATTTCCCGGCGCCGTTCGGGCCGACCAGGGCGATGCGCTCGCCATCGCGCAGCACGCCGCCGAGCCCCGCGAAGACCTCGCGCGCCCCGTAGCGACACTCGAGCCCCTCGAAGCGCAGCAGTTCCATCGCCCCGCCGTTGCGCGGGAACGGGCGAGCGTTCCT
>JAJYFM010000080.1 GCA_021790895.1 bacterium
GCGCGCCCTCGTCAACCCCGCCAGGCCCGGAAGGGAGCAACGGTTCGCGAATCGGTGCGGGTGCCGCGAGTCAACCCGGCTTCCGTCGTGGTATGCGCAAAACGCTGAACGCTGAACGTAGCTGAACGTATTGGAGAAGATGCTGCCGTCGAATTTTTCGCCCGATTTGCTCGCGGCGCTCGCTCTGGGCGGCCTGCTTCTCGCTGCAATTGCGCTGGTGGCCGTGATTGTCGCCTTCGCGCGGATGGGGAAGAGTATCCCGGCGCTGGTGAAATTGGTCGGTATCCATGACGATCTGCTCGGCGGCTCCGCCGGGGCGGCCTCGCAGCGGATCGCGGCGCTCGAAGGTGCGCTGCGAACGACGGAATCGCATGCTGCTGAAAGCAGCGCCCGCATCGCAGCGCTCGAAGCGCTTGCGCGGGTCGATCTCTCGCTCGTCGGCTTTATTCGCTACGACGCCTACGAAGATACCGGTTCGACGCTTTCGTATGCGCTCGCGTTGCTCAATCGCGAGGGCGATGGGGTCGTCCTCAACAGTATCTATTCGCGCACCGATACGAGAACCTACGGCAAAAGCGTGCGCGCCTTTCGTTGTGAAAGCAACGCGTCGGATGAAGAAATTGCCGCAATCGAGCAAGCGAAGGCATCGGCGACGCACGCGGGACTCTCGGTGGCAGGATAACGATGTTTCTCGATCGCTATCACGTAAAACTCGTGCCGCAAAACGGCGAGCGCATCTGGCGTTTCGTTCTCTCGCGCCGCACGATCGTTCTCGCCTGCACGCTCATCGCGTGTTTGGTAATGGGATCGGCGCTCTTCGCTCTCGTTACCGCGGGCCTTGCGCACCATGAAGTCTCCCGTTTGCAGGTAGCGGCGCAGCACCAACGCCGCAAAGTCACCTCCATCGATCGTCAGACCGAGCAACTCCGCGCGACGCTCGAGCGTGTCGAACGCGAGAACCAACGGATAGAAGCGGCGATCGGGATGCCCATTCACGTCGTAAAACCCATTCAGGCGAAGAAAAAATCGACGCATCCGCAGTCGAAAGTGAGCATCGTACGCGAGCGTCTCCACCAGATCGCTCTGCTCGCGGCTCGCGCCGACTCGCTTTCGCAGCAAACGCGTCGGCAAGCGACGCGCGCGCTCAATCTCGGGAATATCACCGCGCTTGCGCAGGCCGCGCTCATCGCGCATATTCCGTCGCTGAACCCGGTAGCCGGAGCGCCGATCGTCGGGTGTTTTTGTTATCGCACCTATCCCGATGTCGAGTTCCACGAAGGCGTCGATCTCGCCGCCGACTGGGGCGAGCCGGTACGCGCTACGGCGGCGGGCGTCGTCACGGCCGCCGCCTATGACGGCGGCTACGGCCTGAAGGTCGATATCGATCACGAAAACGGATATACAACCTGGTACGCGCATCTTTCGAGCACCGAGGTCCGCGTCGGCGAGCATGTACTCAAGGGGCAGGTGATAGGTCGGGTCGGCATGACCGGATTTGCAACCGGGCCGCACGTTCATTACCAAGTGATGCTCGACGGAACGCCGATCGACCCGACGCCCTTTCTCGACGGCATTCCACGGAATGTCATCGCCGATAAGTCGTAGAAGGCTGCTTCTGTGAACGTTATCGCCTGCGATCTTGGCCCGATTCTGCTTCAGTTACTGAATATCTACATGATCGTGTTGGTCGTCTATGCCGTCATTTCATGGATTCCCGACCTACAGGGGGCATGGGTGCGCTACCTTGCCGCAGTGATCGAACCGGTACTCAATCCGATTCGGCGAATCATCCCGCCGATGGGCGGCTTCGATATCGCCTTCCTCGTCCTCATCTTGGTCGTGCAGTTCGTCATTCGCCCGATAATCTTCTCGGCAACGCTTCACGCCTGCGCCTTCTAGCGAAATCCGTATGGAGAAGACCACGGAGCACGCGCATCGCCTGCAAACGATAGCGAATACGCGAAACTTTTGCATCATCGCGCACATCGATCACGGAAAGACGACGCTCTCCGATCGCCTGCTCGAAATGACGAAGACGATCGAGTTGCGCGATATGGAAGAGCAGCAGCTCGACGCGATGGATCTCGAGCGCGAACGCGGCATCACCATTCGCATGCATCCGGTCACGCTGCGCTATCCGGCGCGCGACGGAGAAATTTATCGACTAAACCTCATCGATACACCAGGGCACGTCGATTTTTCATACGAGGTTTCCAGATCGTTGGCGGCGTGCGAGGGCGCGCTCCTTATTATCGACGCGGCGCAGGGCATCGAGGCACAGACGCTCGCGAATTATCACCTCGCGCTCGAGCATAATCTCACCATTATTCCGGTGATCAATAAAATCGATCTTCCGGCGGCGGACCCGGAACGGGTGATGACCGAGATCGAAGAACTGCTCGTCATCGAGCGCAGCGAGTGCATTCTTGCAAGTGCGAAAAACGGTATTGGGATCGAGGATATTCTCGAAGCAATCGTCGCGCGCATACCGCCGCCACAGGGGCACAACGATCACGTGCGCGGGTTAGTATTCAACGCGCAATTCGATCCCTACCGCGGAGTCGTGAGCTACGTTCGCGTCGTCGATGGGGCGATCGAGAGCGGGACGAAGTTCATGTCTATGGCCCACGAGCGCGTCTACGAATGTACCGAAGTGGGGCTCTTCGCTCCGCAGATGCGCCCGACGCAACGGCTGAGCGTCGGCGACGTCGGATACGTCATCGCCAACGTGAAATCGTTGGGCGATATCGACGTCGGCGATACGATTACCGCAGCGAATAATCCCGCGCACGTCGCGCTTCCCGGCTACCGCAGGGCGGTCCCGATGGTTTTTTGCGGGCTCTATCCCAACGAAGGCGCCGCGTACGATGCGCTCCGCGACGCATTGGAGAAACTCAAGCTCAACGACGCGGCGCTGGTTTTTGAACCGGAGACATCGATCGCTTTAGGGTTCGGTTTTCGTTGCGGATTTTTGGGCTTACTGCATATGGAGATCGTGCAGGAGCGGCTGGAGCGCGATTACTCGCTCGACCTCATTGCGACCTCGCCCTCGGTCGTCTTTCGCGTCACGCGAACCGACGGAACGGTCGAACTCGTCGACAATCCCTCGAAATTGCCGCCGGCAAACCTCATCGCTCAACTCGAAGAGCCGTACGTTAAAACGACGATTATCTCCCCGCCGGATTACGTCGGGGCGATCATGGAGATTATCCAAGCGCGTCGCGGAACGCTTTTGAACATGGAGTACCTCCACGACGGGCGCGTCATTCTGAGTTACGAAATGCCGTTGATCGAAGTCATCGTCGACCTCTTCGATCAGCTCAAGTCGCGCACGAAGGGCTATGCCTCGCTCGATTACGAACCGATCGGGTACCGTCAAGGCGATCTCGTGAAGTTGGAAATTCTGCTCAACGGCGAGGCGGTCGATGCGCTTTCGTTTATCGTTGCGCGCGATAAGGCCGCGAATCGCGGGCGACTACTGGCGGAGAAACTGAAAGAGTTGATTCCGCGCCAGATGTTCGAGGTGCCGATTCAGGCGGCGATCGGCGGAAAAATTGTTGCTCGCGAGACCGTCAGCGCGATGCGTAAGAACGTCCTTGCAAAATGCTACGGCGGCGATATCAGCCGGAAGCGCAAATTGTTGGAGAAGCAGAAGGCCGGGAAGGAACGCATGCGCCGCGTCGGGCGCGTGGAATTGCCGCAGGAAGCATTCATGGCGGTGCTCCAGCTCGAGTCATGAGCGCGCAGATCTTTCTCGCGAGCACGAATGCGGGAAAGCGCGCGGAGTTTGCGGCATTGCTCGCGACGCACGGGCTCGAACTCGGAGCGAAAATCGAGTATCCCGACGTCGAGGAGAATGCCGTCGATTATCTGGGAAATGCTCGCTTGAAGGCCGAGGCGCTGCACCGCGAGCTCCGTCGCCGGGGCATTCCCGCAGTGGTGATCGCCGATGATAGCGGTATCGAAGTCGACGCGCTTGCCGGCGCACCGGGAGTTCGTTCGGCGCGCTACGGCGGAATCGAGTTGAGCTGGTCGCAGCGGCGCGCGTTGATGCTCGACGATCTTGCCGCGGTTCCCGATGCATTGCGGACGGCACGCTTTCAGTGCGTTCTCGTCGGCATCGATGAGGCGGGGAATGAGTATCGCGGGCTCGGTGAAACGCGCGGGCGCATCGCTCGCGGCGAGCGCGGCGATGGAGGATTCGGCTACGATCCGCTCTTCGTTCCGGAAGGGGAGCGCAGAACGTATGCCGAGATGAGCGCGGAGGAGAAATCGGAAACGAGCCATCGCGCGCGCGCGCTGCACGCCTTAATTGCGGCGATGCGCCGATGAGCGAAGCGGTGGTTGATTTTCGCATCGCCGCCCCGCACGAGGCCGAACTCCTCCTTGGCCGCGCGGGATATACGCCGACGCTGGCGGCACTCGCCGCGCGCGAGCGCGCGCTGCTCGTGCAGGTCGACGGGGAACCGGGCGCACTAGCGCTCTTTTCCGGCGACGATCTGATCGTCGAAATCGAGGCAATCGTCGTCGCATCGGCGCTGCGCGGGCGCGGCCTCGGCAAACGGACGATCGAGTTCTTGCGCGGCTCGCAGGGGCGAAGTATCCGCGCGCTCGTGCCCGCCGAGTCGAGCGCTTTCGCACCGATGTTCGGCGTGCTCGGCGGTGCGCTCGAGATCGTCGCAGGCTACGCGCTCGCCGTTCCGGTCGCCGACCGATTGGCGGGGGAACTCGACGGCAGCGCGTCGCTCGCGGTCCGGCCGATCGACCTCGCAAGCGATCTTCGCGAGATCTTCGAGCTCGATCGACTCGCCGGGAAGCCCTGCGATCGCGCGCTCCACGAAGCACTGGGAACGCTCGCGCAGGGATTACTCTTCGCCCGGCCCGACGGCGAGGTCGTCGCGTACCTCTACGTCTTTCCCGACGGCGAGATCGGCCCGGGTGTCGCGATGGGTTCGACGCTCCTTGGCGATGCGATGCTCTACGCGCTCTCGCGTTTACGCGGTGTCGGGATCGAGCTGGCGCGCCTGCGCGTGCCGCTCGCACATCCTCGGCTCGCGCAGCTCCTTCGACGCTGCGGGGGAAGCATCGTCGATCTCTCGCTCTCCGTCGGTGAATCTTTGCAAGGTCGTGCGGTTGGCTTGCCTCGCTGTGGTATGCTCCGCGGGGAGTCGGCGGGACGTAGCTCAGCTTGGTAGAGCGCTTGCTTTGGGAGCAAGAAGTCGCAGGTTCAAATCCTGTCGTCCCGATAGGGTTTTGCATGCCGAAGGGCTCGCGCGCCCGTGGTCTAACAGGATAAGGCACGAGTCTTCTAAACTCGAAGATGGGGGTTCGAGTCCCTCCGGGCGCGTACCGACGCGCATGCGTGGTGATTGTAGCTCAGCTGGTTAGAGCGCCTGACTGTGACTCAGGAGGTCGCCGGTTCGAACCCGGTCAGTCACCCCACTCTGACTCGCGATAGGGCCCCGCTTGAAAAAGTGGGGCCCCGCGTTCGTCGGGAGGAGTTATTCCGGCCCCGCCGTCGTATGCTATCGCGTATGGCCGAGCGTACGCGATGGGCTCATCGGGTTCCCAACATCCTCGCGATCGTGCTGCTTCTCGTTGGGACCGCAGTTGCGGTTTCACAGACGTTCGCTTTTGCGCGTTTTACCGCGAAGGGATCGGCCCCGACGATCGTCGCGCGCGAGCGGATCGCCATCGTCGCATTCCAACGCTCGCAGCCGCTAGCGAATGCGCTGCTCGATTATCGCGATGCCGTCGTTTTCAAACGCCCGGCGGAGCGCGCGAAAGCGGCGATCGTCGTCAACCGCGAGATCGCGGCGATGAAGCACCTGCTTCTCGCGAAAAATGCGC
>JAJYFM010000036.1 GCA_021790895.1 bacterium
TGCCGGCGCTCTCGGCCATGCGCCACAACCCCACCATCATCGCCTTTGCCCAGCGGCTGCGCGAACGCGGCAAACGACCGATGCAAATCGTAGTTGCCGTCATGCATAAGCTGCTCGTCATCGCCTACGGCGTCCTCAAATCCCAACGCCCTTTCGACCCTACCATGGCTTGACGCTCATCACGGAATCTCGATACGCCGCTGCGCGGCTACTCGGCGTGACAATTCGCGCCTCGATACGCCGCTGCGCGGCTACTCGGCGTGACAACGCGCAGCGCGAAAGCGCCTGCGATGCACCCGACGAGCGATTAAGCGAGCGGCGAGGACCCTGACATTGCTTGTCCGAGCCGCGAGCGTCTAGCGAGGAGCGGTGCGCGCAGGCGCGGTAAGCGCTGCGCCTCGATACGGGCGCTAAAGCGCCCTACTCGGCGTGACAATTCGCGCCTCGATACGCCGCTGCGCGGCTACTCGGCGTGACAACGACTACTCGGTGAGGGCTGGAACCGAGTCCCCGTCGAGAAAGACCCCAAGCTCCGACGGCGAGAACTGCACGCCGCTCCAAAACGACCCGAACTCGCCGTATTTTGCGCTCGCTTCATCGAAGCGCATTTCGTAGACGAGTTTCTTGAAGACGAGCGGATCGTCGGCATAGAGATCGACGCCCCACTCGAAGTCGTCGTAACCGATCGAGCCGGAGATCACTTGCGTGAGCTTCCCGGCGTAGGTGCGCCCAATGAGCCCATGTTCGTGCATCATCTTGCGGCGCTCTTCGAACGGCGTCATATACCAGTTGGTATTTTCGCCGCGGCGCTTATCCATCGGATAGAAACACGTATAGCGGCGACGGGGAATCTTTGCCCACAGACGCGGCGCAATATACGGGCTCACCGCCTGATTCGCCAGCGCTTCATCGAACGCGCGCGCCCACTCCTCGCTACCCGCTTCGAGGCCGCGCGCGGCGAGATCGGCGTGAATTTTTCCGGTCGCATCGTACATCCCGATTTCGAGAATCGAGACGTAGGAGCTCATAGGCTCTAAAAAGAGCCGCAGATCGAGCCGATCGACGAGCATCTGCGCGTAGGCGAGACCGTCGTAACTACGGGCGTAGTGCGTGAGCATGAGGTCGCCTTTGTGCCCAACGAGTTGAACGAGGCCGATATCGCCGTCCTCACCCGCGTGCATGTGTTCGAAGAGATCGCGTGTCCGGGCGGCGATCTTCGCGCGGCGTTTCTCGCCGACGCTCTCCCAGAGCAGGCGATCGAAGCGAAACATCCGATGAAGGATCCACCACCCCTCCAACGACTCGGGGACCCGAGGGTCACGCATGCTTTCCTCTCTCCCGTGCTTTCGCACGTTTCATCTCGGCATAGACTTCATCGAGCAATGCCTCGGGGCGTTCGCGATATTTTGCCCAGAGTTGCGGCATCTGCGCGATATCCGCTAAGACACGCGCGTAGACGGCATTCACCGGAGTCGGGATGCCCTGCGTGCGCCCCGCCATTGCGACCGCGCCGCAGAGCGACTCCACCTCGGTGCGTTCGCGCCCCGAACGAAGATCGAGCAACAGTGAGGGCGGTTTCGTGCCGCGCGCCGAGGCAACGCGCCCGGCAAGCACGCGGCGCGCAATCGGGCTCGGAAGCGACGCGATGGCGAAGAGCGCACGCACGGGATAGCGCGGAAGATCGACCGGCGCTAACCCGAGGCTCTTCATCACGTCGCGTACTTCGCGGATCGCACGAATCTCAAGCGTAAATATCTTCTCGAACTGTACCAAACGATTCGGCAGCACGTTCAGAATGGCGCAGGACGCGTTTGCGACGATATTGAGCGCGAGTTTACTCCACTTCAGCGCGCGCCAATCTTCGCAGACTTTGACGGCGATTCCGGCGCTCTGAAAGGTTGCGCTTAGCCAGTTATAGGCCGCACCGCCGAGCGGCGCGAGCGCGAGGCCGCCCTCTTTCGCCGCCGCGACGCGTCCGTCGCGGTCGCGGTCGACCGGCACCGTGAGTGCCGCAGCCACGACGTTGCGTTCCCCGAACGCCTCCGCAAGCAGATCTTCATTTCCGAGACCGTTCTGCGGTGAAACGAAGACGCAATTCCCGGGGGCTGCAATCGCGCGTTTGAGGCTCTCGATCGCCGCAGGTGTATCGTAACTTTTGACCGCAACGATCGCGACGTCGGCCTCGACGCGCGTCACATCCTCAAGCGCGCGCGGTGCATAGGCGACGTTGACGCCGACCGAACTCAAGCGATCGCCGAGAAACGAACCGACCGCACCGCGCCCGACGATGTAGACGTTCACGGATGAACCGTCGCACTGCGCCCGGTGCTGCCGAAACCGTTCTCTCCGCGCGTCGTTTCGTCGAGTTCGTCGACGAGTTCGAAGTTCGCGCGCGCGACCGGCGCGACGATCAACTGCGCGATGCGCTCGCCGCGCGCAATGGAAACGCTTTCGCTGCCGTGATTGATCAACAACACGCAGATCTCGCCGCGATAATCGGCGTCGATCGTCCCGGGAGTATTCAAGCACGTGATTCCGCTGCGCAACGCGAGTCCGCTGCGCGGACGTATCTGCGCTTCGAATCCATGCGGAAGGGCGATCGCAAAACCGGTAGGAACGAGCGATCGCTCGCCCGGCGCAAGTTGGAGTGCTTGCGCTGCACAGAGATCTGCGCCCGCAGCGGCCTCGCTCATGTAGGTCGGCGGCGGAAGCTCGGCAGCGTGCGCGAGGCGCCGCACGGCAACGCGCGGCACCAGGTGAGAGTCGACGGTCATGATCCCTTACTTAGGAAGAAGGGTCTTGAGTTCTTCTCGGAAGCTTTCAATATCTCCGAACGAGCGGTAGACCGAAGCAAACCGGATGTAGGCGACGGGATCGAGGCCACGGAGCGCTTCCATCACTTTTTCACCGATGAGCGCCGACGCGACTTCGTTCTCGCCGCGAGCGAAGAGTTCGCGCTCTAACTCCGTGGCAATCGCCTCCATCTGGTTCTCGGAGATGGGGCGCTTCTCGCAGGCTCGCCGAAGCCCCGAGAGCAGCTTCTCGCGCGAATAGTTCTCATGGCGCCCGTCCTTCTTTCCGACGCGAAGGCGCGGTTGCTCCATGCGCTCGTAGGTGGTGAAGCGATGCTTGCAGCGCGGGTCGAGGCACTCGCGACGACGGCGCACGTTTGAATCGTCGTCGCGCGAATCGACGACGCGTGTCTCGCTCTTACGGCAGGTCGGACAGATCAGCGGCGAGCCCTCACGACGATGTAACGCACATATAGTGCTTCGCGCTAGTATAGCCCACTACCCGTAGGGAAAGCAAAAGGACCACCAGGCGGTGGCCCCTCTGCACATGCTCCGGCTCTGTAAGCTCGGTGCGGTTACTTGGCCGCCCCGATCTTGAACATCTTCGTGCCGCATTTCGAGCACTTCCCTTCGGTCGCCGGGCGACCGTTTTTCATCGTGATTTGCTTGGCGTCAGCCATAGGCTGCTTTGCTTTGCATTTAACGCAATAGGCTTCAACTGCCACAGTTACTCCTTCCGTATCGGCGACCCGCCGTTTCTCTGGTCCAGCCGGGATTCCCCCCGCTTGACGACGGGGAATCCTTCGTGAATGAGGGACGTGGAGCCCCGTTTCGAACCTCGCGAGCGTTTCCTTGCTCTCCGTCCCGACCGAGCCGAGCCGCGCTTTGCGGGGCTCTGGGCGCTCGGCTTCCTCGAGCCCCTCGCCCGCCCCAGCATCGCCATCGTCGGCACCCGGGCGGCGAGCCCCTACGGGCGCAGCCAGGCCCGCTCGCTCGCCGCCGAGCTTGCCGCCCTGGGCATCTGCGTGCTCTCCGGGCTCGCGCTCGGCATCGACGCCGCGGCTCACGAGGGCGCGCTCGATGCAGGCTGCCCGACGGTCGGGGTGATCGGCTCCGGGCACCACCGCTTCTACCCTCCGCGGAACGCCGCTCTCGCCGCGCGGATGCTCGCTACGGGCGGCGCCGTGCTCTCACCCTTCCCGCCCGAGGAACCCGCGCGCCCGGGGCAGTTTCTCGCCCGCAACGGGGTCGTCGTCGCGCTCGCCGATGCGCTGCTCGTCGTCGAGGCTCCAATCCGCTCCGGAGCCCTCAATACGGCGAGTTGGGCCGCCGGCGAGATTCCCGTTCTCGCGCTCCCCAGCGACGTCGACCGGCGCAGCGGAGCCGGGAGCCTCGCGCTGCTCCGCGACGGTGCGACGCTGGTTCGCGACGCCGCCGATATCGTCGAGGCGATGGGGCTGCTGCGCCCCGAGGCGCCGAAAGCGCGCGCAGTGCTCCCCGCCCCCGAGCCCGAGGATGCCCTGCTCGGCCTCATCCGCAGCGGAGCATCGACACTCGAAGAGCTCGCTGCGGCGAGCGGCTCCCCGACCGCCGAACTCCTCGGGCGGCTCAATCTGCTCGAACTCGGCGGCACGATCGAACGGCGCGGTGCAGGCTATGCGCTTGCGCGCCGCCCGCGCAAGGCGCGATGATGGCTCCCATGCGGCTACGCCTCATCGCAGTCGGGAAAATCCGCAGCGCGCCGATTGCGGCGCTCTGCGATGAGTTCGCGATGCGCCTGCAACCGATGATTCCGTGTGAGGTGCAAGAAGTGCGCGCCGCCGATGGGCGCGCGCCGGAGCAGGCGATCGTCGACGAGGCGGAACGGATTCTCCGCTTGCTGCCGGCCGACGAGCCGATGTGGCTGCTCGAACGATCCGGCGACGCGCTCTCCAGCCCGCAGCTCTCGGCGAAGCTCACCGCGCTGGGCACGACGGGAATTTCGCGACTCACGTTGGTCGTCGCAGGAACCTACGGCGCCGCGCCGCGACTCCTCGAACGTGCGACTTTTCGCTGGTCGCTCTCACCGTTGACCTTTCTTCACGAGTGGGCGCGCGCGCTCGTGCTGGAACAACTCTATCGTGCGGCGAAGATTGCGCGGAATGAACCCTATCACCACTGACCGGATGCCGACGCCCGAGGGTGCGCTCGTCAGCATCGATCGCGTGCTGCGCGATGCGGTGCGCACGCGTTTCGGCGTCACCGATCTCAGCGTGACCTTCGAAGCACCGCGACGTCCGGAGTTCGGCGATTTTGCGACGAACGTTGCGTTCGGCCTTGCGAAAGCTGCACGCAGCGCGCCGCAAAAAATCGCCGAGCAACTCATCGAGGACGCGATTTTGTCGCGACCGGAGATCGCCGCGCTCGTCGTTGCAGCGCAAGCAACGGCGGGGTTCATCAATCTGCGCCTCGCTCCGGGCTGCTGGCATCGCGTCGTCGAGCGCGTGCTCGCAGATGGTCCGCGTTACGGCGAGAGCCCGCGCAACGGGCAACGCATATCGCTGGAATTCGGTAGCGCGAACCCGACCGGTCCGCTCGTCGTCGTACAAGGGCGCGCACTCTCGATCGGCGCGACACTCGCGGCTGCCTTTCACGCCTGTGGCTACGATGTCTTCACCGAATGGATCGTTAACGATGCCGGCGGCCAGGTGGAGACGCTCGCGCGCTCGCTCTACGCGCGTTACCGCCAAATCGCCGACCCGAGCTATCCATTCCCCGAGACCGGCTATCCCGGCGAGTATTTGTTGCCGATCGCAGCTTCGTTGCGCGAAGAGCTCGGCGCGACATACGATGCCGCCGACGAAGCGATCTGGCTCCCGATCTTCGGGAAACGCGGCCGCGATCGGCTCGTCGCCGATCAACAGCGCACCGTCGAACGCTTCGGCATCCACTACGATCTCTGGCAGAGCGAGTTGGAACTGCACGAGAGCGGCAAAGTGCGTGCCGGGGTCGAGCGCTTGCGCGAACTCGGGCTCACCTACGAAAACGACGGCGCGCTCTACTTTCGCGCCACCCAATTCGGCGACGATAAAGACCGCGTCCTCGTGAAGAGCGACGGCAAACCGACGTACTATTGCGCCGACGTCGCGTACCACTACGAGAAACTCAAACGCGCCGACCGCGCGATCGATCTCCTCGGCCCCGATCACCACGGCTATATCGAACGGCTCCGCGGCATCGCCAGCGCTTTCGGTTATGAAGGGAAACTCGACGTTGCCATCGCGCAGCAGGTCACGCTATTACGCGGCGGCGAGCAAGTCTCCATGAGCAAACGCGCCGGCGATATTATCACGCTCGACGCGATTCTCGACGAAGTCGGCGTCGATGCGGCGCGCTTTTTCTTCGCGATGCTCGCCACCGATACGCCGCTCGCCTTCGATCTCCAACTTGCCACCGAGCAGAGCAACGATAATCCGGTCTATTACGTGCAATACGGACACGCGCGCATTGCCTCGGTGCTGCGAAACGCCGACGCCACGGAGCTCGCGATCGCCCGACGGGGCGAGTTCCTCGCAGCGCTCGCCCATCCGAGCGAGATCGCGCTGATGCGCCGTATCGAAGAATTTCCGCGCGTGCTGCAGTCGGTCGTCAGCTCGTTAAGCCCGCATCGGCTCGCGCGCTATGCGCGCGAGATCGCCGCGGATTTTCACGCGTTTTACGGCGAGTGCCGCATTCTCTCCGAGAACCGCGACGAACGCCTCGCGCGGCTTGCGCTCGCTGCAGCGACCGCGCACGTGCTCGCCCATGCCTTGCGCGTGCTCGGCGTCAGCGCTCCGGAGAGCATGGAGCGCCTCGCGACCGCCTAGTCGCGGCCGATCTGTCGGAGCGGCACGCGTTCGGGGTAGAGCGGGCGGTCGATGAGCCGCTCGAGCGCACTCGCCTCGGCGCCGAGAACGAAATCTGCAAATTCGGCGAACGCATCGCGTTCGGTCTCACCTTCGGCGAAGCGTTCGTTCGCCGTTAGGTCGACCTTCCCGGGAGCCGGGAGCATCCGCACGTACGGTCCATCGTCGTCGCGACCGAGTTCGACGAGCTTTTCATCGTCGAAGATGCGCAGCGCGCTCTCGATGTGGCGGTCGCGACAATCGTCGATCGCCAGCAGGTCGGCGAGGTCGCGACTGCTTCCATGCAGCGCTCCGCCGCGCGCGCTCCGTTTGATGCCGCGGTAGATCTCGCGCAACATCGGTAACGGCGGCGCTTCGAGTTTCAGCAAAAATTCATTGAGGCGCCGGTCGCTGGGACCAAACAGCAGATGAATGCGTGCATCGGCACCGTCGCGCCCGGCACGTCCGGCCTGCTGATTGAACTCGGTAAAATTGAAATTGAGGTGATAGAGCACGACTTCGCGCACGTCGGGAAGATCGATCCCTTCGCCAAACGCCGTCGTCGCAACGACGACGTCGATGCCTCCGCTTCGAAAGGCGTCTTCGACGGCATGGCGCAATTCGGTGGGAACGCCGGCATGATAGAAGGCAACGCGATCGCCGCAGGCCTTCTTCAGTCGCTTGGCAACCTCGGCCGCTTCTTTGCGTGAATTACAGTAGATGATGCCGCGCGCACCTTTGCCGAAGATTTGCGCGACGTATGCGTGTTTGTCGGCAACGCCGCGCATATCGACGACATGCAAATTCGTCCGAATCGTCGGATCGATCGCCCACTCCTCGATTCGCAACGCATCGCGAATCTCGGCGAAACTCTCATCGTCGACCGTCGCACTGAGCGCGAGCACCTGCGGCTCGCCGACGGCGGCAAGCGTCGTCGCAATCTCGCGATAGCCGGAGCGACGCCGCGCCTTGCCGACGTGGTGGCTTTCGTCGACGACGAGCAAATCGATCGCGCTTGCGCCCGCGAAGCGCTTGGCGTGATAGCGAACGAACTCCGGCGTCGCGAGAATCATATCCCACGCCCCGCTCTCAAGCGCAGCGAATAACTCGGCGCGCTCGCCCGTCGAGATCGCGCCGTTCGCGCGAAAGAGCCGCATTCCCAACGGTTCGAGCTTGCGCACGAAACCCTCGAACTGATCGTTGCAGAGCGCACGCAGCGGGTAGAGCACGACGCTTTTTCGTCCGCGTTCGAGCGCTTCGGCCGTCGCAACGTACGCAAAACAATAGGATTTCCCGCGCCCGGTACCCATAATGCCGAGCACGCGTTTCCCGGCGAGCACTCGATCGATCACCAGCGACTGCGTTTCGTGCGGTGTATGCTCGCCGATGAGCGCCGCGCGAATGCGGTCGAGATTGCCGTCCCAGCCGCGGCGCGCCTCGGCTCCCTCGCGGCTACGCTGTCGGCGAAGCGCCGCATCGTCGATCTCGACGACGATATTGATGCCGCGATTGCGCTCGCTGCCGTCGTTTGCGACTCCACCGCCGGTGAGCGCCGAGATGTAGGCACGATAGCGCGTCCCGCCATCGATCTTCGGAGCGATCCGCGCAGCGATCTCCCGACGCAAAAACCCCAGTTGAAACGTTCCAAAACACACCGCGATCGCATTGGGGTCGTAAGAGTTCTCGGGTTGGCGTTGCAGTGCAAGCTCGACGCCCTCGCTCAGCCCGGCGATGCTGTCTTGGCGCCCCTCGAACGAAACGCCGACGACCTTCGTGTTAAAACGCCGCGCATCTTCAATGCCGGCAAAGGGGCCGCGATCGAGAAACCGATCGCTTCGGTCGAAGAGATCGTCGAGAAAATCGTTTTCGGGTGGAACGCGTTGTTCACCGGAGAGGAGGCGTTCGAACGCCTCCTCTGACGGGGTCAGATGCTCGCGCGAACTACTCGTGCGCGGGGCGCTCCCCGGCATCGAGATCGAGTGTGATCTCTTCGTGTCCCTGAATCAGCGCGCTCTCGTCGAGCCCGGCATTCTGCGCGTCGAGTGGATCGTACTCTTCGACCGCCTCGTCGTGATACTCGTGCAACTCCGGTTCGGCGAGCGCGACGTTGCTCTCGTCGCGTTTGCGCTTGTAGCGAACCGGGGTTGCGCCGCCGGTGTCGGGGCGCGTCGATTTGCGCTTGGCGCGCCGTTCGCGCCGAGCGGCGACGATATCTTCGCGCGGCTGTCCCCCACGTGTGACGCCGGCTGCGGCGGCCTCCGCCGCGGCACGCGGGCCGGCGGCACGGAGCGCCGACGCCTCGGCGCGACGCTTTGCCGCCGCGGCGAGCTGCCGTTTGCGGAACGTCAACACCAACGGCGCCGAGAGGAAGATCGAGTGATAGCCGCCCGAGCAGATGCCGACGAGTAGCGCGAAGGCGAAGTTCTTCAAACTCGCGCCGCCGAGCGCCAACAACGCCACGAGCGTGATGATGACCGTCGCCAAGGTATTGAACGACCGCGTCATCGTCTGCTTGATCGACTCGTTAACGATGTAATCGTAGGCCTTCCCGGCCATGAGCTTGGTGTTTTCTCGTATTCGGTCGAGAATCACGATCGTATCCATCACCGAGTAACCGATGACGGTCAGCACTGCGGCTAAGAATGCGTCGTCGGCGCGTTTATCGGCGAGCGCATAGATACCGATCATCATGAGGGCATCGCGAACGAGCGCGATCACCGTGACGAGGCCGAAAATATAGTTCCATCCGAAGCGGAAGGCGATGTAGAGGAATTGGATCGAGAGCGCGATCACGAGCGCCCAAATCGCACTCTGCAGATACTCCTTACCGAGCGAGGGCCCGACCGAGGCGATCTGCGATGCGGCACGATCGACCGGTGCGACCGTTCCGAGCGCCGCCCAGAGCGGCGTCGAATCGTTAGCGTAGGCCTTCTGCGTCTCGATGATAAAGCGCTTGCCGCTCGTGCCGACGGTGTTGATGCGCGCGTCGCCGATCCCTAGCGGCGTAATCGCGGTGCGAATCTGCGCGCTGCTCTGCGGGCTATCGTAGGCGACCGTGATATCGGTACCGCCGGTGAACGAGAGCCCCAGGCGCAGCATGTGCGAGAACTTGAAACCACCCGGCGCCTGGCTTGCGTGGAAGATCATCGCCCCCAGACCGATGGCGATGACGAGTGACGAAACGGTT
The DNA here is from genome assembly GCA_021790895.1 of bacterium. GTDB lineage: Bacteria > Vulcanimicrobiota > Vulcanimicrobiia > Vulcanimicrobiales > Vulcanimicrobiaceae > JABEUX01. Next base: position 9,843 of record JAJYFM010000036.1, read on the forward strand.
GTAACGATGCGGAACCATCCGACGATGTTCCAATTCAGTCGACGAAACAGCATGCTGCTAACCCTCCGTCCGCGAGAGAACGCCGAGATCGGCTTTCCGAACGCCGAAGAACTCCGGCGCGGTGAGCACGTCGTACTCGACGAGAAGATCGACGAAGAATCTCGTCACGAAAACCGCGGTCGCCAACGAGACGACCGTTCCCCAAAAGAGCGTGAACGCGAAGCCCTTTACCGTACCGGTGCCGAGCATGAAGAGCACGCCCGCGCCGACGATCGTGGTGAAATGCGAGTCGAAGACCGCCGAGAACGCGCGCTGGAAACCGACGCGCACCGCGGCGCGCAATGATTTTCCGGCCCAGAGCTCTTCTTTCAGGCGCTCGAAGATCAGCACGTTCGCGTCGACGGCCATACCGATCGAGAGCACGAAACCGGCGATCCCCGGCAGCGTCAACGAGGCCTGCGAGATCGCGAGAATCGCGAGCATCACCAGCACGTAGATCGCGAGCGCAAGGTCGGCGAGCAACCCCGGAATGCGATAGGCGATTGCCATGAAGATCAGCACCAATCCGAGCCCGAGCATCGAGGCCCAGAGCGACTTCACGAGATCGATCTTGCCGAGCGTCGGCCCGATGCCTTCCTTTTCGACGATCTTCGTCGTGACCGGCAACGCACCGGCGTTGAGTTCGTTCGCCAGCGTGATCGTTTGCTTCTCGGTGAAATTGCCGGTGATCTGTCCGCTTCCGAAGATCGGCGATTGAATGACCGGCGCTGAGAGATAGTGGTGATCGAGGAAGATGCCCAGCGGCTTCCCGATCGCTTTGGTGGTCAAGCGTCCGAACTTCGCCGGATCTTTGGTTTGGAAATCGATATTCGGGCGTCCGGCGCTATCGTAGCCTGCCTGCGCACCCTTCAAATCTTTTCCTGAATAGACGACCGGACCGCTCGCTGCATAGGCACCCTCGGCAACATATTGGCAAGCCTTCGTGCTCTTCGGATTGGCGTTACACTCGGCAAGCGCAGCTTCAGCCTTTGCAACCACCTGTTCCGGAACGATCTTATACGCGAGCACGGCGACCTGCTTGAGCAGTCGCTCCGCCTGCGCCGGATCTTTCACATCGGGCAGCTCGACGAGAATGCGATCGGCGCCGACCTTCGTAATCGTCGGCTCGGTCACACCGAGACCATTGATGCGTCGGTCGATCACGTCGATCGTTTCGGCTTGCACCTGCGAAGTGATTTGCGGCACCTCGGCGGTCGGGTAGAGCTGCAACAGGAGGCGATAGCCACCTTGCAGATCGAGGCCGAGGTGGATGCTCTTCTGTATCGGGAGCACCAAGCGCAGCGAGAGAAGAATCGTTGCGAGTACGACCAGCGCTTTGAGCGGGGTCTTCCAAGTATTCCAGTTCATGGCGTCTTTCAGGCGTGAGAAAGCGCGGCACCGTACGGGCCGGCACCTAACCCTCGGAGTCTAGCAGGGTCGTGGGCGGTCGTAAAGGTTAGTCGGCGGGCGCGGCATTCCCGCTGGGGAGCCCGAGCGCCTCGATCGTTCCCAGCGGCAGGACCGGGAGCTCGGGGGGAAGCTCGCTGAAGGCAAGGACCTCCGCATCGATCCCGCTGCGCGCGAGAAACTCGGCAAGGAGGGGGCGCAGCAGCCCCCCACAGAGGATGGGGAGCCGCACCCGCCCCACGCGGCGCGCCCAGCCTGCGACCTGGTCGCGCAGGGCGATCGCCGCCTGCGGATCGACTCCGTCGGCGTCGCCGCCCCACGCCGAAAGAAGCGAGCGCTCGAAGAGCGGGTCGAGCAGCAGCGGCGCGAGCGACTCGTTGCCGCCGCGCCGGAGCTGTGCGGGCACGAGCTGGGCGCGCGCCGCCCCGCAGAGATCGCGCGCGTCGTGCCTCCCGGAGCCGACCATCGCATCGAGCGCGAGCACCGGATCGCGCGGCCAGATGCGCTCGCGCAAGAGTTGCTGCCACGCCCGGTGGACGCTCCCGGGTGCAAGCGCATCGGGCGCGATCTCCTTCACCAGCGTCGGGACCGCATTGCGCAGGTGATCGATAAGCGTCTGAAACTCTTGGCGACCGAAGAGTTCGGCGGCGTTCGCGCGCACGATTTCGGCGAGATGCGAGCCGAGAATCGAGATTGCGTCGAAGACGAGCGCACCGCGCTCCTGCGCGAGCGGGCGTTGCTCCGGAGCGATCCAGGCGGCGGGTAAATCGTAGACCGGGTCGCGCGTCGTCTCGCCGAGACCCGCAAGCACCGTTTCGTCGGCGACTGCGAGCAATGCGTCGAGGCGCAACTCCCCGCAACCGACGATGCGATCGCGCACGCGAATCGCGTAACCGCGCTCGCGCGCAAGATCGTCGCGCAAGCGTACGCCGGGCAGCACGATGCCGATCTCCGCAGCGAGCGCGCGGCGCACTTCACCGATCCGATCCAACAGCGCGTCGCTCTGCGGCGATGCAAGCAAGGCCGCGAGATCGGGTGCGAATTCGATCGCGAGCGCATCGACGCCGACGAGCCCGAGTGCGATCTCCGGGCGACGCATCGAACGACGCTTTGCATCTTCGCGCTCGGCGTGCGCCGCGCGTTCGACGCCCTCGCGTCGCCGCGTCGCAAAATGCGCCGCGAGCCAACAACTCACCGCAAGTGCAAGGAAGATCGGGCGCGGCAGCGCCGGTACGAACGCGAGTGCGGCAAGCAGTGCTGCAACACCGCGCAGCACATCGGGGCGCGCGAAGAGTTGCACCGCCAAGTCGCTTCCCAACGCACCGTTCGCGGCGACACGCGTCACCATCATTCCCATCGCCACCGAAATGAGAAACGCCGGTAAGGTCGTGACCAGCGCATTGCCGATGGAGAGTAACGCGAACGTGTGAAAGGCCTGCGCGGGCGAGAGCCCGTCGTAGAGCGTCCCGACGGCGATGCCGCCGAGAAGATTGAGCGCCACGATGGCGAGTGCCGCAACAGAATCGCCCTTGACGAACTTTCCCGCGCCGTCCATCGCCCCGTAGAAATCTGCTTCCTGCGCCACCAACTCGCGTTTCCGCCGCGCCTGCTCGCCGTCGAGCGCACCGGCATGGAGATCGGCATCGATCGCCATCTGCTTGCCGGGCATCGCGTCGAGCGTGAAGCGCGCCGCGACCTCCGCAACGCGTTGCGAGCCGCTCGCGATCACGACGAATTGAATCGTCACCAAGATCGCAAAGACGATCAAGCCGACGATGGGATTATTCTGCACGACGAAGGCGCCGAATGCCGGAATGATCGTGCCGACGCCGCCGGATATCGTGCCATGAGTGAGAATCAGCCGCGTCGCCGAGATATCGAGCGCGAGCCGGAAGAGCGTCGCCACCAAGAGCGCCGGAGCGAAGGCGCTAAATTCCAGCGGATCTTCGACGCTGACGGCGAGCAGCAGCACTAAGGCCGCGGCGAGGATATCGATTCCCAGCAGCACATCGAGCAGCATCGGCGGCAGCGGCACGATGAGCACCGCGACGATCCCCAGCAACACCGCTGCAAAAACCGAGGCCGCCAAACGCTTCACGGCGACAGCGCTCCGGCGCGCACCAGCGCGACGACGATCTCGGCGACGGCGACGTAGAACTCGCCGGGAATCTCCTCGCCGATCTGCGTGCGGGCGTATATCGCACGCGCGAGCGGGGGATTCTCGAGCACCGGAATCTCCGCTTCTTCCGCGAGCCGCCGAAGTTCGAGCGCGCGTTCGTCGCTGCCGCGCGCAAGTAAGCGCGGCACCGCGATCTCCGGCGGCCGATACTCCAGCGCAACGGCGATGTGGGTCGGGTTCGCGATAACGAAACTCGCCTCGCGCACGCGCGCAAAGCCGCTGCGTAAGAGCGCGCGGTGCAGCGAGCGGCGTTGCCCGCGCACCTGCGGGTCACCGTCGCTCTCTTTGATTTCGCGCTTGAATTCAAAGGCGCTCATGCGCAATTTTTTGAGCCAGCCTCGATGAGCGGTTGCGTAATCGAGCAGCGCGAAGAGCGATGCGGCGGCGAGTGCGGCGCCGACCGCGGCGACGACCGCGTGCCAGGTGCGCGCTGCGACCTGCGCCGGAGCAGCCGCCTGCATCGTCGCGCCGAGGAGCGCGGCGAACGAGGGTGCGACCGCAACGGCGGCAAGAATGCCCGCAAGCGGAACGCGCACGAGCACGATCGCCGTCTCGCGCGAGAGAATGCGCTTGAGGTTTTCGTGCGGCGCGAGACGATTCCAGGCAAGTTTCAGCGCGACGAAACGCAAGCCGCCGCTCTGCGCGATGCCGATCGTCGCGGCGCCGATCGCCGCCGCCGCCATCGGCAGCAGTGCAAGGCTCGCGATGCGCGCAAACGGTGCGGCCTGCTCGTGCCCGAGAAGTGCGTCGCGAAGCGCTACGATCAGCGCGCCGCTCAATGGTGCGATGACGGCGAGCAACGCGAGAAAGGCAGCGCCGAATGCCGCAAGTGCGGAGAGATCGTTCGAACGCGGCCCCTCGCCGCGCTCGCGCGATTTTCGCAGACGCGTCGGTGTCGCTTCAAACGAGCGATCCTCCGAACTCTCGCTCATGGGACGAGCCCCGGCGGCAAGAGCGGCAACCCCGCCCGCATCGCCGTAACACCGAGCGCGAGCGCCGTCGCGATCGTCACCGCTCCGAATGCAAGCGGAAACATGAGTGAGTAATTCACGAAACGCGGAATCGTGCGCGCGACGGCGGCGAGTGCAACTTGCACCGCGAACGCCAACGCGATCGCAGGCCCCGCGATCTGCAATGCGGCGAGGACGATGCTCCGCACGTACCAGAGCACGAACGGCAGTGCGCTTGCGGCGGGAAAGGGTGCGCCCGGCGGCAGGCGGTGCAACGAATCGGCGAAGCCCGCGAGGACGGGGCGATAGGCGCCGAGCAAAAAGAATCCGCCGGTAAACGCGAGCGACCAGAGCCGCCCGAAACCGCTCGGTGCGACGAGCGCAACGTTCGGTGCAACGGCGTGCACGCCGACGTAATCATCGAGGAGTCGCCCGGCGACATAGGCAGCGTCGTAGAGCAGCGAGCAGCCGATGCCGATCGCGCTCCCGATCGCGAATTCGAATGCGAGCGCGACGGAGTATGCGAGCATCGGTGGCGGAGCGCTCGGCAGAGCGCTGCGCGGTGCGCCCAACGCAAGCGCGATCGCGCCGGCTATACCCACGCGTACGAGTGCGGGAATGCTAGGATGCACGAGCCCGGGTGCGCGCGCGCAGAAGCCGAGCGCGCGCGCGAAGATCAGCAACGTCACGATCATCGGGTGAGCTCGGGAATCGCTGCAAGCGCTCGCAGAAAAAGTTGCGCGCAGAGATGCAGATCGAGGCCGCCGAGCGCAAGGAGCGCAGCGCCGACGGCGAGCGTCTTGGGCAGCAGCACCAGCGTCTGCTCTTGGATCTGCGTCGCTGCCTGCACGATCGCCACGGCAGTACCGACGAGCGCGGCGATGCCAAGAACCGGCAGGACCATCGTCGCCACCAGCATCGCACAGGATCGCAGCAGTTCGCCGAAGGCATCCACCGCCTCAGCGTAGGGGAGTGCGATTACGAAACGATGCGCGCGATGTTACGGCGATGTGTCGAGGCGCCGCTGCTTGTCACGCCGAGTAGGGCGCTTCTGTCACGCCGAGTAGATCGCGAAGCGATCGTATCGAGGCGCCGCTTCTTGTCACGCCGAGTAGATCGCGAAGCGATCGTATCGAGGCGCAGTCGCGCTGCCCTCGATACGCGGCCTTCGGCCGCTACTCGGGCTGACAACCGCTGTCACGCCGAGTAGATCGCGAAGCGATCGTATCGAGGCGCAGTCGCGCTGCCCTCGATACGCGGCCTTCGGCCGCTACTCGGGCTGACAACCGCTGTCACGCCGAGTAGATTGCGAAGCGATCGTATCGAGGCGCAGTCGCGCTGCCCTCGATACGCGGCCTTCGGCCGCTACTCGGGCTGACAGGACTTGCGCTGGCGCGCTACTCGGGCTGACAGGGCATGCGCTGGCGCGCTACTCCGGCTGACAGGAGTTGCACAGGCGCGCTATGCGTTACCCACGCTCTTTGAACGCCGGGCGCCATGCACTCGCGGCGAGTAGCGCCGAGCCGATCGCGCGCGCCGCCGGCGAGCGATTGAGCGTGTAGAAATGGACGCCGGGCACTCCGCCGCGCAACAGTTCCATCGCTTGCACCGCGGAATAGGCGACGCCGAGATCTTCGACCGCTTTGGGATGTTCGCGTTGTTTTTCCAACTCAGCGATCAATTTCGGCGGAATCGTCGCGCCGCACATTTTCGTGAAGCGCGCGACCTGGTCGTAATTCGTGATCGGCATGATGCCGGGTAAGATCGGCACGGTGATTCCGGCGGCGCGCGCTCGCTCGACAAACGCAAAGTATTTTTCGTTATCGAAAAAGACCTGTGTTATTAAAAACTTCGCCCCCGCCTCGACCTTCTTCACGAGATTAGCGAGATCGTCTTCGGGGCTCGCCGCCTCGGGATGGACTTCGGGATAACACGCCGCGCCGATGCAGAAATCGTAGGTGCGCGCAAGATAGGCGATGAGATCGTTCGCATAGGGAAACTCCCCGGCATCCGCCCGGGCATCCGCCCCACCGTTGCGCGGTGGATCGCCGCGCAACGCCAGTACGTTCCGAATACCGGCGCGGCTGAGCTCGTCGAAGAGCGCGCGCAACTCGGCTCGGCTCTGCCCGAACGCGGTGACATGCGCGAGCACCGTCATCCCCGTGCGCTCGGCGATCTGCTTCGCTAATTCAACCGTGCGCGCACGCGTCGAACCGCCCGCGCCGTAGGTAATCGAGACGAACGCCGGGCCGAGTGCCTCAAGCGAGGCAATCGTCGAAAAGAGTGCTTCACGCCCGGCATCATCTTTCGGCGGAAAGAACTCGAACGAAAAGAACGGACGGCGGCTCGCAAGCTGCCCGGCGATATCCATGCCCGGTCGTTAGCGAAAGCTCGCGAGAACGCCTCCGCGGAACAGCACCCGGCCATCCATCATTGCAATGTTCGCGAGCATGAAATCCCTTCATATACGCAGTTGCCATCGCTGCGCCTCTCCACCGGCCGCAAAGGCTCGACGCCTCGCGCCTCGACATGCTGGCGAGGGCACATGACTTGAACTCTATGCGGCTCGCCGCGCCCTCATCGTAGCAATACGGAGACTTCCGGGGCCATCCGTGTATCGCACTCTCACGCGAATGTCAACATCGACTCCAAGCTTCGCGAGCAATTGCGAAAGTCGCGGCAGCGAAAAACCCCACACCTTGAAGTTCACGATCTTCGAGACATCGGCCTGAGCGATGCCAAGCCTTCTGCCGGCCTCTCGCTGGGAGAGAGCGAGCGCCTCGATGCGACGAAGAATCTCAAGTGCGAGAAAGGACTTCGCTTCCAACTCTTCTTGGTCAGGGTCTCCGTCCCAAGCGCTCGCCGTCGTAACACCGGTCATCTCCTCACGCGTTTTCTTGTTCCCGCTGGCGCGCCCACGTGAGTCAGCTGCGGATGAGATCGGTTTCCCTTTTCGGCGTTTTGATTCCGCGCTTGCTTTTCTTTTGGAAGAAATGGATGGCATAGATCAGTTCTTTCCCAACGTAGTAGATGCCTCGAAACGCTCCATCGCGGTCATTTGCCGCGATCTCCATCGCTTCACGGAGAGCGCCGTGCATTTACTTCGCATCGTCAACCTTCCGACCCATCTGCGCGGCGAATAGCGCCGCGCGGATAGTATGTTGCGCCCTGCCGGGCAGCTTCTCAAGATCCTTTTTGGACCCGCCTACCCAATGGACAGGCTTCATCCAAACCTTTCGATGATAGGCATTTTACTATCACTTGTCAACCTTGACTCGGCGCAACTCATCGAAAGCTCGTGAGAACGCCTCCGCAGAGCAGCGCCCATCCATCCACCATGACGAAAAGCAGGAGTTTGATCGGCAGCGAGACGACCGGCGGCGAGAGCATCATCATTCCCAGCCCCATCAGCGTTGCCGCAACGGCGAGATCGATCGCAACGAAGGGAAGATAGAGCGCGAAACCAATCGCGAACGCGCTGCGCAACTCGCCGACGACGAACGCCGGAATCAACACCGTCAGCGGCGTCGCGTCGGGTGCGACGCGCCGAAGGCGCGCGGCGCGCGTGAAGAGCGCGATATCGTCGAGATGCGTTTGGCGCAACATGAACGCGCGTAACGGCGCAGCCGCACGTTCGAGCGCAACGCCCTGCGAGATACTGCCTGTTTTCAGCGGGACAAGCGCAACGCGCTGAATGCGCTGCATCGTCGGCGCCATGACGAGCATCGTGAGGACGAGCGCCAGCCCGGTCAACACGGTATTCGGCGGCAACGCCGAGGCGCCGATCGCCGAGCGCACGAGCGAGAGCACGACGACGATGCGAACGAACGAGGTGCACATCACGAGCACGAGCGGCAGCACGGCAAAGAGTGCGAGCGAGAGGAGGACGTCGAGCGGCAATGTCGCGTGCGGCCCGGCAAGCAACGGCAGTGCGCTATTCATGCAAAAAGGGTAACCCCGAGGGGTTACCCGTGTATTGCCGCGATACGTCCGAAAGGTCGGCTAGGGCGCCGGCGGCCTCGCGATGAGTTCGCTGACGCGAATGCCGAAGTTCTCGTCGACGGCGACGACTTCGCCGCGCGCGATCAATTTATTATTGACGAGCAGGTCGACCGGCCCACCGGCGAGCCGATCGAGTTCGATAATCGTTCCCGTGCCGATCTTCAGCACATCTTCTACCGACATTTTCGTCTTGCCCAATTCGGCGGTTACCTGCATCGGTACGTGCAGGAGAACGTCGATATTTTTCTGCGTGCCGTGGTTACTCACCATCGTTCCCTCAATCGCTCGTAGTGATCGCGCCGCGACCGATCGCGACGGCAAAGTGATTGTTGCGCACTCCCAGTTCGCCGCCCGCCAGCGCCTCCCCGTCGGCGAGCAGCGTGATCTCGCGTCGCCGGAGGGGGACGAAGGCGCCGGGAGCCCAGGCCGCGATCTCCACGGCGCGCATCTGCGCGCACTCCGCGCGAGCGGTGAGCGAGAGCTCGACCTCGCCGATGCGCTCGATCGGAGCGGCGTGCGGGGTGCCCGGCTGCGGCTCGCTCTCCAAGGCGACGCCGAGCCGACCGCAGGCGTCGCCCTCGACGAGCAATTCGAAATAGCTCCGAAAACGCCGCGCGCTCATCGCTTCGAGCGGCGCGCTCGTGGGGCCGCAGAGCGGGGCGAGCGCCGGCGCGATGAGGCGCAGAAAACGTTCGAAGACCTCGGTTTCGACCGCCGAGAGCGCGCGATTCGCGGGGATCGTCACACCGAATGCAAGCCCGACGAGCGATCGCACCTCATCGGGGCGGATGATAAACGCTGCCGCGCCGAGCGGCCCGCAGAGCCCGTCGATGCGCGCCCCGTCGCGCAGCACGAGCCAGCCGTCGTCGTCGGGGATCCGCGGCGCAAAGAGGCGCACTTCGACCGGCCCGAGCGCGCCCTGCAAGCGTTCGCGAACGTTCGCCGCGACGAGGGCCGCGGCGGAGAGCGGCAACAGCGAGCGCTGCTCCCAGCGCGGTTCGCGCATCCCCATCTCGTCGCGTGGGGAGAAAGAAAGAAACCTCACTTTAGTAAATCCATCGTGGTTTTCGCGACCGAGCCTTGCGCTTTGTGCGCAGCGAGCAGCGCCTCCAACTGCAAGTACGCATCCTGCAGCCGATTAAGACTCGCGTCGATCTCGACGCCACTCCTCGCGCGTGCATGTGGCGTCAATTTCGTGAAGCCGCGTTCGCCGGGTATTCCGAGATGCGCGGCGACGCCGTCGGGGGCACGTTCGCGACGCGCATCGAGCGCGCGGAGACGACTTCCCGCCGGAAAGCGTGCGAGCGCAACGCGGCCGACGACGACACTTTCACGCTGCGTTTTTCCGTCACGCGGATTGAAAATATCGCGATCGTATCGCAACGCTCCATCGGCATCGATCCGCACGTCGCGCACTTCGTGTAAGGCGCGATCGATGGAGTCGATGCGCAAAGGCTGCAATGGAGCACCGGAGCGAGCGTACCCGAGAACCGCATCGCCACTCGCATCGACGAGCGCTCCGTCGCGTAGCGCGAAGCCGCCATCGTGGGTATAAGCGGTGCTCCCGTCGTGCAATTGCACGACGAAAAGCGATCCCTCCGGCGCCGCAACGCTCAGCGGATCGAGCGTGCGTTGCGCCGGTGCGTGCGATGCGATATCACCGCGATGTGCCGCAGCACCAGGCGTGAAGGCGCGTCCGACGCGCTGCTTCGCTTCTTCGATGCGCTCGAAGGCACGCGCGGTATCGATGCCGACGCCATTCACTTACGCGAATTCCCGCAGATCGCTGGTCGCAAGAATGCCGCGCGCCGCAAGCGCGTAACGCACCTCGCGCAACGCGCGTTCGACCTCCGTGCGCACTCCCGATGCACAGAGTGCGACGAGATGCAAGCGACGATCGCTTCCCCCCAACAGCAGATGCACGCGCCCTTTATCACCGCCGAGCGCAAGCGTGCAGCGGCGCGTCCGATTGCGCGGAGCGAGCAAGATCGCGACGATTCGGCGCGCAAGCGAGCTCTGCGGCGAACGACGCTCGCCTCCGGCGATCGCCACGGCGAGCCGTTCGACATGCGCATTGCACGTTCGCTCCCGCGCATTCGTGCCGGTTGCATTCGGAGAAAGTGGGGCTGTGGATCGCGCCCGGTGCGCCTCGCATGTCGCACGCGAGGCCGGTGCTGCGCGGTGCACACTGGAAGCCTGCGAAAGATGAAGCGCGCTGATCCACGCCTGCGAGAGTGCGCGGCGGTCGATCTGCGCGAGCGGTGCGGAGAGCACCGAGTAGCGGACATCGTCGATATAGGCGTTCATACACCTATCGTGAAAGACGGCGATTGCG
>JAJYFM010000001.1 GCA_021790895.1 bacterium
TACATGGCGGAGAGGGAGAGATTCGAACTCTCGAGACGCTCATCACGTCTGCCCGCTTTCGAGGCGGGTGCCTTCAACCGCTCGACCACCTCTCCGTATTGCGGTGCAGTTGCGCCGCCCGTACTACCCCGACGCGCCGCGATTCCCTTCCCGGCGCGTGCGAAAAAATGCAACGAGTTGCGCGGCGGCCTCTTCCTCCATAACGCCGGAGAGCACCTCGAGGCGATGGTTCGTTTTCGGCGAGCGGAGGATATCGAAGGTGCCGCCGTCGGCGCCGCCCTTGGGATCGCTCGCGCCGTAGACGACCCGCCCCACCCGCGCCGCAACGATCGCTCCGGCGCACATCACGCACGGCTCCTTCGTGCAATAGAGCGTCGCGTCGTGCAGGCGCCATCGACCCAGCACGCGTGATGCCTCGACGATCGCCAGCAACTCGGCATGAGCGGTCGCGTCGTTGCTCGCTTCCTTGCGGTTCCAACGCTCGATCACCAGATCTCCGACGCAAAGAATCGCGCCGACCGGAACGTCGCCATCGCTTTCGGCGCGTGCGGCGAGTTCGATGGCGCGTTGCATGTAGTCGCGGTCGGTCATGAAAAATCTCGCGCCCGGAGGGATTCGAACCCCCGACTTCTGCCTTCGGAGGGCAGCGCTCTATCCAGCTGAGCTACGGGCGCAGGCGCGTCGTCTCTACCCGGCCTCCGGCGGCACGCCGGGGCTGGGAATATGTTTGAAGAGATCGAGTTTATGATCGACGAGACCGCGGTAGAATTTGCGAACGCAATCGGGGTGGCCGAAGAAATACGTGCGTGCATAAGCGAGATCGTCGCCGGAGCTGTCCGGGACGTAGTGCGAGAGTTCGATCTCTTCCATCTGCGAGCGATCGACGGGATGCGGACAGAAGTCGCATGGAATCGTTGACATCGCCTGACCTCCCTTATGACACGAAGGCGCGGCCACCGCGAGGGCGGCCGCTCCCCGTTAAACTGACTCGGGGGTGATTTGAACACCCGACCAAGGGCTTATGAGTCCCCTGCTCTACCGCTGAGCTACCGAGCCACGACCGGTTCATAACCGGAGATACGACAACGTACTCTACCAGCCCCCCGCCCGCGGTTCAAGGGGGAGTCGCGAGATTACGCCTGCAAAAAAAACGAGAGCGAGCATTTGCGTGCTCGCTCTCGCCGGTGATCTGCGGTCGGAGGGACTCGAACCCCCAACCTACAAGTTCGTAGCCTGTTGCTCTATCCAATTGAGCTACGACCGCACATCCTCGCCGGCACGACCGCCCCTCATACGGGATGGTTCGTTCGCATCCCTGCTCTTCGTGCAAGATGCAGATTCGGAGAGAGAGGGATTCGAACCCTCGATACGACTTGACATCGTATAACGGTTTAGCAAACCGCCGCCTTCAGCCGCTCGGCCATCTCTCCATCGCGGCGCCGCTGACTATACCACGGGCGCGCGCTGCTCACCTATCGATTTTCCGTAAAGTCACTCGCGAGGAGCGCTCGCGCCCTCGAGCGGCGGCTCTTCAACGAATTCCGCCTCGATCGGCGCGGCGGCCGCGTTCGCCGCCTCCGGCTCCGCTGCCGGGCGCGCGCGTAGCAGGTAGAGCAATCCGTCGATACCGAGCGGGCGTCCGAGCGGGAGCAGGAAGCACATCGCACTCAGCAGGATCGAGAAACCGTCGATGCTGGTCCAGGCGGCGACCGAGCCCAATCCACCCTTCGATGCGAGATAGTTGAGCCCAAGCACGATTCCGACCCCGCCGGCAAAGCGCGTAAAGATCCCCAGCGTGAGGGCGCAGCCGACCAGCACCTCGCCCGAGCGCACGAGTTCGGCGAAGATTCCCTCGTGCGGCAGCACGACGTTGACCAGGAAGTCGTGGTAGAAGCCGGAGGTGTGCGCCACGGCCTGAGCAAGGTACGTGGCCATCAATCCCGTCGGCGGCATGAATGCCGCGGGATTCGTAAATTTCTCTATCCCGTATGCAAGCCAAAAGAATCCGGCGTAGAGCCGAAAGACCGTGAGCACCGCCGCATAGCGACGATTACTCGGAAGCACCTTCGTCGGATTCTTCAGCGAAGAGTAAAAACTCGTCGAGAATTTCTTGTGCGAGTTCGTCGTCCTCGAGGAGGTTTCCGACGCTGTCGGTCACGATGAATTCGGCCTCGTCCTCACCCTCATCGCTGCCGTGTACGAGCACCGCATAGGTCTCGCCGCTCTCCTCATCGGCAAGGGTACCGACCACCTCGAATTCCAGCGAGCGCCCGTCGTCGGTCTCGATGGTTAAGAATTCCTTGAGCTCGAGCGGCTTGTTCGGGGTGGGGCTGTTACGATCGGACATGACCTCTCCTATCGTTCGTATCTGGCGATATTCGCCGTTTGTTCGGCGAGTGTTTCAGCGAAAACGTGACTCCCGTCCCCCTTCGCGACGTAATAAAGAAAATCAGTCTTGGCCGGATGAAATGCGGCCTCGATCGAGGCACGCCCTGGGTTGGCGATCGGCCCCGGGGGCAACCCCGCGTGCAGGTAGGTGTTGTACGGCGAACGCACGCGGAGGTCGGCATAGGTCAACGCGGAGCGATGATGCGGCAGCGCATATTCGACCGTTGCGTCGATCTGTAGCCGCATCCCCAAACGCAAGCGGTTGTAGATAACGCTCGCTATCAACGGCCGGTCGCGATCGATCTTCGCCTCGCGCTCGATCATCGAGGCGATAGCGATTGCACCGACAAGGGAGACATGCAGCTTCCGCGCGCGTTGCAGCGCGTCTTTGGGAAGCTCCTGACGAAAACGCGCGAGCATCTGCGCTTCGACCTGCGCGGGCGTCGCATCGATCGGGAAAAGATAGGTATCGGGAAAGAGGAAGCCCTCGAGCCCGGTAACGTGGACGCCGTCGATCTCTGCTGAATCATGCTTGAAGGCCTGCTCGAAGGTCGTCGCATCGCCAAGCCCGCTCCGCGCGAGCCGACGCGCGATCTCACGGTCGGTGAAGCCTTCGGGTATCGTCACCCGGATCGAGTTCTTTCCGCCGGCGAGCAATCGGTCGAGCAGCGCGACGGCGTTCGTGTGCGCCGCGAAGCGATAGCGCCCGGCCTTGATCTCGGAACTCGCACCGCGCGCATGAGCGAGCGCGCGCAACAACCACGGATGCCGGGTCACGCCGGCACGCACCAACGAAGCGACGATTGTATCGAAATCGCTTCCGGGCGCAACAAGCAGGCTCGTACTACGAACCGGTAAGCTCCGATCCCCGATCAGGCCGTATGTTCCGTAAGCGAGCAGGCACGAACAGGCGATCGCCGCAAGCGTGAGGAGAGTTGAACGTACCCGCATGCTACGTCGAACGTTCCCGCTCGCGACGACGTCGCGCTTGATAGCTTTCGAGAATCAAGACTGCTGCATAAGCATCGACGCTGCGCTTGCGACGCTCGCGCGAAAGATCGGCGGCGATCAACGCTTTATTCGCTTGAGCGCTCGTCATGCGTTCGTCGATACGGTGAATCGAGACCGCGATCGCACGTTGCAGTTGCTCGACGAAGGCATCGATCTTCTCGGCAGCGAGTTTCCGGCTTCCGTCGAGTGCGATCGGGTCGCCGACGACGAGATCGCGTACGCCGTGCTCCTCCACCAGCGCGCGGATGCGCGCGATATCGGCGCGAAGATTCGTCCGCTCGATCGTCGGCAACGGAAAAGCGAAGGTCTCCGAAGGATCCCCCAGTGCGACGCCGATGCGTTTACTGCCGACGTCGAGTGCAAGCGCGCTCATACCGGACCGTACGCATATCCGGGTTCGGCGCTGACGCGAAGCGGGCGCGCGCAGTAGTGTGCGATCAACGCCTCGATCGCAGCGGCGGTCTGTGGGCGCGCTTCGACCGCCGCGCCGACGCCACGTTCGCGCCCCACCGCCGCAAAATTCTCGCGATCGATCGGGGCGAGCGCGATCTCCTCTCGGTGGGGGCGCCGACACTTTGCATCCAGCAAGCCGCCTTCGCTTGCATCGAGCCATGCAACCTCTTCGAGCATGTCTCCGCAGATGCAACAGCGCTCGGCCGGCGGCATCGAGCCGAGCAGGTCGAGCAATCGCAGCGAAAAACGGGCGATAAAACGGTGTGGGCGCGCGCTCTTAGCAACCGCTTCAAGCGTCGCGTCAAGAAGATCGAAGATCTCGGGGACCGGCTCGGCGGGCTCGCACAAGACGTCGACGCGCTCGAGCGCGAGCGAGGCGACGGCGAGGCGTTCGGGTTCGACCAACGCTGCCCAACGCCGCGAGCGTTCCTCAACCGCAACGATCACATCGAGCGAGCGACCGCGGTGCAGCATCATCTCGACACGCCCTGCAAGCTCCAGGCGTCCGCCGATCCGGCTCTTCGGGCGACGCGCGCCTTTTGCGACCGCATCGAGCTTTCCGCATTCGCGCGTCAGCAATCGAACGATCCGATCCGCCTCGCCGAGTGCCCGCGAACCAAGCACGATTCCCGAAGCGCGATAACTGCGCTCCTCACCGCTCACGGCAGCGACTCGGCATCGAATGCCTCGGGGAGTAATTCACGAAGAGGTTGCGCTCGCGGCTGCCCGGCGCGCATGGTAATAATTTCGATATCGAGCCCGAACTCCGAGAGAAACTGTCGACACGCTCCGCACGGCGTCAAATCGAGCTCCTTCGGACCGATCACCGCAATGGCGAGGTAGCGGCGCGAACCTTGCGCAACGGCGCGCACGACAGCCGCGCGTTCAGCGCAGATCGAGAGCCCGAAACTCGCGTTTTCAACATTTGCCGCCGTAACAATCGCGCCTGAATCGAGCAACAACGCCGCCCCGACCGGAAACGCCGAATAGGGTGCGTAGGCATGCTCCCGCGCGTGCATCGCCTCCGATACGAGCGCAGCGACCTTCTCAGGCGAGAGCACGCTCGGCACGCTCCGATTCGCTCTTTCCGTTGTAGAAGATTCGCACGGCGAGAATGCGCCGACGTCGCAATCGGTCGACGCGCAATCGCGTCTCCGGATCGGCGACGACCTCTTCTCCTTCGCCGGGTAATCGACCGAAGAGCCCGACCGTGTATCCGCCGATCGTCTCGAACTCTTCGGTCGGGAGATCGGTGCCGAGTTTCGCGTTGACGTCTTCGATATTCGTCGCTGCCTCGACGACGGCTTCGCCCTCGGCGACTACATGAATCGGCTCTTGTTCGTCCTCGTCGTGTTCGTCGCGGATCTCACCGACGATCTCCTCGAGGAGATCTTCCATCGTCACGATTCCCGCAGTACCACCATATTCGTCGACAACGATCGCCATCGAAAATTTATCGCGTTGCATTTCCCGAAGCAGTTCCGCGATTTTCTTGGTCTCGGGAACGTGAATCGCCGGCCGCATAAACGACCGCAGCGACTGCTGGGCGAGCGTTCCGTTCGCGAGGGCGACGAGCAACTCGCGATCGTGCACGACCCCAACGATATCGTCGCGGGACTCTTCGAAGACCGGCAATTTCGAGTAGCCCTCCGCGATGACCGCATCGAGCGCGCGGCGCGCGGAATCGTCGACGGAGATCGCGATCATCGAAGGACGCGGCGTCATGACCTCGCGCACGATCGTATCCCCGAATTCGATCACCGAATGGATCATCTCGCGTTCTTCTTCTTCGATCACGCGTTGCTCGGCGCCGACATCGACGAGCGTGCGAATATCCTCTTCGGTGACGAAGAGCGAACTGCGACGATCGATCCCGAATGGACGCAACAGAAAAACCGTAATCCACAGCATGAGGCGCACGAAGGGTGAGAGCACCCACGCGACGGTACGCATCGGCATCGCCAGGCGCACGGCCCAGCGCTCGCTATCGGCGACGGCGATCGTCTTGGGGATGATCTCGCCGAACAACAGCACCAACAGCGCCATCACCAACGTCGCGACCAACGCCGCCTGCGGGATTCCGAGTTCGATCGCAAGCCATGTTGCGAGCGACTCCGCTCCCAGCAATACCAATGTATTGGCGACCAAGACCGTCGTGAGAAAGCGTTGGCGATCCTCCACGAGGAGGAGCACGTCGCGAGCTCGCGCCAAGCCCTTCTCCTGCATGGAGAGGGCGCGAAGGCGCGATATCGATATCAACGCTCCCTCCGACGCAGCGAAGAATGCGGCGAGGAGCACGAGCACGGCGATGGCTGCAAACCAGAGCCAATCGTTCTGGAGTTCGAGCATCATCGCGCGTTACGACTTCGTGAGGAAGGGTCGTTCAAAGCGCGCTCATTATACCACGAGATGTCCATGGATCGCGCCTCCGATCAGCAGCGTCACCGCGGTGCCGAGCAGCGCACCGCGCATGACCTCCGGCCACGTGTGGATACCACCTTCGACCCGCGACTGAGCGACGAGGACGGCGACGAGGTAGGCGAGCACGATCGGAATCGGCTGCTGCACCAGCAGCGCGAGCAGGGTCGCCGCAGCAAAGGCAAGCGACGCATGCCCGGAGACGGCGCCGCCGCGCAGCGCCGAACCGTTCGTCGGAGCGAGTGCTTTTCCAAAGATCGTTAGAATCGCCACGATTGCCAGCACCGCGACGATGATATCGACCGGCAAGCGAAACATCGGCAGAAATACCAATGCGCCGACCACGACTGCGGCGAGCGCGACGATAAACACTGCAGCAGCGGCGGCATCCTTGGCGCTTTTTGCCAATGGATGATGGGTCGCGGTGAGCAAATCGACGACCGATTCAATCGCCGTGTTCATCAATTCCATGGCGATCACCACGGCGATCAGAACGACGATTGCAATGACCTCTCCGCGCCGAAGATGCACGAAGAGCGTCGCCGCTAAAACGGCGACGGCGACGAGCAGATGGATGCGCAGGTTCGGTTGCGTTCGCGCGGCATAGACGATCCCATCGATCGCGTGTCCGAACGAACGTACGATGCGTTGAAAGCGCTCGCGTAGCGGCTGTACGCTCACGGGTCGTACGGCCACGGCATACCGATCGCGGCTGCGAGCCGACGCTCTTGCGCGATCATGACGTCGCGTTCGGCAGCCTCTTCATGATCGTGTCCGAGCAGATGCAAGAGCCCGTGGATCAGCAATCGTTCGACCTCGCGTTGGAGCGACGCGTCGTAGAGTGCGGCCTGACGCATCGCCGTCGGTACCCCGATTACGATATCGCCGAGCAACTCCTCACCCGGCATATTCGGATCGGGTTCGAGCGGAAAGCTCAACACGTCGGTCGGCTTCTTCTTTCCGCGGTGTAGCGCATTGAGGCGCTCGATCGCTGCGTCGCTCACGAAACTGATCGAGAGCGATGCCGTGCCCCTTCCGACGGCGACGAGTAACTGCGAGGCGGCGCGCTTGACCGCGCGCGCATCGATGCCGCTCTTTCGCACGGTATTACGGTAGTGAATCACGGAGCTGTTTCGTAGGCGCGAATGATGCGCGCGACGAGCGGGCGCCGCACCACGTCGGCACCGTCGAGATCGACGACCGCAACTTCCTCGACGCCTCGTAAACGGCGCGCAGCATCGCGAAGTCCACTGCGCGCTCCCGATGGGAGATCGACCTGCGTTGCGTCGCCGACGACGACCATCTGCGAGCCTGCGCCGATGCGCGTGAGCAGCATCTTCAGTTGCTCGGGGCCGGCGTTCTGTGCCTCGTCGACGATGACGAACGCATTGGCGAGCGTCCGACCGCGCATGTAGGCGATCGGTGCAACCTCGATGACGCCGCGTTCGATATATTTTGCCGCCGTGCTTTCATCGAGCAATTCGTCGATTGCATCGTAGAGCGGGCGCAGATAGGGATCGATTTTTTCCTTGAGGTCGCCGGGGAGAAACCCGAGTCGCTCCCCGGCTTCGACCGCCGGGCGCGTGAGGACGATCCGCGAGACGTTCCGGTCGCGCAGCGCACGCAGCGCCATCGCGATTGCCAGGAAGGTTTTTCCGGTCCCTGCGGGGCCGATACAGATGGTCAGCGCATTCCGTTCGATCGCTTCGACGAAGCTACGCTGTCCCGCCGTCCGCGCCCGAATCTCGCGGCCGCGTTTGCTGCGCAAGAGCGTCGCCGGCAGCATGGCGGCGACCGTCGCGGGAAGGTCGGCGTCGGCGACCGCGAGCGCGACATCATCGGGGGTCATCTGCTCGCCGCGCAACGCGGAGACTAAAAGCGCGCGGACCGCCGATTCGGCGCGCTCGGTCTTTCCGGCGGCACCGGCGAGCACGAGCGACTCGCCGTCGACGAAGCAGCGCACGCCGCAACGCTCTTCGATCGCCGCCAAATTTGCATCGAACGCTCCAAAGAGTCGCACCCGTTCGCCGAGCGAATCGAGGGCAACGGTACGACGGTCGAGGTTATTCAGAAGGCTTCAGTCACTCCACCGCATCCCTACCACGTTGGAGGGCCGCTCTCCCGCATCGCCAGCGGCGGGGAGAGCAATTCTGCGATCACCACGCCACTCGCCCAGTCGAGACGCCGCCCCGAGAGCGGCCGCGCGATTTGGGTCGCTCGCTCCGCGGTTGGATCCTCGACGATCTCCAGCGCCATGAATTCGACGGGGAGCTCTTCGGTTCTCGGCGATGCAGGCGGGAGCGGCGCCGCAACGACCGGCGGCGCAACGACCGGCGGCGCAACGACCGGCGGCGCATCGGCGACCCGGAGTGCGTCGACGATCTGCCGGGCCGTCTCGCGTGCAGCCGTCCCCCGCTGCGTAGCGGCGATCCGCTGCGCAGCGGCAATCCGCTGCGAAACGGCCATCCGCGGCGTCGTGGCGACCTGCGGCATCGTCGCGACCCGCGGCTCGGTCGCCGGAGGCTTCCCGACCGCACGTACCCTCCCCGCGGCTCGCCGCAGGCTCGAAAAGACCGCCGCGATCACGATGAGCGCCCAGAGCAGCGCCCCGAAGTCGCTCAGACGCATCGCTTACTTCTGCGGGGGCGCCGGCGGCGCGCTGCCTTGATCGCCACCTGCACCGCCGATCGAACCGCGCATCTCGGTATCGGCCTGAATATTTTTCAAGCGATAGTAATCCATCACGCCGAGGTTTCCGTTTTTGAATGCCGCGGCGATCGCTGCCGGAATCGAGGCTTCCGCCTCAACGACGCGAGCGCGCATCGCTTGCGTTTCGGCTTTCTGTTCTTGCTCGGAGGCCATGGCGGCATATTGCCGTTCCGCGGCCTTCGCTTGCGCGATCCGACGATCGGCCTCTGCCTGACTGGTCTGCAATTCCGCGCCGATATTCTTGCCGACGTCGACATCGGCGATATCGATCGAGACGATCTCGAACGCCGTTCCGGCATCGAGCCCTTTGCTGAGCACCGCCTTGCTGATGCGATCGGGATATTCGAGCACTTCTTTGTGATCGATCGCGGCACCGACTGCGGCGACGACGCCCTCGCCGACGCGGGCGATAATCGTCGGCTCGCCGGCGCCACCGACGTAGCGGTCGAGATTGCTGCGCACCGTCACGCGCGCTTTCACGTTGAGCTGAATACCGTTCTGCGCAACCCCTTGAAAGGTCGGCGTTTCGATGACCTTCGGATTGACCGACATTTGCAGCGCTTCGACGACGTTGCGGCCCGCAAGATCGATGGCGGCGGCGCGTTGCCACTCAAGCGGAATCTGCGCGCGTTGCGCCGCGATCATCGCGAGCGTCACGTTTTCGACGTTGCCGCCGGCGAGATAATGCGATTGCATCTGATCGACGTAAAGATCGAGCCCGGCCTTTCGCGCTCGCACGTAGTTCGTGACGATGACGCCGGGTGGAATACCGATCAAGCGCATGCGTACCAACGAAACAATTCCTAACGGTACGCCGGCGGCAATCGTGCGAATCCACAAGCCCAGCGGAAAATAGTAGAGGAAAGCAAAAAACGCGATAATCGCGACAATAATAAGAACCGCTGCGCTCGCCTGAATCATGAAGTAATCCTTTCACGGGGGAAGGGAATCGGTTCGACGAAAATTCGTGCTCCCTCGACGCGAGTGACACGAACCGGCGTCCCGGCTGCGATAAACTCGCCGTCGGTTAGCACGTCGATACGTTCGCCGTCGAAGAGCCCATGCCCGGCAGGGCGGAGATAGGTCAGGGCAATTCCGCTCTTCCCCAGGAGATCGAAGCGATTCGGGGCGGTGACGAAATCGGGGCCCTGAACCGCGGCGAGCGCGAACTGCGAACTCCAAGCGTTCTCGGGAAAGGCGCGCAACGCCATCGTGAAGCCGACCGTCGCCAGGACGATCGCGGTCGCCAGCGCTTCGATCCCGCCGATGAGGTAGGGAACGCCGAACGAAAAGAGGAGCGCTACGAGGAGCAAGGTCGCCCCAAGGGCTCCCGGGAGTGTGTGCCCCGGCAGAACGTGGAGCTCCCAGAGGATGCCGAGGACGCCGAGCAGCGCAACGAGCGCGACGAACCAGTCGGCAAAGCCGGAAAAGAGCTGCGCGCTAAAATAGAGCGCGAGGGCCGCAATCCCGATAAATCCCGCGAGCCCATGCATCGTCTGCATCTCGACGAGCAGCCCGAGAAGACCGAGCCCGATCAGGATGCCGGCGACGAGCGGCTCACTGACGAAACTCGCGATACGCTCCGCGAGCGTGACCGAAACCGGCACGACCGCGGCGCCCCCCAGACCCGTGCTCGACAATGCGGCCTCGAGCGTCGGGGCGACCCCCGCGGCGAGGTGGGCTTGCACGGCCTCGGAGCTATCGAGCACGAGCATGCCGTTGGCGTTCGCCGTCGTCGGCGTCGAAATCGTGGCATCCGGCGCAAGAACGACCCGCCGAGCGGCAAGCGCGATGAGCGCGGCGCTGTTGTAGGCCTCCCCGGAGACGTAGGCAAGGGTCGGGATCGGCGCGCTCCGGATCTCCGAGCGGATCGGCGCAATGACGCTATCGAGCCCACCCGCGCTGTTGATATCGAGGACGAGCGCACGCGCGTGCGAGCCGACGGCGAGCGCGATGGCGCGGTGAACGAGTTGCTCGGTTCCGCGATCGACCGAACCGGTGATCGGCACCAAAACGACCGGCGCCGAGGCGCCGCTCGCCCGTGCCGCCCCGACGGCGGCGAGAGCGATCAGGCTCCCGGCAAGGATGATTCGGAGGCGAATACTCCACATGCGGGTATCTACCCGCCGCGGCGGGGGAAGTTACGCCCCGTGCTCTCCAAGTGCGTGCGTAACGACCTCGCGCACCAGGTTGCCGTCGGCAAGCCCTTTGAGTTGCGGCATCACGGCTTTCATGACCGCGCCCTGATTGCGCCCACTCTCGGGGAGCGCGGCGACTGCGGCGGCGACGATCTCCTCGATCTCGCGGCGCGATTTCTGTGCCGGAAGGTAGGCGACGAGAATCTCGCGTTCGGCATCTTCTTTGGCGGCGAGCTCTTCACGCCCGGCCTTGCGGAACTCGGTCGCGGCATCGATACGCTGCTTGACCTGTCGGCCGATCACCTCGAGCTCCTGGCTCTCGGTGAGGTCGACGCCGGCTTCACTGCGCTTGTAGGTAAAGCCGGAGAGAGCCGAACGTAACGTATCGACCCTCAACTGCTCGCGAGCCTTCATCGCCGTCTTCAAATCTTCGGCGATGCGCTCTTTCAATGCGGCCATGACGCTTTAGGTCCGGCGCTTGCGCGCGGCGGCCGACTTCTTCTTTTTGCGGACGCTCGGTTTTTCGTAGTGTTCGTGCTTGCGCGCTTCGGCGAGAATGCCCGCTTTTTGCGTGGCTTTCTTGAAACGGCGCAGCGCGCTCTCGATGGTTTCACCGGCTGAGACACGTACTTCCATTGCTAATTCGACCCCCTTTCGCGCTCGTGCGGACACGACAAAGCCCGCCCGGCTAGAATCATCTGCGACCTTAACACGCGAGGCGCCCGGCGTCAAATGCCTTCGGTCGGGGCGCGCTCGCCGCGGGCGCCCTAGGGAATCAGCCCCCAGCGCGTGATCCGCGCCATTCCCGGTGCCTCCACGCAGGTCGTAAACGCGGCGTCACTCGCAGCCGAGCCGTTCGCCGCCCGCGACATCGAGATCTCGACGCGTCGTTCGCCGGGCGGGAGCCGATCGATCAGCAGCGTCATCGGTTTGAGCGCGGCAACGCGGGTCGAGACCGCGAAGCGCCGCGCACCGTCGACGGCGGCGATAACGAAGCCGCTCCAGGCGCGCTTGCCCTTCGGAGCGGCGATCATGAAGCGCAACCACAGGCGACGATGCTGGAGCGTCGCCCGGACGGGAATCAGCGAGAGCGCGTTGCGGTGAACGAAGAAGACGTTTTCGCAGCGCGCACGCGCGCCGATCGGTACGAGCACGGCGAGCGCAAGCGCGAGCGCTGCCGTTAACCGGGGGGCCACTGCATCGCCCTACCGCCGAGCACATGGATGTGGAGATGTTCGACCGTCTGTCCGCCGTCGTCCCCGGTATTGACGACGAATCGGTATCCCGAGCCGCAACGTTCGCCGATCTCGGTTGCCAGCGTGAAGAGCGCGGCGAGCCCCTGCGGGCGTTCGCGTAGGTAGGCGGCAAAATTCGCAGCGTGAAAACGCGGCATCACCAAAACGTGGGTCGGCGCCATCGGATGGAGATCGGCGATCGCAATCGCTTCATCGTTTGCCGCGACGAGCGTTGAAGGGATCTCGCCGGCGAGGATTTTGCAGAAAATACAATTCATGGGCGCACGGTAAAACTCCACGAACGCGTTGCGATATTCCCGGCAAAGTCGGAGACGCGAACGGTGACGTGCACGACGCCGGAGTAATTAATCTCGGGGATAAAATGAATGAATCGCGCGCTGCGAATCGTTTCGGAGGTCACGTCGTGGCCGTCGACGATCAGCGTCGCGCTGCGCGGATCGACGCCGACGGCATCGGGAAGAAAGGTCGCGTAGATCGCCGGCGTCGTGCTGCTGACGATACTTCCCGGGGCGGGGCCGACGCGCCCGATCCCCGGCGGCACCGACGATGCGCTCACCAACGTCGCTCCTCGCGCAACCGAATGCACCGAGCCGACCATCAAGTTCACGATCACCGGAGAACGCGCGATGCTCACCGCATCACCGATGCGCAGCGAGCCGCCGTAGAAGCCGGGACGCTCTTCGCGCATGCCGACGTCGTGAACGAGGCCGCCGATATCAAAACTCGCAATTCCACCGGGAGTGCCGCGCATCGTCACGCGTAAGAGTTCTCCCGCTCGCAGCGGCGTCGTCGGATCGATAACGATCGAGGAGATCGCGCCGCTCGGCGCGAGCGGATCGTGGCGGTCGCTTAAGATGACTTGGAGAATTTCGTCGCTTTCGACGTTATAGCGGATCGTCGCATCGTCGCCGGGACGAACCTGCGCGAAAGTTGCCGGTGCTCCGTCGAGCAACCACTGCGTCGTGCGATCCGGCACGATTACGTGGCCATCTGCGAGTACGAATTCACCGCCGGCAACGGCGGCAATGCGACCGGCGCGCACGCCGAAATCGTCATGAATCTCGGTTCCGCGCCCCTTCTTCCCCAGATCGACGCGCACGAAATCCCCCGGCAGCACATCGGCCAGCGTTCCCGGTCGCACCACGTTGGTGGCGACGTCATGAAGTTCGACGCGAACGTTCTCGTGCAGCGCAATCGTGTGCGCACTTCCGCCGAAGAGCAGCGTCACCGTCATCGGAGTCGACAGCACATCGAGCGCGCTGACGCTCCCTTCGCGCACGCCGTGCCCGCTCGCCGAGAGCACGAAACCGCTCCCGGTCTCGCCGACCGAGGAACCGACGATGGCGATCCTCCGTGCTTGCGCATCGTAATGTGCCTGCGCCCCCAACACCGCGCCGACGAAACGCAACGGAACGTAGGTCGTGAAATCGCGCACGAGCGGCGGCGCCCCAAAATCGACCGCGCTCCCGTCGAGCATCGCGCTGCTCTCGCCGAGGCGGAGCGTGACGCGGTGCGCGCCGAAGCGCGCGTGAAGGACGCCGTTGCGGAGTCGGAAAGGAATCCCCAACGCGTCGAGCGTTCGTTGTAGCGGTACGTAGACGCGCCCATGCACGATGAGCGGCGGCGGCTGAACGAGCACGCGCACGCCGTCGACGAAAAGTGTCGGCGCGCCCGGCGTCGGCGATGGAGACGGTGAGGCGCTCGCGCCCAAGAACGCGAGGAGAACGGCAACGGCGAGCAACGGTCGAAAGCGCATCGTTATGAAGCGAGCACTTCGGCATAGACCGCCGCAATCCGGCGTGCAAAGCGATCCCACGTGAGCTCGCTTGCGGCACGGCGCCCGGCGGCGACGCGCTCCTTCCAGCGCTCCGGCTCGCCGCGAAGGCTCTCGATTGCGCGTGTTACCGCCGATACGTCGCGCGGAGCGAAGGTGACCGCCGCAGCGGCCAAGGGCTTGGGCACCGCATCGCTACAGGCGATCACCGGGGTGCCAACCGCCATCGCCTCGAGCATCGTGAGGCCGAAGCCTTCCCAAAGCGCCGGGTGCACCAACGCGCTCGCTCCTGCATAGCAGCGTCGCAGCATCGCTTCGTCGATATCGCCGCAAGCGATCAAGCGACGACCGAAGCGTTCGTAGCGAGCGTGCAGGTCACCGAAATCATCGGCACCGGTGACGAGCATATCGTAGTCGACGCCTTCGGGAAGCGCGGCCCATCCTGCGAGCATCGTCGGCAAGTCTTTATGTTCGCGGTGATTCCCGGCGTAGAACAGATAGGGTCGCTCGACCGACGGCGCGGGTACCGGCTCGAGAAACGATCGCTCGATGCCGAGCGGCACGACGCGAACGCGCGCCGTGTCGACGCCAAGGTAGCGCTCGCAATCCTCGATGCTGCGATCGTCGCCGACGATAATGCGTTTTGCGCGACGCGCTGCGGGGGCGACGACGGCTCGATAATACCACGCGACTTTCGCTTCGTAAAATTCCGCAAAGCGACAGTGAATGAGATCGTGGATCGTGAGAACGTAGGGAACCCGCCGTACCAGCGGCAGATATTGCGTCGGATAATGGACGAGCTCGACCTGCGATCGTGCGATCTCCAACGGCAACAGCACCTGTTCGGCGATGCTGAAGTTCTCGCCATGCCCGCACGGAATGAGATCGATCTCCGGCGCGAGCAGCGAGCGCCGGTCGAGCAGCGCCTGCGTGTAGGCCTTCATGCCGACCGACATCTGGCGCGTCAACCGCGCGTCGATCGCTACCCGCGCCATGCGCGCCATGCCACCACCGCCGGATAGAGCGCCGACCACCACATCACGTACCACCCGCGCGGCCCGTCGAGCAGCGCTCCACGCACCAGCGCGAGCTTCGCTAATCGCCACGGAAGCAGCGCCGATTCGCGCACGAAACGACCGAACGATGGTGTGAGTCCGCGCGCTTCGATCTCGGTATAGCGCGCAAATTTCCGTCGATATTCGTTGCGGTCGGCATAAGAATCGTGCTGCAAGCAGCCGGCGAGTTCGCCGAGTGCTCCATCGCAGAGATATCGCTCGTGCAACACGGCTTCACCACCGACGGTCGGGAATGCCTCGACGCGAACCGCATCGACGCGAAAACAGCGCAAGAGCCGCTCGCCGCTCCACATGCGCAACGCTCGCCCGGCAAAACTTGTGTCGCGACGCACGAAGTAGCCGTCGACGTCGGTGCGCGCTTGCGCGAGTGCGCCGCGGAGCCGCTCGTCGAAGATCTCGTCGGCATCGACGGCGAACGCCCAGGGCGTCGTTACCTGCGCGAGCGCAAAGCGACGCGCGTCGACGAAGTCCGTCCACGCGCGGACGTGCAGCGTCGCGCCGTACGCGCGCGCGATTCGCTGCGTCGCGTCGGTCGATTCGGCATCGAGCACGAGGATCGGCATCCCTTTCGGCAACGCCTCGAGTGTATGGGAGAGCCGTCGTTCCTCATTTTTCGTAAGGATGACGGCAGTTATCTCGGCGAGATTCACCGCGCGGAGTGTCGCGTGCTACCTTGGGGCACGCTTACGTCTGCGAGAGCTGTTTTGCGACCGGCACGCCGCCGCAACGCAACGCCGCCCCGACAAAATCGCGATAGAGCGGCGAGGGGCGGTTCGGCCGCGACTTAAACTCCGGGTGCGCCTGCGTACCGACGAACCAAGGGTGTCGATCGGCGGGAAGTTCGACGATCTCGACCAGTTTCGTCTTCCCGATAAGGTGATGCCCCGTGAAACGCAGACCGTGCTCTTCGAAGATCGGACGATATTTATTATTAAATTCGTAACGATGGCGATGGCGTTCTTGAATGACCGTCGATCCGTAGGCCGCCGCCGCTAATGAATCGGATTCCAGCGTACACTCGTAGGTCCCCAACCGCATCGTGCCGCCATAACTCTCGAGATTGCGCTGGTCGGGCATGAAATCGATCACCGGGTCGGGCGTCGTTTCGTCGACCTCGCTCGACTGCGCATCGGCGAGTCCGCAGACATCGCGCGCAAACTCCACGCAGGCTAGTTGCATGCCGTAGCAGATCCCCAAGAAAGGCACGCCGTGCTCGCGCGCGTAGCGTATCGCCGCGAGTTTGCCGGTGACGCCGCGCGCACCGAAGCCCGGTGCGACGAGAATTCCCGCAGCATCGGCGAGCACCCCAACTCCCTGCCGTTCGATTGCCTCGGAATCGATCCGCACGATATCGACCGCGGCATCGTGGTAAATGCCGGCGTGGTAGAGCGCCTCGTTGATCGAGATATAGGCATCTTTGAGTTCGACGTATTTGCCGACCAGAGCGATGCGCACGCGATGCTCGGGGTGGAGAATGCGCTCGACGATCTTCGCCCATTCGTCGAGATCGGGAACGCGCGCCGGGAGGCCGAGCTTCCGAATCGCCGCTTCGGCGAGTCCTTCGCGCTCCAGATTGAGCGGCACCTGATAGATCGTCGGCGCATCACCGTTCTGCACCACCGCTTGCGGCGCGACGTCGCAGAAGAGCGCAATCTTCTCTTTCAGCTCCGTCGGCATCGGCAGCGCCGACTGCGTCCGGCAGACGATTGCATCGGGCGAGATGCCGATGCCGCGCAATTCGCGCACGGAGTGCTGCGTCGGTTTGGTCTTGAGCTCGTCGGCTGCACCGAGATGCGGCACCAACGTCAAATGAACGTACATGACGTTCTCGTCGCCGACATCATAACGCAGTTGACGGATCGCTTCGAGAAATGGGAGCGATTCGATATCACCGACGGTACCGCCGACCTCGACGATACAGACGTCGCAACGGGTTCCCTCGGCGACGCGTTTGACATGCGCCTTGATTTCATTGGTGATATGCGGGATCACTTGCACCGTCGCGCCGAGATACTCGCCGCGTCGCTCTTTTTCGATCACCGAATTGTAAATTTGGCCGGTCGTGACGTTATTGGCGCGCGAAAGCGCCTCGTCGATGAAGCGCTCGTAATGGCCGAGATCGAGATCGGTCTCAGCCCCGTCCTCGGTTACAAAGACCTCGCCGTGCTGGTACGGGTTCATCGTCCCCGCGTCGACGTTAATATAGGGGTCGAGCTTGAGAATTGCCACCGAGAGGCCGCGCGAGCGCAGTAAACGCCCCAGCGACGCGGAGGCGATTCCTTTGCCCAATGAGCTCACGACACCGCCGGTAAAAAATATATACTTCGCCACGACGGAACGCTCTTTTCGCCTCGCCGGGCGAGCCCGCCTTCGACGCCCCACGCCGAGCGCCGTGCGAGGTGCTATTTTGCGGTGAGGACGCGCACGTAGCGCTCGAGGCCGGAGAGATCCCGGACGACGGCAATCTCGTCGTTGGGAAAGCTCGCGCGTGCGATCTCGAAGAGTCCGGCGATCGTCGGCGGCGCCGCTTCGAGCAGCACCAACGCCCCGGGTTTGAGCAGCGGCGGCAGCGTCGGCAGCAGGCGACGATAGAGTGCGAGCCCATCGGGGCCGCCGTCGAGCGCTTCATGCGGCTCAAACGAGAGCGGATCCGGGCGTTTGGGAATCGCAGCAGTAGGAATATAGGGCAGGTTTGCGACGATCGCATCGAAGTGGCGATCGCCGATTCCCGAGGCAAGGTCGCCGAAGCGAAATTTACACTTCGCAAAAACGTTGAAACGACGCGCGTTATGCTCGGCGACTTTCAGCGCGGCGAGCGAGATATCGACGCCTTCGACGGTGACAGCCGCAAGCTCCGCCGCGAGCGTACACGCGATCGCGCCGCTGCCGGTGCCGATATCGAGAACGGTCAGTAACTGCTTGGGGAACGCGGGATCGAGCCGCGTGCGAAGATAGGCGAGCAGGTCGTCGACGAGCACTTCGCTCTCGGGGCGTGGAACCAAGACTTTATCGTTGACGACGAACTCACGTCCGTAAAAACCCGCCGTGCCGACGATGTAGGCAATCGGCATCCCGGTCGCACGTTTTTCGCAGAGTTCGCCGAAGCGTTCGCTCTGCGGACGTGAGAGAAAGCTATCGCTATGCGCCACGAGCCATGCGCGGTCGCGCCCGAGCACGCTGCTGAGCAGCAATTGGGCATCGGTGCGCGGCGACTCGATGTACTTCGCCAGCGACACGATGCCGCGCGCCAGCACCTCGGAGACGCTTTGCGGACGATACCCCGAGCTACTCATCGATCCCCTGCGTTCGGCAAGCGCGCCTCACTCCCCGCCAGAAGCCGAGCGCGTTCGTCCTGCAACAGCGCATCGACGAGGCGATCCATGTCGCCGTCGAGCACGCCGCGAAGATTTCCGAAGTTCTCGTTCACACGATGGTCGGTGATCCGATCCTGCGGAAAGTTATAGGTGCGGATCTTCTCCGAACGATCGCCGGTGCCGACCTGGCTGCGCCGAATCGAGCCGAGCACCTCTTCTTGCTCGCGGCGCTTCCGTTCGTAGAGCGTCGATCGGAGCATCTGCATCGCTTTCTCGCGGTTTTGAATCTGCGAACGCTCCTGCTGCGAGGCAACGATGACCCCCGTCGGAAGATGCGTGATGCGGATCGCCGACTCGGTCTTGTTGACGTACTGCCCGCCGGCACCGCTCGATTTGTAGGTGTCGATCTGCAGATCGGAGGGACGAATCTCCACGTTGACATCGTCATCGACCTGCGGCAAAACCGCGACCGTCGCCGTCGAGGTGTGAATCCGCCCCTGGCTCTCGGTCTGCGGCACGCGCTGCACCCGATGCACGCCCGACTCGTATTTAAAACGCCGGTACGCTCCGGCTCCCTTCACCGAAAAAACGATCTCTTTGTAACCGCCGGCATCGCTTCCGCTCTCGGAGAGCAGTTCCACCTTCATGCGGTGCGATTCCGCATAGCGCATATACATGCGCGCGAGATCTCCGGCGAAGATGGCGGCTTCGTCGCCGCCCGCGCCGCCGCGAATTTCGATGAAGACGTCGCGGTCATCATCGGGGTCGCGCGGCAGCATGAGCTCTTGAATCTCAGCATCGAGCGCGGCGAGCCGCTCGCGCAGCGAGCCGATCTCTTCATCGGCGAGTGCGCGGAGCTCCGTATCACCGGCGGTTCGAGCGAGCGCTGCCGCCTCGGTTAATTCGTTCTCTAAACGCTCTCGCCGACGAAAGGCAGCGACCGTCGGCTCGAGGGTCGCGCGCTCTTTCGAGAGCGCGGTGAAGCGCACTTGATCGAACGAGCCGCTCGGGTTTCCCAGCTCGCGTTCGACCTCATCGAAACGCCGCGCCGCAGTGCGCAGCCGTTCGATCATTCCCTCGTTGAGTTCGGCCATGGCAAAAATCAAAAGCGAGCCGCGGAGGCGGCTCGCTTGCGTTTCGTTTGCAGCGCTAAGCGGAGGTGGCGGAGCTCTTCGACTCGCGCGCAGCTTTGCGTGCGGCGGCTTCGGCCTTCTTCTGCTCTGCAGCGGCGGCGCGTTGGTTGAACTTGTCGACGCGTCCGGCGGTATCGATCAGCTTTTGCTGACCGGTGAAGAGCGGGTGGCAAGCCGAGCAAATTTCGACGCTGATCTTCTGATGCGTCGAGCCGGTCGTAAACGTACTTCCGCACGCACAATGGACCTGCGCGTCGGGGTACCAGGTGGGATGAATCTTAGGTTTCACAGCCCTCGTAGTATAGCAGCCCATGCAAGAGACCTCAGAGGCACCTCTGAGGTCTCTTGCTCTCCCCCTCCCCCCAGAAGGGGGAAACCTCCTAGTTGACCGGGGTTTGAGTGATCGCCGTGATGAGCCGCCCCGTCATCGGGACGCCGAGCCCGGTCACGAGATCGTATCCCGGGGTCGAGAAGCAACAGCCGGTGATCGGCCCGCCGCCGTTTTGGTTCGCCTGGTTCTCGCCGTACTGTACGTCGTAGAAGACCGAGGCGTAGTTCGCCCGTGCTGAAGCGATCTGGTAGAAGAGCGGGGCGGGGTTCCCCAAACGATAGCTATACGGGCCGGTCGAGCCGTTCCCGCAGGTCGCCGATTGCTTGCAGGCCTGGAGGACGAGCGCCCATTGCGCGGCGGCCTGCGGCGCTGCCATCGAGGTTCCCCCTAAGGCAGCGATCGTTCCGCCCTCGGCGATATAGAAGCCGACTCCCTGGCCGGTGTACGGATCGGCATCCATCGAGATATCCGGGATGCCGCGGAAGCCGCCGAGCTGAGGGTTTCCCCCGGTCAGCGTGAGTCCGGCTTGCCACGGGGGTGCCGGAATGAGGACCGAGACGCCGCCGCCGGAGCCGACATTGTTGCCGAAGGTTCCGTCGCCGCCGAGCGTCGTCTGATCGGCCCACGCGGTGATCTGGCCGAGGAGATTGCCGGCGCCATCGACTGGGAGATTCACCCCGCCGACCGCGACCACGTTGGCATCGCTCGCCGGGTACGAGACGCAGGGGCTCGTCGGGTATAAGCCCGCAGCGGGATTCGCACAGTCGGCGTTTCCGTTATCGCCGGAGGCGACGAAGACCGCGATCCCTTCCGCAGCGAGCGCTGCGAACTCCGCCGGGCCGAGCCCGGTACCGCCGGGCCCGACGTAGGCGGAACCGAAGCTCGTCTCGCCGCCGCCGTAGCTGAGGCTCAACACGTCGGAGCGATTATCGGCGATCGCCTGCTGGATCTCGAAATCGGCGAGTTGGATGCCCTCGGCATCGCCGAGCGTTTCTCCGCTCGGGCAGCCCGTCACGCCGACGTTTGCGGTGTCAACCACGCCGGTCGTCGCGTTGTAACAGTACGAGTAATAGGCGAGATAGAAGTTCTCGTTCACGCCGGGGGCGAGGCTCGCGGTCGCCTCGGTATCGAGTTGCGCTTCGCCGTCCTCAACATTGCAGGTCTGGAAATTCGGAACGCCCGAACCCGAGAGTTCGCACGGCAAAAAGTTCGGGTTGAGCGGCGTCGTCACCGGCGGAGGCATCGTAAAGCCCGTCGCCGGGAAGCCCGGACCGATAAGCGCTGGAATCGTCGCCGGATTCACGAAGAGCGGCGAGGTTGGAATCAGGCTGATCGTCGCGACCCGCGTGTGAAACGCCGCACCGTAGTAGGGAACGTCGTTCGGATCGATCGGCCCGGTGCCGATAATTCCGAGGCCGATTCCGCTTCCGGTAAGCCCCGCGTTATACGCGCCGGAGAAATCGAAGGCGCGCGCGACTTGCTGCGGGGAGAGCCCGGGCCCGAAGGTTCCGGTGGAGGGACGGATGAGAAAATTATGCACCTGCGAGGCGATCGGGACGAGCGCATTGAGTGCGGCCAGCGGGATGCTGCCCGCCACATGCGGAGTTCCGATCGGAGCGATAAAGCGCTCTTTCCCGTATTGGTAATAACCGAACTTCACGCCGAGCGCGGCGGTGAACTGCGTGCTGGTGCCGACGAGCGAGAGCACTAAATTCTGCGGCCATGAGCCGACGCCGATACCATACTGCTGAAAATAGGCGCTGACTTTTGCGCTACTCTCCGGCGCAGCACCGTAGATCTGCCCGATCTGCTGCGGGCTCAGGAAGTGCCGGTAATTCGGATTCCCCGGCGTACTCGCTTGCTGCGCGTAGGAGATCAGTCCGGCTTCGTTCTGTAACTGCGGTTGTGCGAGCATCGCCAACGCGACGGGTTTGGTGAGCGGACCGATGTAGGTCGCCTGTTGCAGCATGCGCTGCCCCCAGCGAAACGATGACGGACCCGTCGACGTGATCGGCGGGAGATTGCCGCCGCCGTTGCTCGTCGGCAGCGCCGACCCTGCGCCACCGCCGCCACATGCCGCGAGTAAGGATGCCGCGATGACTGCTGCGGCTGCGGTTTGAATGCGCTGCATGCGAAACATCAGCGTTTACCTCCGAGTGAGAGCGTAGGGGCGAAGCGTAGGAACATCTTCGCAAACGCCGTGCGCGCTTGCGTCCGTTCGCTCGCGATATGCGCTTGGAAAGCCGTACGATCGGCAGCGAAGATCGCCGTCGATATCGGCGCGACCGTCGTGCTCTTCGTCGAGCGAGCCTCGCTTTGAATCGAAGTTCCCGCAGTTTGCAGTGTGAGCGTCTGCGTATAGGTCTTCGTAATTTGCGGCGTTCCGGCGAAATTGCCGAGGCCGGTCGAAGCAATCGTATCGCTGAGGAAGTTGTAGTAATAGGTCTGAACGTCGTTCATCGCCACGCAGACCGGGCCGAATCCCTGTGCCGTATAGGTGGTCGTGTTCGTGACTTCATCGAGCCCGAGAATCGGATCGATTTTCGTGATCGTTTGCGCGATTTCGTTTCCGCTCGTACCGAACGTACTCGGAACGGCGCACGTGCTCGGAAAAGTGACGCCGGTGCTCACTGCATCGCTCTCTTGATAGAGTTTCGGTGATGGAGAGAACCATGCCGACGGCACGGCGACGACCGTCGGCGGGTTCGGCGGCGGCGTACCCGTCGCTCCCGGAGAGGGTGCGGGCGTCGGCGTCAGTACCGAGACCGAGATGCTCCCCGCGCTCGGAGCCGTAAACGAAACGACATAGGGCGTTCCGAAATACACGAACGACCACGTCCCCGAACCGTCGGGCGCAACGACGAAATTCATCGACGGCATACCGCCGGTCGGAAAAGTATCCTTTTCGCTGTAGGTGCCGTCGGCATTCGTCATGCGTACGATCGCGGCGCCGTCGGCGTCCCGCTCGGAATAACTGCCGGCGGGAGAGTTCGACCAGGTCGCTCCCGCGGTCTCGGGAAGTTCGTCGAGAATCTGCGGCGTGGTATAGACCCACTCGTAATTATTCTTGCTATCGTCGACGCTCTGCTGAGCATTCAGCACGAAATTCGTGCCGCTACCGGCGCTAACCGTCGAATAATACGAATCGCCGGTGGTGACGTGCGTTGCGGTGGTGCCGACGCTCGTGGTCGTGGTATGAAAATCGGTTCCACCGGCGCCGAGCGGATCGGCGCTCGCGGTTACGACGACGTTTTCGTCGACCTTCGCGGCGGTAGAGGTGCTGGGGAATGGGCTTCCGACCGGATAGGTAAAAACGTCGTTCTCCAGGGAGCTCCCCGAGAACGCGAAGGTGTCGCCGACCGTGGCGGGGTGTGCGGAGCTTGAGACCGCCGGGCTTCCGGCGCCGCCGGTCGCAGGAGGGGTCGTCGGTAGAGACGGTGCGCCGCCGCCACCGCATGCCGCTAAGAGCGCAGCAGTAGCGAGCGCCCCAAAGAGCATCGCAGGTATTTTCACGTGTATATAGACCTCTCTCGAGGAGGAGCAGCAATATGGCCTGAACCCCGCCCTTTTCTCAACGGCCTCCACGTAATTCCTGTGACACTTTCCACCTAGCGAGCGTTTTTCGAACATGCACAATCGATATCGACTACCACTCACCCTCGCGGCGCTCGCGTTGCTCGCCGCGGCCGCTCCCTGCCGCCTCGACGGCGCGCGCATTATCGACACCGGCTCGACCAACGTGCAGGGTTACACGATCGCCGTCCGTTCCGACGGCACCGGATGGTGGCGACCGACGAGCCGAGTTGCGCAGCCCGCAGCACCCGCGCACACCTTTACCATCGCGCAGGGCATCGCGCGGCGATTTCTCGCCGCACTCGCAGCGGGCCGCGCGCAGCACGTCCGCGGCGTGCCCTGCATGAAGTCGGCCTCATTCGGTCACAGCCTCTTCGCGCTCTGGCACGGCTGGCGCTCTCCCGACATTACCTGCCCGCTCGACGGCGCGCAGGCCCGTCGAATCGCGACCCGGATGCGCGCCGTTATCGCGGCCTCGGGCATGCCCGCACCGACGGTCGGGCGACGCATCGGCATCCCCGGCAACGAACCGCGCCGTCAGCCAAGCGAACCGTCGCCCGCAGGGTCAGCGACGCCGCAACCGCGAAGCACACCGTCGTGAAGTCACTACGTCGTACCCTCGGCTGCGCGCTCGCAGCCCTCATCGTTATGCCTGCCGCAGTGCAGGCGCAGCAGGCCCTTCCCACCGCATCGCCGACCCCGGCGCCGGCTCCCCAACCGGCAAAACCGGCGGTGAAGCCGGTCCTCAAGCCG
The DNA here is from genome assembly GCA_021790895.1 of bacterium. Lineage (GTDB taxonomy): Bacteria > Vulcanimicrobiota > Vulcanimicrobiia > Vulcanimicrobiales > Vulcanimicrobiaceae > JABEUX01. The sequence continues at coordinate 24,328 of JAJYFM010000001.1, forward strand.
ACCCCGAAGCCGCCGCCGCCGCATCGGGTCGGGATCAGCGGCGTTTGGGAGATTCAAATTCAGTATCCCAACAAGACGATTTACGCGCACTTCAGCATGCACCAACATGGCGATGCGCTCGGAGGAACCTATTTGAGCCCGCAGGGTAAAAAATCGCGGCTCGCCGGTAGCGTCTCCGGAGAGAACATGGTGGTCGTCGTCACGCTCGCCGACGGAAAAGTGCTGCGCTTCGAATCGCAATTGAACGGCACGACCGATATGGTCGGCATGATGACGAAGGCCGACGGGAAGCGCGTCGTTTTCACCGCCTCCTATCGCCCGAAAGAGAAATTCTTCGATTCGCTCAGCCCGATCCCCGGTGGAATCGGGAGCGGCATCGGCACCGGCATCGGGAACGGCGGCAGCTACAACCCACCGCGATAGTCCGTAGAGCAAATAAAAAGACGGCTCACGGAATCGTGAGCCGTCTTTTTTGCTTAGGCTCGTTCGGCGAGCCGACGCTCGACGTACGGAATCAATCCGCCGGCGTCGATGAGCGAGCGCATAAAGGGCGGAAACTCCGCGGCCTTATAGCTCGTGCCTTTCGAGAGATTCCGGATTGCGCCGGCTGCTGGGTCGATCTCGATCTCGTCGCCCGCAGCAATCGCATCGACGGCCTCGGGGCATTCGAGGATCGGAAGACCGATGTTGATCGCGTTGCGATAAAAAATGCGCGCGAAGGACTTTGCGATGACCGCTCCAACGCCGGCCCCTTTAATGGCGATCGGTGCGACCTCGCGGCTCGACCCGCAACCGAAGTTGCTGTCGGCGACGATGATATCCCCGCCCTTGACGCGGCTTGAGAACTCCGGATCGATGCCCTCCATCGCATGTTTTCCGAGCTCTTTTTCCTCGACGAGGTTGCAGTATTTCCCCGGAATGATGACGTCGGTGTCGACATTCTTTCCGTAGGTATGGGCGCGTCCGCGCAGCGTTTTTTCCATCGATGATCGCTCCTCTTTACGAATAAGCCGGCGCCGAGGCGACGACGCGCGGGTCGGTGATCCAGCCGGTGAGTGCCGAAGCGGCGCAGGTCGCGGGGGACGCAAGATAGACCTCGGCTTTCGGTGATCCCATGCGTCCGACATAATTGCGGTTCGTGGTCGAGAGGCAGCGTTCGCCGTCGCCCAGCGTCCCCATGTGTCCGCCGAAGCAGGCGCCGCAACCGGGTGTATTGACGACGCAACCGGCGCTCGCCAACGTTTTCAAAATACCCTCGTCTACGGCTTGCAGCCAGACTTTCTGCGAGCCCGGGTTGACGATTACGCGCACGCTCGGCGCGATCTTTTTCCCATGAAGAATCTTCGCTGCGGCGCGGAGATCCTCGATGTACCCATTCGTGCAACTGCCGATGAACACTTGGTCGAGGAGTACGCGGTCGCGCGTCACTTCGGAGATCGGGTGAACGTTATCGGGCGTATGCGGACAGGCGATTTGCGGCTCGAGAGCGTCGACGTCGATGGTCACGATACGTTCGTAGACGGCGTCGGCATCGGCGCGCTCGACGACGAAGGGGCGATCGGTGCGCTCGCGCACGTACGCCAACGCCTTCTCGTCGGCGTGGAAGATACCGTTCTTCGCGCCGGCTTCGATCGCCATGTTCGCCATCGTCGATCGCCCGGTAATCGAAAGCGCATCGATGGTCGAGCCGTGAAACTCGATCGAGCGGTAGGTCGCGCCGTCGATGCCGAGTCGCCCGACCGTCGCGAGCATCAAATCCTTTGCGTAGACGCCCTCTTTGAGCATGCCGTTATAGACGACCTTGATCGTCGGTGGTACGCGTAGCCAGACTTCGCCGAGCACGAACGCCGCAGCGATATCGGTTGAACCCATGCCGGTCGCAAAAGCACCGAGAGATCCGTAGGTGCAGGTATGCGAATCGCCTCCAACGATCAACTCGCCCGGAGCGACGAGCCCTTCCTCGGGAAGCACGACATGCTCGATGCCTCCTCTACCGACATCGAAAAAATGTTCGATCTCTTGCTCAGCGGCGAACTCTTTCATCTGCCGCGCGAGGTTCGCCGATTGTGCGTCCTTCGCCGGAACAAAATGATCTTCGACGAGCGCGATCTTCGTACGATCGAAAACGCGCTTCGCACCCTTCATCGTGCGCATCACATTCACGGCGACCGCAGCGGAGAGTTCGTTCGCCAACACGAGATCGACCTTCGCGTTGATGATCTGCCCTGGTTCGACGCGATCGAGCCCGGCGTGGCGCGCAAGAATTTTTTCGATGAGGGTCATTCCCACGATGCTTTGGTACTCCGTTAAGCGTTTGGGTGGAGAAACGAAGGCTCCCGTTCTCTATTCTCCCCGGCGCGGGCGACTCCCGCAGTGCAGCAGGCATAGCCCCGCAGAGGCGCGCACATTCCAAAGAGTATGAACGATCGAACCTTCGGCTTCGCGACGCGCGCCATCCATGCCGGAACGCCTCCCGACCCCGTCACGGGCGCACGCGCGGCACCGATCTATCAGAGCTCCGCATTCGTCTTCGGCTCCACCGAGGAGGCGGCCGAACTCTTCGCATTGCGGGGTTACGGACACATCTATAGCAGAATCAGCAATCCCACCGTTGCTTCGTTTGAAGAGCGCATGGCGAGCCTCGAAGGCGGGCTCGGCGCGGTCGCATTCTCGAGCGGACTCGCCGCGCAACTCGCAATCGTCCTTGCACTCGCGCGAAACGGCGACCACATCCTCTGCTCGCAAAGCGTCTACGGCGGAACGATCACGCAATTTTCTATAACGTTGGAACGCATGGGGATCGCGGTCACCTTCGTGCCGCTCGACGACCCAAACGCCATGCGCGCCGCGCTACGCCCCGAAACGAAGATGCTCTTCGTTGAAACGATCGGCAACCCGTCAGGTTCGATCGCCGATCTCAAAGAACTCGCGGCATTCGCGCACGACAACGGCTTCCCGCTCGTCGTCGATAACACGTTCGCTTCTCCCTATTGCTGCCGCCCCATCGAGTTCGGCGCCGATATCGTCGTCGCATCGGCGACGAAATTCATCTGCGGACACGGAACGACCGTCGGCGGCATCGTCGTCGATGCAGGGCGCTTCGACTATGGATCGGCGCGCTTTCCGTTACTCTCCGAACCGAGCCGCGGCTATCATGGGAAGATTTTCACCGAGACCTTCGGCGAGTATGCGTTCCTGATGCGGCTGCGCGCGGAGATTCTCCGCGACGTCGGCGCGCAACTCGGCGCACACGATGCATGGCTCTTGCTGCAAGGTCTCGAGACGCTGCCGCTCCGAATGGAACGCCACGTCGCCAACGCGCAAGCGATCGCGCAGCATCTCGAACGCCACCCCGACGTCGTTTGGGTACGTTACCCCGGCCTGCCCTCGCATCCCGATCACGCTCGCGCCGCGCGTTATCTGCCGCGCGGAGCAGGGTCGGTCTTTACCTTCGGCATTCGTGGCGGACGCGATGCCGGTCGGCGTTTCATCGACGCGTTGGAATTATGGAGCCATCTCGCCAACGTCGGCGATGCGAAATCGCTGGTCATCCACCCCGCCTCGACGACGCACTCGCAACTCAACGACCAAGAGATGCTCGCCGCAGGCGTTGCGCCCGAAGCGATTCGTCTCTCGGTCGGTCTCGAAGATCGCGAAGATCTCCTTTGGGATCTCGAGCGGGCGCTTGCGCAGGCGCACTCCGGTGAGGCGGCGAGCCGATGATCCTCACTCGCCCCTCAGAGTACCGCGACCTGCTCGCGCGCAGCAAAAGCATCGCTATGGTCGGCGCATCGAGCGACCCGTTGCGCCCGAGCTATACCGTCTTCTCGTTCGTACGCACCGGCGGGCTCTTCTCCGTCGTGCCGATCAATCCGAAGCTCGACGAGATCGACGGTCTCCGCGCATATCCTTCGCTCGTTCAATATGCCGAAGCGCTCGGCGCGCCCGATATCGTCGACGTCTTCCGCAATCCGGCCTCGGTGCTCCCGGTCGTCGACGAAAGCATCGCCGTCGGCGCGAAAGCGATCTGGTTCCAATACGGCGTGATCAACGAAGAAGCGATCGCCCGTGCCGACGCCGCCGGGATCGACGTCGTCGTCGACCGCTGCATCAAAGTCGAGATCGCACGCTTTCACGGAGGTCTTGCGACCGCGGGGCTCAATAGCGGCGTCATCACCTCGCGTCGCAGCGGAGTTCGATGAGTCGAGAACGCGAGGCCGAGCATCTCGACACGCGCATTCTCGCGACGATAGAACGCTGGCATCGCCACGGAGACTCTCTGAGCGACGCGGAATTCGACGACCTCGCCATCGCGATTTTCGACTACCAGTTGCGCTACGCACCGGCGTACGCGGCGTACTGCGCGGGGTACGGGATTTCGCCGAGCGCGCTGCCGACGACATGGCGCGCGATTCCGCCGCTCCCCGCGCGTGCGTTCAAAGAGGCCGCAATCGCCGCGTTTCCGAGCGAATGCGCCGAATTACTCTTCGAGAGCAGCGGCACCACCCTCGGCGCACCGAGTCGGCATTTTCTCGAAAACCGCCGCCTCTACGACGCGTCGCTGCTCGCGGGCTTCGAACGAGCGATGCTCGGCGACGGAGCACGGCTCCGTTATCTGCTCCTCGTTCCGAACCCCGCACAACGCCCCCACTCTTCGCTCGGCTATATGATGGGGCGCGTCGCCGCGCAGTTCGGTGACGGCGAGACCGGCTGGTACCTCAACGAGGATCGCTTCCTGCTCGATGCGTTTACCGCCGATATTGACGATGCATGCGAGCGCGCGCAGCCGGTCTGCATCGCCACCACCGCATTCTCGCTTCTCCATCTCCTCGAGGCATTCGAAGAGCGCGGCAAAACGCTCGCCCTTCCCGCAGGCTCGCGCATGATGGAGACCGGCGGTTTCAAAGGGCGCGAGCGCTCCGTAGCGCGAGAGGAGCTCTACGCACGCGCGATGCATGCGTTCGGAATCTCCGCCGAAAGCATTCTCGCCGAATATGGAATGAGCGAGCTCTGCTCGCAGTACTACGATCTTCCGGGCTCGGAGCGACGTGTCGCCGACGCGATCCATCGCGTGAAAATCGCGCCGCCGTGGCTTCGCACACGCGTCCTCGACGAACGCGAGCGCGATTGCGCTCCGGGAACGATCGGAGCGCTCGCGCATATCGATCTCGCAAATCGTAGTTCCTGTCTCGCCGTGCTCACCGAAGATCTCGGGGCCAGCCTCGACGAGGGCATCGTGCTCCTCGGGCGCGAGAGCGGCGCAGCGTTGCGCGGCTGCTCGCTCGACGCCGAAGATCTCCGTCGAGCGTGACCGCGCTCTCCTCGCTCTCGACGCGCGCGATCGCAACCGCGATCGGCGATGCCGCGACGCGTTGGTGCGACGCCGATTTTCCGCCGCGCGTCCGCGTGACCGAGGATATCGCGGAACGAACCGGTTATAGCGTTCCCGCCGTCGAGTTCGCGCTCGATGCGCTCTTCGGCGAGTTGCGCACCGCTGCGCTGCTCGAGACGATCGGACGCGAACTCGGCGATCCTGCAGCGCTCGATGCCCCCACGCCGCGGATACTCCCGCTCGGGCGCATCGCGATTCTCTCCAGCCGCACCACGATCGGCGTGGCGATCCCCGCGATGTGCTTTGCGCTCTGCGCGAAGAACGACGTGCTCGTGAAGGATCGCGAAGATCGTCTCGTCGCCGCTTTTGCCGAAACGCTCGGAGAGGAGCTCGAAGCCTTCGATCGCGCACTCCACGTCGAGAACTGGGATGCGCGTCACAAAGGAACGCGTTTGCAAGATGCACGTCTCATCGTCGTCTATGGCAACGACGAAACGATCGCCAACGTGACGAGCGAGCATGCGGGAAGCGCGCGTACTATCGGCTTTGGTTCGCGCACGAGCATCGGCTTTCTCGGCGCCGCGGCGCAGAGCGAGCCCGCTGCGCGCGCGGTTGCGCTCGCCGGTGCCGCGCGCGATGCGAGCCTCTACGAAGGCGACGGTTGCATGAGCCTGCACGCACTCTTTTTCGAACGGAGTTCCGCCGGCGATCCAAACGCACTCGCCGCCGAGTTCGCTGCGGCAATGGAGCGCGCGGCGATCGAGTTTCCCGTCGGGACGCGCTCGACATCGCAGCGCGCCGCGATGCTGCAAGAGCGCAATCTTGCAGCGTTTCGCGCCGCTGCCGGGAACGGCGCCGCATTTTGCGACGAACACCTCAGTTTTCTCGTGCTGCTCGCGCCGCCGACGCAGGAGCCGCCGAAGTTCTTGCCGCGAACCGTCGTATTGTTGCCGGTCGGCTCCCTTGAGGAGATCGCCGCCTACGTCGAACGGCACGCCTTGCCGGTGGAATGCCTCGGCGTTACCGGGACTCCGCGCTCGTACGCGGAACTAGCCTCGCGTATCGGCGCCGCTCGCATCGCACCACTCGGTGAGATGCAACGGCCGCCGCTCGGTGCACATCACGGTGGGCGCCCTCGGATCGCCGAGTACGTCCGCTTCCTCGATGTCGACGGAGAGCATCTGTGAGCGAACCGCTGGAGAACGTACGCGGCCCCATTCCCGGAAAGCGCAGCACCGAGTTGCTCGCGCGTCTCCGCGCGCATGAATCGCGCAATGTGACCGCAATAGAAGAGCGCTTCCCCGTCGTCTGGGAATCGGCGCTCGGATCGGTCGTCACCGATGTCGACGGGAATGAGTACCTCGATCTCACCTCAGCATTCGGCGTCGCGGCGATCGGGCACAGCAATCCCTACGTCGCGTCGGCGGTCGCCGACCAAGTCGTGCGACTCGCGCACGGCATGGGCGACGTTCACCCCAGCGAGGTACGGATCGAGCTGCTGGAGCGTATCGCTTCGCTTCTCCCGCCCGGGCTCGGCCATACCTACCTCGCAACCTCGGGCTCCGAAGCGATCGAGGTTGCATTGAAGACCGCGATACTCGCAACCGGAAAGCCCGGCCATGCGAGCTTTCGCAATAGCTATCACGGCTTGAGCCTTGGGGCGTTGGAAGTCACCGGAATAGAACGCTTTCGCGCGCCGTTCGCAGGAGCGATCGGCGGCGACGCGCTCTTTCTCGATTATCCGCGCGCGCGAAATGCCGCCGACGACGATGCCGCCGCGGCGCTCGAGCACGTGCGTTCGGCGCTCCGCGCGCGCAGCGATATCGGCGCGCTCGTCATCGAGCCGATCCAGGGACGCGGCGGCGTCATCCTTCCACCGACCGGTTTTTTGAGCGGCGTTCGCGAGATCTGTCGCGAGCTCGATATCCTCATGGTCGTCGATGAAATATGGACCGGCTTCGGGCGTACGGGGACGATGTTCGCCTGCGAACGCGAGGCGGTCGTTCCCGATCTGCTCTGCATCGGCAAAGCGATGGGTGGCGGTCTCCCGATTGCCGCAGTCGCCGGCACCGAAGCAGCGATGAACGCGTGGCCGCTCTCGGAGGGCGAAGCGCTGCACACATCGACGTTTCTCGGCAATCCGCTCGCCTGCGCGGCCGCGCTTGCAACCATCGGCGAGATCGAGCGCAATGAACTCGTCGCACGGGCAAAGCATATCGGCGTAACGATGGTCTCCCGACTTGGGAATCTCCACCATCATAAGAGCGTCCTCGATATTCGCGGTCGCGGCATGATGTGGGGTGTCGAACTCGACAGCGCGGCGAGCGCGCATGAAGCGGTCGTACGTGCGTTATCGCTCGGTCTCATCATCTTGCAAGCCGGACCGGAGGGAAATGTGATCTCCATTACGCCACCACTCGTTATGAGCGAGCGACAGCTCTTCCGTGCGATCGATCTCCTCGACCGCGCATTGGCACCGCGATGAGCGCTCCTATCCGCGTCGGGATCGTCGGGAGCGGCTTCGGTGCGAGCACGCACCTCCCCGCACTCCGCGCGCACGCGCGCTTCGAGGTGATCGCCATCGCTTCGCCGCGCAATGCCGCCCGCATCGCCGCCGATCGAAAGATCGAGCATGCGTTTTCTTCCTGCGCCGAGATGCTCGCCGGCTGCATGCTCGACGCCGTCGTCGTTGCATCGCCGCCCTTTGCCCACCACGACGATGCGCTCGCGGCGCTCCGATCCGGGAAGCACGTCCTCTGCGAGAAACCCTTTGCGCTTGATATCGCGCAGGCCGAAGAGTTGGTGGCAACGGGAAAATCGGCCGGCACAGCGTGTGGAATCGCACATGAGTTTCGCTTCCGCCCCGAGCGAATTGCGTTGGCGGAACTGGTCGCCAACGGCCATCTCGCACCGATCAGGGAGATCGAATACACGCAACTGTCGGGTTTCCTGCGCGCAAAGGAGATGAGGCCACGCGGATGGTGGTTTCAACGCGCGCGCGGCGGCGGTATCGCCGGCGCGATGCTCTCGCACGCGATTGACGCAGCGAACGCCGTCCTCGGTATGATCCCGGTCGAGGCGATCGGCACACTGCGTACGGCAAACCCCGAGCGCTGCGACGCCGAGGGTACGTTTATCAGCGAGGTCGACGACGGCGCTTTCGCCCTGCTGCGCTACGCCGATGGTACCGTTGCACGCTTAAGCGTCGACGGCACGGCGGCAGTCGATTCTTTCACTTTTGCGATTCACGGCGAGAGCCGCACTGCCGTCTGCAGTGGGAAGAGTATCGCCGATCAGCGCTTCTTCAGTGTCGACGACGAGGAGACGAACGAACTCGACTGCGCGCCCTCACGGTACGCTCGTTTCGCCGCAATCAATGCGAACGTTCCGCCGATGATGGAGCTCTACGATGCGTGGGTTGCGAAGATTGACGGAAGCACCGCTCCGAGCGCGGCCGGGCAGGCGCTCCCGAGCTTCGCTGACGGACTTGCGACGCAGCGCATTCTCGCCGCGATCGGTTTCGGGAAATAACGCGCCACGCGCACCACTGTCAGCCCGAGTAGCGCGTAGCGCACCACTGTCAGCCCGAGTAGCGCGTAGCGCACCACTGTCAGCCCGAGTAGCGCGAAGCGCACCACTGTCAGCCCGAGTAGCGCGTAGCGCGTATCGAGGGCACCGCGCACATCTCGATACCGCATGCCTCGATACGCTGCCGAGCCTGCCCTGAGCGAGCGAAGCGAGTCGAAGGGGCAGCTACTCGGCATGACAGCGAAGCTATTCGGCGCGGCGACGATCAATGCAGCGGCGCGCGACGACGCCTGCGGATGCACCCGACGAGCGTCTAGCGAGGAGCGGTGCGCCGCAGGCGTGGTACGCGCGCGCCTCGATACGCGCTTCGCGCTACTCGGCGTGACAAGCTACGCGCGCCTCGATACGCCGCTTCGCGGCTACTCGGCGTGACAGCGAAGCTATTTGGCGCGGCAACGATCAATGCAGCGGCGCGCGACGACGCCTGCGGATGCACCCGACGAGCGATTAAGCGAGCGGCGAGGACCCTGACATTGCTTGTCCGAGCCGCGAGCGTCTAGCGAGGAGCGGTGCGCCGCAGGCGTGGTACGCGCGCGCCTCGATACGCGCTTCGCGGCTACTCGGCGTGACAAGCTACGCGCGCCTCGATACGCCGCTTCGCGCTACTCGGCGTGACAGCGAAGCTATTTGGCGCGGCAACGATCAATGCAGCGGCGCGCGACGACGTCTGCGGATGCACCCGACGAGCGATTAAGCGAGCGGCGAGGACCCTGACATTGCTTGTCCGAGCCGCGAGCGTCTAGCGAGGAGCGGTGCGCCGCAGGCGTGGTAAGCGCGCGCGCCTCGATACGCGCTTCGCGCTACTCGGCGTGACAGCGACCTGCTCGGCGTGGTAAGCGTGCGCGCCTCGATACGCCGCTTCGCGGCTACTCGGCGTGACAATGCACGCGCTACGGCAGCGCGAAACTCGACGAGTTGATGAGTACCGGCACGAGCCCGCTCGCCGAGGTGCACGGTGCACTCGCGCTACAGATGCCCGAGGCAGCGAAGTAATCCCCGGCATCGACTTTCCCGTCGCCGTTTGCATCGTACCAGACCGCGATGTGGTAGTTCGTTGCCGATGCGGGAATATCGGCGATCCGGAACGTGCCGTTCGCCGCCACCGGAACGCCGGTGGTGAAGTTGCTGTCGAGGATCGTCGGCGCGGCGTTGGTCGCATTACTGTTGCTGTAAGCGAACGCGACGAACTGCGCTTTCGCCGGTATCGTCGACGCGAACGCATTGTCGTTTTCGAGTTGCGCCATCGCACGATAGACATCGAGGCGCCCATGCCCTTGATTGGGATCGTTGATGTTATCGGCGGTTCCGTCGATGAGCCCCTCGAGTTGTGCGACGGTTAACGACGGATCGGCGGAGAGTAAGAGCCCTGCCGCTCCGGTGACGTGGGGCGTTGCCATCGAGGTTCCGGCGATCAGCGTGTAGCAGGTCGCGGGGGTGGCGCACGGTGGGCTCCCCGTCGTCGAGTAGAGATTGGCGATCCAGTGGAGATCGTCGTTGTCGCCGGTGCCCGACGGGTCGCCGCCCGGCGCGACGACACCGAGCCCCGGGCCGCTGTTGGAGTACGATGCAACGTACTCCCCCGGTGCGGGAGTATCGGCGGTCGGAAGGGCGGCGGTGCAGGCCGCACTCACCGTCGGCCACGTATCACCGGCGCAGGCGTTATTGTCGTTGAGCGCGGTCGCACCGACCGAGAGAACGCCGGGATAGGCCGCCGGATAGTCGAGCCCTTGCACACCTTGATTGCGTTCGTTCCCGGCAGCGGCGACGACGAGCACGTTATGCGCGAGCGCGTATTCGACGGCATCCTGCTCGGTGAAATCCGGGCCGCTGTTTGGTTGCGAGCCGAGACTCAGATTGATGACGCGGTCGCCTTTGAGCACCGCATGATAGATCGCGGTCGCTTCATCGGCGGTCGAAGCGCTCGAGTTCGCTCCCGAACCGGAGAAGATTTTATAGAAATCGAGCGTCACGCCACCGGCGACGCCGGCGAAACCGGCAACGTTGTTGTCGGCCGCAACCGCGATTCCCGAGACGTTGGTCCCATGTCCATCGTTATCTTGGACCGCCGGACAGGGCGTAGCGAGCAACGGCGTCGGACAGACGGTCGTCACCGTCGCGCTTCCGCCGACCGGCGTCACATCTTCTTCAGCGCTGCCGAGATGCGAGATGAGATCGTCCTGTGCCCACGTGTTGCTCGGCTCGGTATCGATACCGGTATCGAGCACCGCAACTTTGGTCGTCGATAGACCGAAACCGACGTTGACCGGCCAACTGCTGCCGTAGTTCCAGGCGTGCATCATACCGATCTGATACATGTCCCACTGGTCGAGCGGATCGAACATCGAGTCGTTCGGCGGCGTCGTGAGCGCGAGGTTGAGCGGATAGCGGCGCCCGACGCTTTGGACGCTGAGCACCCCCGCGTGCGCGCGGAGTCGCGCCGCAACGATCGCGGCGCTTCCGGCAGGAACGCGGAGCAGATCGCTGCGCACCGGAGCGTCGCTCGGCGTAATCGTTCGCGCGAGCAGTGCGCCGCTGCGCGCTGCGAGCGCAAACGGATGCACGCTGCCCGCGCCGATCGCCGCCGGATCGTAGCGCACCTCCAGAAGGGTCGCGTGCCCGGAGATCGGCGTCGACGGCGCGACCTCAAGCGGGCGACGCACCGGCATCCGGACGAACGGCAGCGATGCAGGGCCGCGCCCAACCGAGCCGACCGATGCGATACTGCCCGCCGTGTCGGCCTGCTGGTTGTAGAGAATCGTGACCGGGTTCGCGTTGCTCTGCACGCAGAGCGTATAGGCGCCGTTCGCACTGCCTCCCGTGAAGCTCACCGTCATCAGCGTCTGGCTCTGCGGGAACGGATTCGCGCTGCCGCCGTAGGGAGGCGTGGTGGCGGTCGGCGTGACACCGATCGCGCTACCGTTGACGCTGACCGGTATGCCGGTCGGAAGCGAGACGAAGCTGAGCGCGGCGGGCGTCGGCGATGGGCGCGTGTCGGGAACCGGCGTTGCCCCCGGGGTCGGCGTCGCCGTCCCGGTCGGCACGATCCCAATCCCCGCGGTGCAGAGCCCCGGCGTCGGCACAACCGAGGGTGCAACTGAGGGCGTCGTCAGCGGCGTCGGCGAGAACGTCGGCACGGGGCTCGGCGAGCCGCCTCCGCCGCCGCAAGCGACCAACAGCGCACACGTCGCGCTTAGCGCCGCGAATGCAGGGAGAAAACGCACGCTCGAACTCTTCACGGCGCTCCTATTCGTGTCGACGCGTGCGAGTTCTTTGCGTACCTAGTGCGCGGCCGGAAGATTCGGGTCGCCGAGGGCGTCCGCCATCGCGCGATAGATATCGAGCCGCCCACAGCCCTGCGCCGCCGCGCTCACGCTCGGAAGCACGTACGCATCGCTGCAGAGATAGTTCCGCACTTGGGTCGGCGTGAGGCTCGGCTTTACCGAGAGCAGCAACGCCGCGGCTCCCGTCACGTGCGGCGTCGCCTGCGACGTACCGGCGATGAGAATGCGGCAATCATTCGTCGAACCGGCAGCGGCATCGAAATCCGGCGTACAGGTCGCGCCGCTCATCGCGGTGCTCGAGTAGATGTTCTCGATCCAATGCAAGACGTCGACGCCGGGGCCGACGTTCGCCGGGTCGCCGCCCGGTGCAACGAGCCCCCAAGTCGTGCTTCCGGCGACATAGTTGGAGTACGAGGCAACGTACTCGACCGGTGCAGTCGGGCTGCCGGGCGCGCCGACGCTATAGGTGCCGTTGGGATAGCCGTCGGAGAGCGCGCTTGCACCAACCGCAATCACCCCGGTGTCGCAGGCAGGCGCATCGAGCGAAGCGCTACCGGAGTTTCCGGAAGCGGCGACGACGACGACGCCGGCTGCGAGCGCGTTGGCGACGGCGTTCGCTTCGAGCGGATCGTCACCGCCGACGCAACTCGCGCCGATGCTCAAGTTGATGACCTTCGCACCATGTGCGACGGCATCGTCGATGCCGGAAGCGATATCGGCAGTCGATGCACTCGTGCTACACGCCTGCGGGTTACTTGCGAGCTGCGATGCGCAACTCGACGGCGGCGATGGAAAGACGCGCTCGATGATGAGCGAGACGTTCCCGCCGGCACCGACGAAACCGAGGCTATTGTTGAGATCTGCCGCGGCGATTCCGGCAACATCGGTGCCGTGTCCATCGAGATCGGTGACGTAATTCGAACTCGATTGTACGCCGGTGCTGATGTTGGTAATGAAGCAATGCGTGTAGACGACTTTCGATTGAATCTCGGGATGAGTTACATCGGCTCCGGTATCGACGATAGCGACCCGAATCGCCGAATTTCCCATCGCATCGGCGTTCTGATAACCGACCGGTGCATCGGCAGCGTTCGCGTAGGCCCACGCATGGCCCAGCGAGATCGCATGCATATCCCATTGCCCCGGCAGGCTCGAACCCGGCGATGGACTCGGCGCGGGATTCCCGTTCTCGTAATAGGGTGCAGAGGAGCCCGTGAATCCGTGGAAATACGGATCGTTCGTCGTTACCGGTGCGAGAACGCCTTGCGTGGAGCGCAAACCCATCGGCACGACCGCGGTGACGCCGGGCAACAAGCGTAACTGCGCTGCGATCGCTGCGCTCTTCGCGGCATCGACGGCGACGATATCGACGGCGGTCGCGAGATGCGAAAAAACAAAGCGCTGCTTCACGTTACCGCCGATACGCGCTATCTGCGTCGAAAGCGTCCCGCGCGCACCCGTCGCAACGGCGGTGCTACGAACGACCTCCAGCAGCCCCGGAATCGTCCTCGGCTGCAAGCGCACCTTCGTCGGTGCCCTGCGGATTGCGTCGCTGCCGAACGAGGCGAGCGATGCCGCCATCCGCCCCGTACTCGTCCCGTTGACGCTGCTCGGGCAGCTGTACCCGACACTCGTACTCACCGGCGCACTCGTCGGTGCGGGCGTCGGTACGAGGCCGCCGATAATCCCACCGATACCGCCTCCACCGCCGCAGGCGACGAGGAGCGATCCGGAAAGGAGCGCTGCGAGCGCGATCCGAGCGGAGATCATAACCCTTAGACGTTACCCCCGCGCGATTCGTTTCATTCCCCCGCTCGCCAAACGTTACGAGATCTTCACCTCGCGCCAAAGGAGGCCGAGCGCGGCGGTCGTCGCCCGCGACTGAATCGCCGCTCGATCGCCGCGCAATTGCAGCGTCCACGCTCGTTCGCCGCGCGGGCCGACGAACGCAACGCAGAGCGTCCCGACCGGCTTCTCCGCGCTTCCACCCTCGGGGCCCGCGATACCGGTCGTTGCGATGCCGATCTCGGCACCGAGACGATCGCGAACGCCGCGTGCCATCGCCAGAGCGCACTCCTCGCTAACCGCACCGAAACGCGCAAGCGTCTCCTCCGGCACCCCGAGCTGCGCGAGCTTCACCGCATTGTCATAGGCGACCACGCCGCCGAGAAAGCGCCGCGATGCACCGGGAACCGCGGTCAACGCCGCCGCGACACGCCCTCCGGTGCAGGATTCGGCAACGGCAAGGCGCTCCGCGCGTTCGTCGAGCGCGGCGAGCACTGCACCCTCCAACGTCGTCGCATCGATTCCGAAGACGTGCCCGTGAAGTCGCGAGCGCAACTCCGTTTCCAATGGCGCGATCGAGACGAGCGCGCTCTCCGTCGATGCGGCCTTCGCCATAATTTTTACATCGCAACGATAATCGTGTGCGAGCACGGCGATCTTCGGATTCTCCGACGACGTAAAGAGATCGGCAATGCGATGATCGATCTCCGATTCGCCGATATTCACCGTGTGCAAGATGCGCGTTACGATGCCTTCGCGCACCGCGAAATGCGAGCGCAACCAGGGAAGAAGCCGCTCTGCGAGCATCGGTTTCATCTCGCGTGGAACGCCCGGCATGCAGGCGGCGAACTTCCCGTCGGCGCGAAAAGCAATAAATCCGGGTGCGGTCCCATGCGGATTGACGAGCGGAAGACTTCCCTGCGGCAGAAAAGCCTGCTTTCGGTTATTCTCGCGCATCGTCTGACCGATCGAAGCAAAGAAGCCTTCGATCTCGGCGAGCGCGGCCGAATCGAGCACGAGTTCGAGCCCGAAGGCATCCGCGACCGCCTCTTTCGTGAGATCGTCAACGGTCGGGCCGAGCCCTCCCGTCGAGATAAGTCCATCGGCGCGTTCGAGAATCTCGCGCACCAGATTCGCGATCCGCTCGCGATTGTCGCCGACGGCATGGCTCGCGTAGCAGTCGATGCCGTTCTCAGCAAGCGTTGCGGCGACATACGCGGTATTGGTGTCGACGAGTTGCCCGAGCAACAACTCCGTCCCAACCGCGACGAGTTCGACGTTACTCATCCTCAAGAACCTGCGGAGCAAATGAGATTGCCAGCTCTTCTTCAAACCATTCCGGATAACGGAAGCGAATCTCCGCATCGAAACCGTCGGCGATACGGATCATCTCTTTTCTGCGGAGCCCGCCTTGCTCGGCCGCAGCGTAGCGTTGTCGAATACGCTCTTTCTGCGTCGCCAGACACTCGATAAAGCGTTCGAAGGTGCCGTCCATCGCGCGTTGCAGCGCGGCGCGAAGATTCTTTCCTACGCGCGGCGCGAGGCCGGTCGTGGAGATGGAGATGCGCACCGGGCCGGCCTTCGCCGTCGCCGCCATCGCGACGATGCCGTAGCGCGGCTGATCGATACAGCAGAGCAAAAAGCGATGGCGGTCGGCATACTCGCGCAGTCGTGCCGAGAGCCGTTCGTCTTGCGGCGTCGAGATTACGAAGAACGCATCGCTCACGTCGCTCTCGCGAACCGCCGACGGATCGGTGAGCCGGAGAAGATCGGCTCCGCTCTCTTCCAGCGCTGCAGCTTTTTCGATCGCCTCTCGGTCGTCCGCCGCACCGATCACGATGCATCGACGACCCTTCAGATTTAAACTCACCGGATAGAACGGAATGACGGGTTTCATGAAAAATCGACCGGTCGCAGATAGAATTCATTGATCGCGGTATCGCTCAACATCGCGGTCGTCGGCAGGTGGCGTTTCCAATGCGTCCCCTCCAAGCGCCGTCGCACGAGCGCAACCTCCGCCGCGTCGAAACCGCGCGCCGTCAACTGCTTGTCGCGATATCCGAGCAACATCGATGAAAGAATCGCATCGGCGCGCGGATAGCGAATGCCGAGATCGCCTTCGTCGGTCTGGTTCGCTTCAAGATCGGCGCTCGGCGCCTTCTCGATCAGCGGCGCGGGAACGCCGAGGTAACGCGCGAGCTCCCACACCTGCGTCTTGAAGAGATCGCCGAGCGGATTGATCGGCGGCGCGTCGTCGGCGTGCCAGGTAAAGTAGCCGAGAAGCCGTTCGGTCTTATTTCCGGTGCCGATCGGTAAGGCGGCGAACTTCGCCGATTGATCGAAGAGAACGAGCATGCGCGTGCGCGCCAGCACGTTGCCGCGACGGCGTGGATCGGCGTCGGGTTCGTATTGCAGATAGCCGTCGACTGCGGCGCTGATATCGATGGTGTGCGCGACTGCACCGAGTGCGTCGATGACGAGTTGTGCGTCGTCAAGGCTCGCGGCGCTCGAGAGCCGGTAGGGCATGCGGATGAGATGCACGTTCTGCGGCCCCAGCGCACGCGCGCAAAGGTAGGCGGTGACCGCCGAGTCGACTCCGCCCGAGAGCCCGATGACGGCATTCTTGATCCCGCGACGCTCGATGCATTCGTCGCGTAGAAAGGCAACGAGCCAACGCGTCGCTACCTCGGGATCGATCTTGGGAGCAGCGTACGGGTCGCGCGGCGGCGGATCAACGATCGGCAGCATCGCTGCGCCCTCGCGACCAGGGCAACTCCTCATCGGCAAGCAGATCGGGAAGCACCGCGCGTAGATCGGCGAGCAACGGAAGATTCGCCCGCGCGATCTCGATATCGTCGAGAAAGAGCTCCGCACGAACGATGCACGCGTCGTCGCCCTCGGCCTTCACCAATATCGTGCCGTCGGGGCCGATCGCGCACGACGACCCGGTCATGCCCTTCCCACCCTCAAAGCCCGCAAGTCCGGCATAGAGCACGAAACACCCGTGCTCCATCGCGATTCCGCGCAACAACTCACGCCAGCGCGTGACCGAGAGCAACTCGCCCTCGCCGTCGATCCCGCGACCGGGTGCTGCGCTCGGAACGACGATCGATCGCGCTCCCTTCAATGCCGCGATCGTCGGCAGCAGCGAATGCCAGACATCCTCACAGATCAGCAGTGCCGTCGTGCCGAGCAGTGGAGAATCGAAGACCTGCACGCGATTCCCGCGCGAAAGAAAACGCTCTTCATCGAAAACTCCGTAGGTCGGGAGGAACAGTTTGCGATGGACGTGGAGAATGCGCGTCTCCCGCTCGTCGAGCGCCAACCAAATCGCGCTGTTGTAATACGATCCGCTCTCGACTTCGTAGAAGCCGGCGACGATCTCCCCCGGGCGCTGCCCGGCGACATCGCGCCAAAGCGAGGAGAGTTCATGCCCGAAGCGCTCCGCCGTTCGCGCTGATTCGTAGACCGCTCCCTCGAGGAAGTATCCGGTGAGCGCGGCCTCCGGCAGAACGACGAGTTGCGGCGGCGCATCGAGCGCAGCGAGCTGGGCAAATACCGCACGCAATGCGGCAAGATTCTCGATATAGTCGCCCTTGCGCGGCTTGCTCTGGACGAGCGCTATGCGCGCGCGGGCGGCGTGGCTATCGCTCTGCACCGACGGCACTCGTGCTGATTTTCTCGGCACACTCTTCAGCGGGGTAGGTCCAAATTTCGGCAAGCGTGGGGTGGAGGTGCGGAATCTTCGCAAATTGCTCGACCGTCGCATCGAAGTGCATCGCGACGATGACCTCGTGAATTAATTCCGAGGCCTCGGGGCCGATGCAGGCCGCACCCAAAATACGCCCGTCGTTCGGATCGGCAAGCATTTTCACGAACCCGTCGGTCTTGCCGAGGCACATCGCCTTTCCGTGCTCGGCGAATGCGTAACGCCCCGAGACATACGGCGTACCCGCACGCTGCAGCTCTTTCTCCGAGGCGCCGGCAACGGCGATCTGCGGCTCGGTAAAAATCGTATGCGAACGTTGTAGACGATAATCGGCTCGCTCGTCTCCGCCGGACAAGGCGTTGCGCGCGGCGATCTCACCTTGATAGATCGCCACGTGCACCAAAAGGAACTCGCCGGTGACGTCGCCGACGGCGAAGATGCGCGGATTACTGGTGCGCATCGCGGTATCGATCTCGATGCCCGAGACGGCATGCGCCTTGACGCCCGCGCGCTCGAGATCGAGTCCGCCGATATTGGGCACACGCCCCAAACAATAAAAAATCTCCTCGGCATCGACATCGAGCGCGATGCCGTCGCGTTCGAGACGCACGATCTTCCGGCCGCGTTCTTTGCGCACCGATTGCATCCGCGAGCGGAGATGGACCGCGATCCCCTCGTTGCGAAACGCCTCGGTGATCGTTTCGCCGATATCGGTATCGGTGCCGGAGAGGAGGTGCTCTCCGCGAATGACGACCTGCGTACGCGCTCCCATGCGCGAAAGAAACTGACCGAGCTCGCAGCCGACGTAGCCGCCGCCGAGAACGATCGCCGATTCCGGCACCCGCTCCATCTCCAGGAGCGCGTCACTATCGAGAAAGCCGGTCTCCTGCAATCCCGGAAGCGCCGGCGGCGCGACGATACTTCCCGTTGCAATAATGAAAGTATCGGCCTCAAGCAACTCGTCGCCGACCGCGAGTTCGCGATCGCTAACGAAGCGCGCTTGTCCGCGATGCAATGGAAAACGCTCGATTCCGTCGATGCGATCCGCGGCGAACTCGCCGACCAGCGCGCGTTTGCGCGCGGCAATATACGGCATATCGATGCGCGGTTCGCCGGTGGTTATGCCGAGTGCCACCGCGGTGCGAATTGCTTGTACGCGATCGCTGCTGGCAAGGAGCGCTTTGCTCGGCATGCATCCTCGCAGAATGCAGAGTCCCCCAAGCGGGCCGCGATCGACGATTCCGACGCGCGCGCCGAGATCGCGCGCGGTCCGCGCCGCAGCATAGCCGCCGCTACCCGCGCCGATCACCACCAGATCGTAGTGTATCCGGCGGCTCATCTCCTACTGCCGAGATGATGCGTCGTGGAAACGAAGCGCACCGTTCCGCCCGCTTGGACGAGAATCGATCGCGTTCGCGCTCGATTTTCGTAGAAGCGCACGCCGTGGACGAGATCGCCGTCGGTGATCCCCGTCGCGCAGAAGAGCACCTCATCGCTCTTCACAAGATCGTCGATTGCAAGCACGCGGTCGAGGTTGCCGAATCCCATTGCTTGCGCGCGCGCCGCCTCTTCCGGATTTCGCGGTTTTAATCGTCCCATGAAATTGCCGCCGAGGCATTTGATCGCTGCCGCAGCGAGGACGCCCTCCGGCGCGCCGCCGATGCCCATCGCGACGTGAACTCCGGTGGTATCGATGGCGGTAGCGATACACGCGTCGACATCGCCGTCGGAGATCAATTTGATGCGCGCACCCGCGCTGCGCACCTGTTCGATAAGCTCGCCGTGGCGCGGTCGGTCGAGGATGACCACACAGATATCGCCGATCGGCTTCTCGAGCGCGCGCGCGACTGCTGCGAGATTCTCGTGAACCGAGGCGTCGATATGCACGTGCGGCGCCGCCTTCGGCCCGACGGCGAGTTTTTCCATATATGAATCGGGAGCATGCAAGAGTCCGCCGCGCGGCGCGATCGCCATGACCGCGATCGAGTTCGGGAGACCGTTCGCGACGAGATTCGTTCCTTCAACGGGATCGACGGCAATGTCGACGGCTGGGCCGCCGCAGCCGACCTCTTCACCGATGAAAAGCATCGGCGCTTCGTCGCGCTCGCCTTCCCCGATGACGATCCGGCCGCTGATCTCCATCTCGCCCAACGCCGCGCGCATCGCTTCAACTGCGGCGCCGTCGGCGATATCGCGCTCGCCGCGACCCATCCAGTGGGAAGCCGCAAGCGCTGCGCGCTCGGTTATGGTAACGAAATCAAGCGAGGGCTTCATGCGCTCCTGCGTGGTTACATCGTTCATCCGCCTCAGGCTACAAGGGAAGCGGTGCGAATCCTTTAACTCCCCCCGGCGTGTCCGAACGTCACGCCAATGCAGCATCCCCTACCGGCTATTCCGGCCAGCGCGCGCTCGAAGGAGGCATTCCTGCTCTTCTCGTCGTGATGCTCGCGGGGCTCACCCTCGGCTTCTTTCTCTGGGAGAGCCTCGCAGCACCGCGCTTGGGCGCGTTCTTCAGCGAGATCGCCTTCCTCGCGCTACCGCTCCTCGGGGCCGCCGCAACCTACTTTCTCTGGCTGGAGTACGCGCGCTATTTCAGCGCCCGAGCCGGGGTCACGTTTGCGAAATCGCTCCGGCACGACGCCATCACCTGGGCGCCGTTTCTCCTACTCTGGGCGACCTACGTCGTGCCACCGAATCTCGCGACCGGCTCGCGGATGCTCGTGCTCGCAGCGATGCTCTCGGCGATTCTCAAAGTGCTCATCGCCGCGCGCTTCAACCAGACCGTGCGCGAGGTGCTGCTCGACTTTGTGGCCACACGCGCAGCGATCATCGTCATCGCCGAGCTCGCCGCGGTCATCATCGGCCAGCGCCCCGGGCAGCACGTCAGCGAGTCGTCGCAACTCTTGCTCGCGGTTTGGGGACGCTGGGATGCCGTCCACTACCTCAACATCGCAACGCACGGTTATCAAGGCACCGAGATGGCCTTCTTCCCGCTCTATCCGATGATGATCCGCGCCCTCGGCGTGCTCGTCGGCAATCACCTCGTTGCCGGGCTGCTCATCTCCAACGCGTGTTTTTTCTTCGCGCTCCTCTTTCTCTATAAATTACTCGAACGCGAATTCGACCGCACCGTTGCGCGGCGCGCGATTTTCTACGTCTCGATTTTCCCCTCCGCGGTCTTCTTCTCGGCGGTCTACACCGAATCGCTCTTCTTCATGCTCACGGTGGCGACGTTCTTTTACCTACGGCGACGCCGCTGGCTCGTCGCCGGGGCGATCGGCTTTCTCGCGGCGATGACGCGCGTCGAGGGTATCTTATTGGTCGTCCCGTTCGCATTGGAGTGGTACTCCGTCTATCGGCAACGTCTGCTCGAGAATATCCGTTCGCTGCTCCCGGCTGCGCTGATCGGCTGCGGACTCGCGCTCTATATGGCCTACCTTTGGGTGCTCACCGGCGATCCGCTCTTCTTTTCACACGTTCAGGCGCATTGGAACCGCCACCTCGCGCCGCCGTGGGTGAGCGTCGCAAATTCGTTTATCGCCATCGCCCACGCACAATCAGGCGCGGCGGTTGCGAACCAGGCGCTCGAGCTGAGTTTCACCGCGCTCATGGTCGCGGTGCTGATCTTCGGCTGGAAGCGATTGCGCCCGTCCTATATCGCCTATATGGCGCTCTCGATCCTCATCCCGATGTCGACATCGAGCCTGATGAGCATGCCCCGTTTCGCGCTCGTGCTCTTTCCGCTCTTCGCTATCCTCGCTCGCTGGGGCGATCGTCCCTGGGTCAACAATCTCATCCTCGCCTTCTCGCTCCCGCTCTTAGGGCTCTTCACCGTTCTCTTTGCCGATTGGTATTGGGTTGCATAGCATCGTTCATTCCGTCGCCAAGCGCCGCGGCGTCCGTCAATTCACAAAATTTGCGATCGTCGGGCTCTCCGGGACGATCCTCAACTTCATCCTCTTCACCGTCCTCCAGCACTTCGTTCCCAACCACGACCAAGCGTTGCAGTATGCGATCATCTATTCGATCGCGTTCATGGCGGGCGGCGTCTCGAATTACTATCTCAATCGACGTTGGACGTTTCGCTCCGATGCAAACGCGGTACGGGAGGGCGTGCAATTTCTCACGGTCTCTGCGCTCGCGTTGCTCGTCGGTCTCGGGGTCGCTCCGCTCACCAAACCGTTCTTCGGCAACCATTACGGGCATCGCACGTGGCTGGTCGGAACGATCGCCGGCATCTTCGTCAATTTTTTCGTCAATAAATACTGGACGTTCCGGCACACGCGGTGAAATCGTTCCGTTTTCTACTGATTGCCATCTGCGTGCTCGGCGCAGCCTTACGGTTGCACGGCATTCATAATCCAATCCTCGATCATCCGAACTGGCGTCAAGGCGACACCGCGAATATCGCGCGGAATTTCTATCGTCTCAACGGCAACATTCTCTACCCACAGACAAACTACGACGGGCCGCCTCCGCACTACGTCGAGTTAGAGTTGCAGATCATCCCCTATCTCGCCGCCGCTCTCTATCACGTCTTCGGCATCCACCCGATCTTCGGACGACTCCTCACCCTCGGGTTCAGCGTCGCGACGATCTTCGTGCTCGGACTTTTCGGGCGTTGGCTTTTTGACGATGCACTCGGCGGGCTCGTCGCCGCGCTCGCATTTGCAATCTTTCCCGGCAGCATCTACTACGGGCGCACCTTCACTCCCGACGCAGCGATGGTCTTTTTTCTCACCGCGGCGCTCTACGCAACGGCACGATTGCTGCTGGAAGATCTCGCGGTCGAGCCGCGCCGACTCGCGCGGGCTGCGGGGCTCTGTACGATGGCCCTGCTTGCAAAGCCGGTCGCGCTTGCCGGCCTCGTCGGCGCCGTCGGCCCGCTCGTCGAACGCTTGCGCGCCAAACATCCGATCCGCCCCACCGCGCTGATCGTTCTCGGCTTCGTACCGCTCGTCATTCTCGAAATGTACGATCATGCGGTGCGCGCGCATGCGCAATGGCGCTGGGCGAGCGGCATTCTCGACAAGCACGTTCTTCCGCATCTTCTCGGATCGTTTACCTCGATCCATGCGTTCGCACGGCAGATCGAACTTGCGCTCTACGGTTTAAACCTCTTCCGAATCACGATGCTCGGGAGCATCGGCACGATCGTCGTTCTCCTCTCGCTCGTCGTGCTTCCGCGCGTCCGGATGCGTTCTCCGCTTCTCCTTCCGCTCTGGTTTCTCGGCGCGGCGTGCTATACGTACGCGGTAATCGCGGTCGAACGCGTCGATTACTATCTCTTTCTGCTCCTCCCGCCGTGCGCACTTGCCATCGGCGGCGCAGCGACCTGGGCGCGCGATCGCTTCGGCAAGAGCCGGCCCGCCTCGATTGCGCTCGCGGCCGGGGGAGCGATCCTCGGAACGGCGGTTCTCCTCGGCGGCCTCACCGCGATCGCACCGTACTATCACTATAGCAAATCGGCGTACCGAAACGCGGTCGCTCTCGACCGCGCGCTACCGCGCAACGCCTTACCCGTGATCGCGCATTACGGTCCCGATATCTTTTACTACATGGATCGTTTCGGCTGGGAAGAGGACCCCTACATCTGGACGCCCTTCGACGAGGAGAGCGCGATCGCCAAGGGATCGCGATATTTTATTTCGATCGAGGACGCGCGCTTCCGAAAGAATCTCGAGCTCTGCGCGTGGATGTCGCGCTTTCCGCTCGTTCGCTTTCCCGGCGTAAGTTGGCCGGTCTACCACACCTCGCTCCGCGCGATGCTTCCCGGAGCGCGACGACGCTGGCGCGCGTTTCGCCGCGCCGAGCACGCGGGGCAGGGGCGCGCCTTCCTCACTGCGCACGGGCTCTGCCTGCTCCACTCAGGGCAGGGGTAGAAGCGAGGTTCCCCCGAGGTTCGACGAACCCGGCGCTGCGGCGTTGGGAACCCCCGAACTCACCAACTGTCGATAGGCGATCAGGCGATTGGTGTTGCGCGCGACGTCAAGCTCGAGTTCGTACGAGGCTTTGATCGCCGAGGTGAGATCGGCGGTATCGTAGGTGTACGAAAAGCGATGCAGGTTGCGCACGATCGCCGTGTTCGCAATATCCAGCTGCGCATACGCCTCTAAGATGCGGCGTGCCGCGCTGCGATAGGTCGGGTAATTCGAGCTGACGATGCCTTGTTTGAGGCTCGCGCTTTCGATCTCGGCGCGTAATGCTTGCAAACGCAGATCTTTCGGCGCGATATGCTCGGCCTGACGGATCGTTCCTAGCGCCCCTTGGAGGTCGCCGAGCGTGTACTGCTTGTGCGCGAGATCGGCAGCGGCGGCGACATATCCGGCTCGCACCGTCGCATCGTGCGGATCGATCTTCAGCGCGAGGCGATAGGAGAGTTCGGCGCCGCGGACGTCGCCGCGTGCAAGCGCGAGGCGCCCCTGGTGAACGCGCGTCTGCGCGATCCAGGAGGCGACGGTATGCGCGCAACCGCTCAGCGCGAGCACCGAGGTGACGAGTGCGAGAGAGCGGATGCTAGAAGTGAACGTGGACGGCAAAGCGGGCTACCTCCTCGACCAGAAGCGCTGCAGGCACGAAGAACAATTGCGAGAGTATCGTACCGATTATCGCGGTCAGCGACAAGTAGAAGACCATCGCGCGCACTTCGTCGATGTTCCGCTTCCCGTGGATTGCCTGGTCGGTAATCATCGACGAGGTCGGATCGACGAAGAGCGTAAAGGCGATCGTGCCGATGCCGTTGATGACGCCGGAGAGGCTGATCGCGGTGCGCGAGACCGCCGGATCGAAGACCGAGGCGAGAAACGCAGCCTGCACGCCGATGGCGTAGACCGCCATGACCAGAATGTTGAAGATCAACATCCGGCGCGGTAAGCTTCTCCAGTTAAAGGATCGCAGTTGCGCCAACGTCGGGAAATGCTGCGCTCGTAGAACCTCTAACAAGATCCGCGGACGCAAGAGGCGGGCGACGGCATGGGGAACCGAGCCGCGCGCTTCAAAAGAGGCGACACCGCGGCGAAAGAGATAGGCGAACATCGGCAGGAAGAGCGCGAAGACGATCATGCCGAAGGTTCCGGCCAACACGATCAAGCGAAGTTGCATTTCGAAGGTATGCTGCCAGAGCGCGACCGCGTGCGGATGATGATGGTACCGCACCACGGCGCGGCCGGCGGTATCGGAGAGCGGGCCGACGAAAAACGCGGAGAACAGATTGGCGAGTCGCCCGGTCGTGACGAAGAGATTGAAGAGCGAGATCGAGGTCGCGATGCGTTTGGTCTGCACGCCGGCGAGACGGGCTGCATAGGCGCCGATCGTCACGCCTTGCACGATGAACGTAATGAGCATCGCGCCCCAGAGCTTCCCGGAAAAGAGATGCGGAACCAACGAAAGGCTATGCACCGTGCGCTCCCCACCCGATCTCGGCGGCGGCGGTCGGGCCGACGAGCGCGAGCGCTCGGCGTTGCGGTGTAAAAGCGAGCCGTGCAATCTCAAGCACGTTCTCGGTGCTCACCGCATCGATGCCGCTCTCGATCTCCTCTTGTGGGATCTCGCGACCATGGACGAGCTCTTGACGCCCCAGGCGCATCATGCGGCTGGAGGTGCTCTCAAGCCCGAGCATCATGCTGCCCTTGAGGTGCTCTTTCGCCTGACGTAGCTCTTCTTCTCCGACCGGCTCGCTCGCGAGTCGACCGACCTCATCGAGGATCGTGTCGATACAGGGCTGCGCGTTTTTCAGCGAGGTTCCGGCGTAGACCGCGAGACTTCCGGCTTCGCGATAGGTGCTGCCGTACGCCGTGACGGTATAGACGAGTCCGCGTTTCTCGCGCACTTCTTGAAAGAGACGGCTCGACATCCCTCCGCCGAGAATCGTTTGCGCGACCGAGAGCGCGTACCGTCGGTTGTCGCGCGCGCTGACGCTCGGGCCACCGAGAACGAGATGAACCTGTTCGATCTCTTTGCTTCGCCGCGCAAGCGAGATGTGCGCGGGTGGTGCCGCGGCGGTGGGAAGTTTCGCTGTGCCGCGCTGCGCGCCGAGCGCTTGCCGCGTTAATGCGACGATCTCATCGTGATCGACGTTTCCGGCGGCGCAAAGCACGACCGCATTCGGTGCGTAATGCGCGGCGAGGTGCGCGTGCAGATCGCTCGATTCCAGCGCGGCGACCGTCTCGGGGAAGCCGATCGTCGGCGCTCCGAGATCGGAGCCTTCCCAAAGTTGTTGAGAAAAAATCTCGTGCACGAGATCATCGGGCGCATCTTCGTACATCTTGATCTCTTCGAGGACGACGTTGCGCTCTTTCCGTAACTCCTCGGGGTCGAAAAGCGAATGGGCGAGCATATCCGCGAGCACGTCGATCGCGAGCGGAACGTGCCGATCGATGACCTTTGCGTAGTAACAGGTCGTCTCTTTGTCGGTAAAGGCGTTCAGATCGCCGCCGACGGAATCGAGCGCTTCGGCGATCTCGCGCGCGCTTCGCCGCTCCGTCCCCTTAAAGAGCATGTGCTCGACCATGTGCGAGATGCCACGAAGGTGCGGTGCCTCGGCGCTGGATCCGACATCGACCCAGAGCCCGATGCTCGCCGAACGCACCGAGGACATCTCCTCGGTGATGACGCGCAGCCCATTCTCCAGAACGCTCTTCTTACGCACCGCCGTCTCTCCCATGAAGTGCGCGCGCAACCCAGCGCGGGTCGGTGACGACGCCGATGCCCGCCTGCAAGCGATGCGCGAGCTCCGTCGCGCTCTCGCCGCGCCGCACACTAACCGTCAGGACATCGCGCTCGGTCGGCTTCGCCTTATCGCCGGAGACATCCGTTCCCGGCGCGACCGGAATCGGCACGACGATCCAGCAATCGACTTCGCGGATCGTCGGCGAGACCGCGAAGGAGATCTCCACCGCGCCGACGAGCTCCCGGTCGAGGAGCGCCGCGCTCACCGGACCGTGGAACTTCTCACCAGAAAAACGCAGCCCGACATAGGTGCGGTTCCCCAACCCCGACGCGCGGATCTCGAGTAACTGAACGGGTAAGACGCGCGAAAAAATCCGTTCGCCGATCGTTTCGGCGAGTGCGCGCCGATTGCCGCGAGCGCGCGCCTCGGCATCGATCTGTGCGATCGCCGGATGAGCGCGGAGCGCGGCAAGCGCCGAGATCGGCGTGACGAGGGTCATCGTCATGGCAAACGCCACGCCAAGAATGCTAGTACGATGCAGCAACGTAGGCTCGTACCTTTGCCGGCTCGCCGCAGGCAACGCAGTGTTTTTCGTCACCGTCGAGTGGGCGAAGCACGCGCGTGGTCGCCGAGCATTCGGCCTTGATGTGCGCCTCGCACTCAGCCCGATCGCACCATGCGATATCGATCATCCCGGCGCGCTCGCGTGCAGCCGCATAGAATGCCTCGCGATCGACGATACGGATGATGCGCGCATCGAGCGCGGCTTTTGCTTGTGCGTAGAGCGACTCTTGCACCAACTCCAGCGATCGGCGCACTTCGCCCTCGAGTGCATCGATGGCGATGCTCCGCTTCTGATCCGGCATGCCCTTCTCGAGATCGCGTCGTACGAGAACGATGCTTCCGGCATCGACATCGCGCGGGCCGATCTCGATGCGCAGCGGGACTCCGCGCATCTCCCACTCTGTATACTTCCAACCTGGAGATTGGTCGCGGTCGTCGACGCGCACTCGCATTCCGGAGTGCTTGAGCGCGGCGGCGAGTTCGTGCGCCCGATCGATCGCCCGGCGATCCTCACCGCGAACGATCGGAATGAAGACCACTTCGATCGGCGCGAGCTTCGGCGGAATGCGCAGCCCGCGATCGTCGCCGTGTGCCATAATCGTGGCGCCGAGCATTCTCCACGAGACCCCCCACGAGGTCGTATAGGCGTGCTTCACCGCACCGTCGATATCGGTGAACTCAATATTGAACGCGCGCGAGAAATTCTGTCCGAGGTCGTGCGAGGTTCCCGACTGTAAGGCTTTACCGTCGGGCATCAACGCCTCGATGCTGTAGGTCTCAACCGCACCCGGGAAACGCTCGCTCGCGCTCTTCGGTCCGGAGAGCACCGGGAGCGCCGCGACGTTCCGCGCGAACTCTTCGTAGACGCCGAGCATTTTCAGCGTCTCTTCGCGCGCTTCTTCCGCCGTAGCGTGCGCGGTGTGCCCTTCCTGCCAGAGAAATTCCATCGTCCGCAGGAACGGGCGCGTCGCCTTCTCCCAACGCACGACGTTCGCCCATTGGTTGATCAGGATCGGTAGATCGCGATAGGACTCCACCCACTGCGCGTACATCGTTCCGATCGTCACCTCGGAGGTCGGTCGAATCGCCAGCCGCTCGGTAAGTTTTTCGCCGCCGCCGTGCGTGACCCACGCCACCTCCGGCGCAAATCCTTCGACGTGTTCGGCCTCTTTCGTCAGCAGACTCTCCGGAATCAATAACGGAAAGTACGCGTTCTCGTGACCCGTCGCTTTGAAGCGTGCATCGAGCTCGCGTTGCAGATGCTCCCAGAGTCCGTACCCATAGGGACGCAAGACGACGCAGCCGCGCACCGGCGCGTACGAGATGAGTTCGGCCTTCAGACAGACGGCGGTGTACCACGCCGAGAGATCCTCGGAT
Source organism: bacterium (assembly GCA_021790895.1). Taxonomy (GTDB): domain Bacteria; phylum Vulcanimicrobiota; class Vulcanimicrobiia; order Vulcanimicrobiales; family Vulcanimicrobiaceae; genus JABEUX01. The sequence goes on from JAJYFM010000001.1 coordinate 52,632, forward strand.
TTCGGCGGGATCGATTTTGGGAGTGCGACGGGAGCTTCGGACATAAGCGCACCGGGTTCGCGTGATTTAGCGGGGCCGCCTGCGCGGAGGCGCGAACCCGAGCCGTCGATGCCCAAACTCACCCGCATTTACACGCGCACCGGCGATGACGGAAGCACCGGCCTCGTCGGCGGCCAGCGCATCGCAAAGAACGACCTGCGCATCGAGACCTACGGAACGGTCGACGAATTATCGAGCGCGGTCGGGCTCGCCCGCACGGCACTTCGCCCGCTGCTCGCCGAGCACGCGCGCGCACAACGCCTCGATGCGTGGTTGAGCTGGGTGCAGGATGCCCTCTTCAATCTCGGCAGCGATCTCGCCACGCTACCTGCCGACCGCCGAGAGGCTATGCCGCTTGCTTCGACCGCGGATGTACGCGCGTTGGAGCGGGCGATCGACGAAGCGCAGCGCGACCTCGAACCGCTGGCGAACTTTATCCACCCCGGCGGTGCACCCGCCGGCGCGTTTCTCCACCTCGCGCGCACGATCTGCCGACGCGCGGAGCGCTTGCTCGTCACCCTTCGCGGCGAAGAGGAGGGGCTCTCCGTCGAGACCCTCCATTTCCTCAATCGCCTCTCCGATGCGCTCTTCGTTTGGTCGCGATGGATCAACGCCGAGTTACGCGAGCCGGAGTATCTTTGGAACCCCAAGGGAGCCCCGCCGCTCTAACGCTCGCCTAGGGGGACGCCGCGACCGGGCCTGCGAAGAGCGCGGCCGATGGCATTTTTTGAACGGATGTTCGCTACAACGAACGTCGAGCGGCTGCGCGCGCTCGCACAACGAAAGATTCTCAAACGCGCATTATCGGCGAAGGATCTCGTTGCCATAGGGTTGGGAACGATGATCGGCGGCGGTATCTTTACCACCATCGGCACCGGCGTCAAGGGAGCCGGCCCCGCGGTGATCGTCAGTTACCTGCTCGCCGGTATTACATCGTTCTTTGCCGCGCTCTGCTATGCCGAACTCGGTGCGATGGTGCCGATCGCCGGCAGCGCCTACACCTATGCGTATGCGACGATGGGCAAACTCTTTGCGTGGATTATCGGCTTTGCGCTCATTTTTGAGTACGGAATCAGTGCCGCGCCGGTCGCACAACAATTTTCAGCAGCATTTCAAGACGTCCTGAAATCGATCGGTTTCGTGCTTCCCGCGTGGGCCCAGCAATCCAATCTCGTCATTCACGGGCAATGGTGGCAGCTCAACACCTGGGATCTCGCGCACTCGCAGGTCGATCTCATCGGTGCGCTCTTCGTTCTCGGCCTCTCGGTCCTACTCTCGGTCGGCATTCGCGAAACGGCGACGACCAACAACGTCTTCGTGGTCCTGAAGATCTCGGCGCTGATGGTCTTTATCGTCGCCGGTCTCTTCCTCTTCCATCCGGCGAATCTGCACAATTTCAATCCGTTCGGGTGGGGAAAGCTCACTCCGTTCGGCGGTTCGGCGGACTACAATTCGACGGTTCAGCCCTACGGCATCGTGGCAATCGCCGCATACGTATTCTTTAGTTATATCGGATTCGATACGGCGACCACGACCGCCGAAGAATGCAAGAACCCCAAGCGCGACGTTCCGCTCGGCGTCCTCGGCGCGTTGGGAATCGGCACGCTCATCTACTGCGCGACCGCGATCGTCCTCGTCGGCGCGATGCCGTGGTCGACGGTGCCGATTAAAGATCCGTTGGTCGTCGCGCTTGCACCGCTCCATCTGCCGTTCGTTAGCGCGATCATCGTCATCGGCGTCCTCGCCGGTACGACGAGCGTTGCCTTGAGTTCGCTGCTCGGTCAGTCGCGCATTTTCTACGTTATGGCACGCGACAAGATGCTGCCGCCGATCGTCGCCAAAGTGCATCCGAAATTTAAAACGCCGGTCAATACGACGATGTTTACCGGCTTCGCCGTCGCGATTCTCACGCTCGTGGTGCCGCTCAATCAGCTTCTCAACCTCGTGAACATCGGCACGTTGATCGCGTTCACGGTCGTCTGCGCCGGCGTGCTCTACCTGCGTAAACGCAAACCCGACATGCCGCGCAGCTTCCGCGTACCGTTCGTTCCGCTGTTCCCCATCTTAGGCATCGTCTCGTCGCTTTTTTTGGCGATCTTCGGGCTCTCGCGCACGACCTGGGAGTGGTTCGCAGGCGCGCTCGTCATCGGTCTGGTCTTCTTCTTCAGTTACGGCTTTTGGCGCTCGAACCCCGAGCAGATCGTGCCGGTCGACGAACCCGAGGGTCTCAGCGAGGTTTAGCGACGCTCTGAAAATTGAGACCGGGCGTGAGAATATCGACGCGGTTGCGTGCTTTTTCGTAGGCGACGTGAACGGCGAACGCACGCGAGATAATCGCCGCATCGACCATCGTCCGTCCGTGCAGGACAAACGGCGCGCGGCTTAACGGAATCGCGCGCCCGTCAAGATTCGCGAAGCGATCGCCGATGCGAAAGCGCACGACGGTGCGACCGCGGATGAGAATGACTTCCCGTTTCGCCGGAATCACTTCGATCCGTCCGCCGACGCGCCGTGCGATGCCGCGCACCGGAAGAAAGAGATGCTCGTCGGCGGTCACGAACGGCGCGACACGCGGGTTGACCACGCGCCCGTTCACACGCAACTGCGGGCGCTGCGCGAGCGCAAGCCAGAGGGCGGTGAAGCCGGCGAGCGCACAGGTCAGCAAGACGGTGCGCGCGCGTGGTACGGTATAGGTCACGAAACGAGCGTCACCTCGTGTCGATAGGCGGGATATTTTTCCAGAATGACGCGTTCGATCTCCAGACGCAAGGCGCCGAGCAGTTCGTCTTCCGGATAGGTGCCGATCAACGCACCGGCCCGATAGATTGCGCCTTTCCCCTTGCCGCCGGCGACGCCGACATCGGCCATCTTCGATTCCCCCGGCCCGTTGACGACGCAACCCATCACCGCGACTTTGACCGGAGCGGTGTAGAGCTTGGCGATCGCTTCGACGCTACGCCCGAGTTCGAGCACCGAGATCTCGGCACGACCGCAACTGGGGCACGCGGTGATGTCGAAACCTTTCTCGCGTAGACCCAACGATTTGAGAATCCCCCAGCAGACCGGAATCTCTTCGATCGGATCGGCGGCCAATGAAACGCGGATCGTATCTCCGATACCTTCGAACAACAATATCCCCAAGCCGATCGAGGATTTGATGGTGCCGTCGCGCAGCAATCCGGCCTCGGTGATGCCAAGGTGCAGCGGATAGGGCGTGCCGCGATCGCGCAGGCGCGTATCCATCAAGCGATAGGCATGAACTGTGGTAAGAACGTCGTGCGCCTTTAACGAGACCGCGATATCGTCGTGCCCGTGCTCTTCGAGCATCGCGATGTGGCGCATCGCCGATTCAACCATCGCCTCGGCGCTATGGCCGAGCCGCTCTTCCAAATCCGGTGCAAGCGAACCCATATTGACGCCGACGCGAATGGGAATGCCCCGCTCTTTCGCCGCACGGACGACCTCCGCGACCTTCTTCGGATCGCGGATATTTCCGGGATTGAGCCGCAACTTCGCGACGCCCGCCTCGATCGCCGCGAGCGCCATGCGATGATCAAAATGAATGTCGGCGACGATGGGAACCGGCGAGCGATGGACGATCCCCGGAAGCCCGGCGGCATCGGGAGTATCCTTCACCGTCACACGGACGACTTCGCAGCCCTCCATCGCCAGGCCGTAGATCTGCTCGAGTGTCGCATCGGCATCCGCGGTATCGGTCGTCGTCATCGATTGAACGACGACCGGATGATCGCCGCCTATCCACACGCGTTTAACATCCGCTTTGCCGGTCTTATTAAAGAGCTCGATCGCTTTGCTCTTCCGACGAAGACGGAGCATTAGTTGAGCGCCCCTTTACCGGCGATGATATTCCCAATATCGTGAACCGCGATGACGGCAAAGAGTGCGAGCACGACGGCAAAGCCCGCAAAATGCACCATCGCTTCGCGCTCGGGATCGACCGGTTTGCCGCGAATCAATTCAGCGATGATAAACGCCGCGCGGCCGCCGTCGAGCGCCGGAATCGGCAAAAGGTTGAAGAGCCCGAGCGCAAACGAGATCGTTGCCGCGAGCGCAAAGTACGGCCCCCATCCGAGATCTTGAATGGCGATCGCGGCGCGTCCGATCCCAATCGGTCCGCTCACCTGTCCCGCATATTTCGTAAAATGGGTGACGAGCTTTTCGATGCTTCCGACGCTCTGCGCCGCGATGAGGCCGTAGGTATAACCCGCATCGATGAATGCATCCTTGAAGCCGACGCGTTCGTAGGGAATACTCGCGGCAATGCCGATACACCCGTCGCGCGCGTGCCCCGGGCAAGGGCCGGGAACGGCGCTCTGCACGCGCGTAACGCCGTCGTGCAGAAACGCAATGCGAAGCGTCTTTCCAAGCGACCCATGCAACTTCTTCACCAACGCCGTACCACTTGAATAGGCGACACCGTCGACGGAGAGGATCTTATCGCCCGGAGCGATTCCGGCGCGCTGCGCGGGCGAGCCGCTCTCCACGAGCGCGACGACGGTGCTCGGTCTCGAGGAAGCAACTCCGAATGCGAGGATTCCGATCAACAGAATCACGTAGGCGAGAAGAAAATTCACGATCGGCCCGGCGAGCACGATCGCCAGCCGCGCGAGGGGCGCTTTACTTTGAAAATCCCCCTCCTCGGCCTGCTGCGCCCCGCGAAACTCCCGCTGCTGCTCGGCCTGCGTCCGCGTGCCGTCCTCACCGAGCATCGCGCAGTATCCGCCGATCGGCAATGCGCGGACCGAATAGAGCGTTCCGCTGCGCGGACTGGTGTATCCGAAGAGTTTCGGCCCCATGCCCAATGCAAATTCATTGACGCGCACGCCGTTGCGCCGCGCGATCGCAAAATGCCCGAGTTCGTGCAACACCACGAGAATCGAGAGCATGACGAGAAACGTCAGAACCTTTCCGAGCATGGCGATCGGAATTAGCGACAGTAGATGCATTTAGACTCCGGTGGAGAGGGAGGAACGTTCGGCGAGACGTGCGCGGACAAAAGAGCGTGCCGCCCCATCGGCGATGCGAAGCCCCGGCAGCGTGAGATCGTACGCCGGAAGCCCTGCGAGCGCCTCACCGACGAGCCGGGGGATATCCCCGAAGCCGATGCTACCGGCGACGAAAGCCTCGACGGCGACTTCATTGGCGGCGGAGAGCACGGCAGGAGCGCATCCGCCGCGCCGGAGGGCGTCGTAAGCGAGGGCCAGGCTGGGAAAGCGCTGCGGATCGACACGTTCGTAATCATAACGCAGGAGACTGGATTTCGGTTGTGCCCCCAGGATCTCGAGAGGGTCCAACGCTTGCTCCGCCGGGGCTCGCTCGAGGCGATGCGGATAGGCGAGCGCATAGCCGATGGGAACCCGCATATCCGGGGCGCAGAGCTGCGCTTTCACGCTCCCGTCGCTGAAGAGCACCGCACCGTGGAGCAGTGATTGGGGGTGCACCACGACCAGCACGCGCTCCGCCGGCATCGAAAAGAGGCGCGACGCCTCGATCGCTTCGAGCCCCTTATTCATCAGGGTCGCCGAATCGATCGTATTCTTCGTTCCCATGCGCCAGGTGGGGTGATTCATCGCCTGCTCGAGCGTTGCAGCGGCGATCGTTGCCGCCGAAGCCGTTCGGAACGGGCCTCCCGAAGCGGTGATCAGCAGCGCGGCGACGCGCGCGCGATCCTCACCGACGAGGCATTGAAAGAGCGCGCTATGTTCGGAATCGACGGGAAGCAATCGTCCGCCGCCGCGCACGGTCGCATCGACCAGTAACTCGCCGGCCGCGACGATCGCTTCTTTATTGGCGACTGCGAGATCGATGCCGCGCTCGGCGGCGGCGAAAATCGCATCGAGCGCAACGGCTCCGGTCGTTGCCGCAAGAACGATATCCGCGCCGCTTCCGGTTGCAGCGCGCAGCAAACCTTCGGCGCCCGCGCGCGCGTCGACGACGACCGCGGGTTGAAAGGTGCGTGCCTGCTGCTCGAGGAGCGAACGGTTTGCGCCGGCGGCGAGGGCGACCACCTCAAAGCGCTCCGGATGTGCGGCGATAACATCGAGCGCTTGCGTGCCGATCGATCCCGTCGAGCCGAGTATCGCTACCTTTCTCCGCGCCATCCTAGCGAACGCTCATCAAGCCGAGGATATGGAGCGCGGCGAAAAAGACCGTTCCGCCGAAAATATACGAGTCGAAACGATCGAGAAAACCACCGTGCCCGACGATCGCCGTGCCGGTATCCTTTACGCCGACATCGCGTTTGAGTGCGGACTCCACCAGGTCGCCGGCCTGCGCGCCGATATTGGTCGCGGCAGCGAGCGCCACCGCCTGCCAGAGCGTCAGTCCGAGCGGTGCGTACCGACTCGCCAGCGCGGCGAACGCAGCGACGCAGAGCAACGCGCCGAGCGATCCCTCCACGGTCTTCTTCGGCGATATACGCGTGAGTTGTCGACGCCCAAAACGATTGCCGATCAACATTCCGAAAATATCGGTGAAAGCAATACAGAGCAACGCAAAGACGGTCCAGTAAGCGCCGACGCCGGGAACATTGCGGAGGAAGACGAGATAGGTGAGGAGTTTTCCGATGTATAGAACGGCGAGCAATGTGTAGGCGGTGCGCGCGAAGTAGCCCCGTTGATCGCCGTACATGCCGATCGAGAACGCCGCAATCGTCACCCCGGCAAGCAAGACGCCCTCCCACTTCTGCAGACGCCCGAGACTCGCCAGGACGATATACGCAAAGACTCCCAGTACCGCGATCGGATATTCGAGCTCTTGTCCCTTGATTTCACAGAGCGCATTGAGTTCGTAGAGGCAGGCAAGCCCGATCGCCAAGACGAGGAGATCGAACGCGGGCGCCCAGACGATGGAGGGCAGGCCGATAGCGGCGATGAGCAGTCCGACGGCAACGCGGCGCTTGGTGACACGCGGCCGCCCCGTCCTCACTGCGGTCGCTGAATTCGACGCGACCGACTCGCTCACGCGCCCCAGCGCCGCGCGCGCCTCCCAAATTCTTCGATCGCTGCGGTAAGATCGGAACGCGAAAAATCCGGCCAAAAGATATCGCTCATCACCAATTCGGCATAGGCGGCCTGGTAGAGCAGAAAATTTGAAAGGCGGCGCTCTCCACCGGGACGGATGACAAGATCGGGATCGGGAAGATCGGCGGTCTCTAAATGCGAGGAGAGCGTCTCTTCGCTAATTTGATCGGGAGCCAACGCGCCGGCGGCGACTTCGCGAGCGACCGCACGCATGGCATCGCGCAATTCGGCGCGCGAACTATAGTTGACGGCGAGGTTCAGTAAGAGGCCGGTATTCGTAGCGGTGTCGCGCGCCAACGATTCCAGCGCTTCGCGCGAGCGAGTCGGTAGCGCTTCCCAATCGCCGATAATCCGTACGCGCACGTTATTCTTATTGAGCTCGGCGAGCTCCGTTCGCGCAAAAAAGACGCAGAGATCGAAGAGAAATGAGATCTCCGTCGGCTCGCGCCGCCAATTCTCGGTCGAGAAGCCGTAGACAGTGAGCACTTCGACGCCGAAATCGCTCGCGGCGCGCGTAATCTCTCGCAGCGCGAGAATGCCGCGACGGTGCCCTTCAACGGCGGGCAGGCCGCGCTGACGCGCCCACCGCCGGTTGCCGTCCATAATGATCGCGATATGCCGCGGAATCGTCGCGCTCGCGCCGGAGTCCGCCGCGGCAACGGGGGCCTTCACGTTCCCTCCATGCGAGCGTAACGCTCGTAGCCGACAAGCAGTTCCAACCCACTCTCCACCGCGCGCACCGCGATGACACGCAGCGTCCCGACACCGGCCCAGTTCCCGTACGGTCGCACGACATGCGTCCGCACGCACCGATCGCCAAGCAATCGGCGAGCATGGACCTCGGGCATCAACGCCAATTGCAGATCCACGAAGCTCTGCGTCAGACCTCCATCACTTCTTTTTCTTTCGTCACGACGAGCGCGTCGATATCCTTGCTAAACCGATCGGTCAATTTTTGCAGATGCTCCTGCATCCGCTTGCTCTCGTCTTCGGTAATCGTCGAGCCCTTCAATTGCCCTTTGATATCGTCGTGTGCTTTATGCCGGACGTTGCGTAGCGCGATCTTCCCATCTTCGGACTTCTTCTTGATAACTTTCACGAGTTCGCGACGGCGCTCTTCGTTCAACGGCGGAACGCTTAACCGAATCGTCGTTCCATCAACGTTGGGACTCATACCGAGATCGCTCTTCTCGATCGCTTTGCGAATCTCGCCCACGACGCCCTTATCGTACGCCGTAATCACGAGCGTCCTCGCATCCGGTGTGGCGATCCCGGCGACCTGTTTGAGCGGAACGCTCTGTCCGTAGGCATCGACGTGCAAACGGTCGAGCAACGCCGGCGTCGCGCGACCGGTGCGGATCGCGGCGAACTCCGAACGCGTCGCATCGATGCATTTTTGCATCTTCCCTTCGACGTCTTTGAAAAATGAATCGTTCATGCAACCCCTCCGGCGATCACCGTCGCCACATTTTTACCAACGTAGGTCCCGATCGCTTCACCCTCGATCGCACGTCGAATGTTTCCCGAAACGCCCATGTCGAAGACGAGGATCGGCAAGGTATTGTCCATACAGAGCGCCATGGCGGTCGTATCCATGACTTCGAGGCCGCGATTGAGCGCATCCATGTAATCGATGCGTTCGAAACGCCGCGCGGCGGGATCCTTTTTGGGATCCGAGGTGTAGATGCCGTCGACCTTCGTCGCCTTGAGAATCGCCTGCGCTCCGACTTCAACCGCTCTCAACGCCGCTGCGGTATCGGTCGTAAAATACGGGTTTCCCGTTCCGGCGGCGAAAATGACGACGCGTCCCTTTTCAAGATGGCGAATCGCGCGTCGGCGAATATAGGGTTCGGCGATCTGATGCATCGCGATCGCCGTCTGCACGCGCGAAGGTACGCCGATCCGTTCGAGCGCGTCCTGAAGCGCGAGCGCGTTGATCGTCGTTGCGAGCATCCCCATATAATCGGCGGTCGCGCGCTCCATGCCGGCAGCTTCGTGCTCTTTACCGCGCCAGATATTTCCGCCCCCGACGACGACGGCGATGCTGGTCCCGCCGCGCGCAACGTCGGCAATCTCGCGCGCCATCGCCTCGGTCGTTCGCACGTCCACCCCGTTCTCGCTCGAAGCGAATGCCTCGCCGGAGAGTTTTATGAGAACCCGGGAGAAGCGCGCGGTGCTCGCCTGCACGTGTATCTACTCGCCCAACGCGAACTTCACGAAACGCCGCACGCGAATATTTTCGCCGAGCGCTCCGACGGCGGCATTGACGAGATCGCCGACCGTGATCGAATCATCCTTCACGAACGACTGATCGAGCAGACAGTGATCTTCGTACCATTTGTTGAGCTTGCCCTCGACGATTTTCGCTGCGACCTCGGGTGGTTTCCCCGCCGGCACCGATTCTTCGAGCTCTTTGCGCGCCTGGGCGACGACGTCTTCGGGAACCGACGCGCGATCGAGGTAGGCGGGCGACATCGCTGCGACATGCATCGCCACATCGCGCACCAGCTCGCTGAACTTGGGGTTCCGTGCGACGAAATCGGTCTCGGAGTTCACCTCAACCAGCACGCCGATCTTTCCGCCGGCGTGAATGTAGCTGCCGACCAACCCTTCGTTTGCAGCTCGCTCCGATTTTTTCTGCGCCTGTGCCGCGCCGCGCTCGAGGAGCAGCGCCTTCGCGCGCTCGCGATCGCCGCCGGCTTCCACCAGCGCTTTTCTGCAATCCATCATCGGGGCGCTGGTCTCGTCGCGGAGGGCCTTGATCTCATCGGCCTTCGGTTGGTAGGTCATAGTACTCACAGATTCTCTCCTTGGCGTTCGTTTGCTTTCATGCGTACGAAGAGAGGCCGACGACGGCCTCCCTTGCGATGGGTCTCTTCACGGGAGCGTGGACTAGCCTGCGACAGGCTCTGCCGCCTCAAAGGCGCCCGCTTCGTTGATGGGAGCTTGAGCGTAGACGGCGCCGTCGAAGGAGCTCTCCGCCTCGGTCCGGCCCTCGATGATCGCATCGGCCATCTTCCCGACCATCAGCTTCACCGCGCGAATCGCGTCGTCGTTGCCGGGGATCGGGTAGTCGATTTCATCGGGGTCGCAGTTGGTGTCGATTACCGCGATCGTCGGAATGCCGAGCTTGCGCGCCTCGAGCACCGCGATGCGCTCTTTCTTCGGATCGACGATGAAGATCGCGTCGGGGAGGCGATGCATATCTTTGATGCCGCCGAGAAAGCGCTCGAGCTTGTTGAGCTCGTCTTGAAGCTTTGCGACCTCTTTCTTGGGCAAGCGGTCGAAGTCGCCTTGGAGGCGCATATCCTCAAGCTCGCGCAAGCGGGCGATGCGTTTCTGAATCGTCGAGAAGTTCGTCAGCGTTCCGCCCAACCAGCGCTGGTTGATGTAGAACGTTCCGGCGCGCTCGGCTTCATCTTTGACGACCTCTTGCGCCTGCTTCTTCGTTCCCACGAAGAGAATGACGCGCCCCTCGCGCGACATCTGCTTGACGACCTCATAGGTGTCGCGGACGCGCTGCAGCGTGATGGCGAGATCGATGATGTAGATGCCGTTGCGCTCCTGGAAGATGTACGGTTTCATCTTCGGATTCCAACGACGGGTCTGGTGACCGAAATGCACGCCGGCTTCAAGAAGCTCGCGCATAGAGATAACGGACATGAAGGGATTCCTTTCAGCTGGCCCCCGTCCGCGATGCTCTCCGAGCGGTGCGAGCGTTTCTTTAGGACCATCGAAGCCCAGCCTCCGTGCCGGGCGAGTTGACAACCCTCGGAGTATAGCACGGGCGGAGGGAGGTTACGCAAGCGCGAAGGAGCGAGCGATGCGATATCTCGTTACCGGCGGCCTCGGATTCATCGGCTCGGCCTTCATCCGCCTGCTCGCCGCCGAACGCCCCGAGGTCGAGATCGTCAATCTCGACGCGATGACCTACGCCGCGAATCCCGCGAACCTCGCGAGCCTCCCCGTCGGAGCCCGCTACCGGTTCGTCAAGGGCGATATCACCGACCCGAGCGCGGTCGCCGAGGGGCTCGGCGACGGGGTCGATGCGATCGTCAATTTCGCCGCCGAGACGCACGTGGACCGCTCGATCCTCGACCCGGAGGCCTTTCTGCGAACCGATATCCTCGGCACCCATACCCTGCTCGAGGCCGTCCGCGAGCGCGGCATCCCCCGGTACCTGCAGGTCTCGACCGACGAGGTCTACGGCGATGTCTCCAGCGGCGAATCGATCGAGAGCTCCCCACTGCGCCCGCGCAGCCCCTACAGCGCGAGCAAGGCCGGCGGCGACCTTCAGGTGCTCGCCTACCGGACCACCTACGGGCTTCCGGTGCTCGTGACGCGCGGCAGCAATACCTACGGCCCGTACCAGTACCCTGAGAAGCTGATCCCGCTCTTTGTGACCAACCTCATCGACGACCAGAGCGTGCCGCTCTACGGCGACGGCCTCCAGGTGCGCGACTGGCTCCACGTGGAGGATCATGCCCGTGGAATCCTCGCCGTTCTCGAGAGCGGCGAGCTCGGTGAAGTCTACAATATCGGCGGCGGCAATCCGCGAACGAACATCGATATCACCCGCCGTCTCCTCACCGGTTGCGGGCGCGCCTTCGAAAGCCACGTCCGTCATGTCGCCGACCGCGAAGGGCACGACCGCCGATACGCGATTGCGAGCACGAAGGCGCACGCCCTGGGCTGGAGTCCACGGATCGATTTCGAGCGAGGAATCGAAGCGACGATCGCCTGGTATCGCGAGCACGAATCGTGGTGGCGACCGCTGAAGTCGGGCGAGTTCCTCGCTTACTACCAACGTCAGTACGCACACCGATAGGGAGTCCGCTATTTCATGAAAGGCATCATCCTCGCAGGTGGGCTCGGGAGCCGCTTGCGCCCGCTCACGAAGGTCACGAACAAGCATCTCTTGCCGATCTACGACAAGCCGATGATCTACTATCCAATCGAAACGTTGGTTCGCGCCGGCATCAAGGATATTATGATCGTCACCGGCGGCAACTCTGCGGGTGATTTCCTGCGCTTGCTCGGCAACGGTTCGGAGTTCGGGCTCAAGGATATCTACTATACGTACCAAGAGGGCGAAGGCGGAATCGCCGATGCACTCAAGCTCTGCGAGCATTTCGCCGAAGGGAACCGCGTCGTCGTCATTCTCGGCGATAATATCGTGCAGGACGATATCTCGCCGTACGTACGGCGATTCGAACAGCAGGATTCCGGCGCGCGCATTCTGCTCAAAGCCGTTCCTGACCCCGAGCGCTTCGGCGTGCCCGAACTCGACGGCGAGCGGATCGTGCGGATCGAGGAGAAACCGAAGCAGCCGAAGAGCGGCTATGCGGTGACCGGCATCTACATGTACGATCGCCGCGTTTTCGATTTCATCCGTCGCATTCAGCCGTCGCACCGCGGAGAGCTTGAGATCACCGACGTCAACAACCACTACATTCGTGAAGGCGATCTGCATTACGACGTACTCGACGGGTGGTGGACCGATGCCGGCCAGTTTGAATCGCTCTTCAACGCAACGCAACTGATCGCACGCGAGCGTATGGGAGCGGAGCAGAGCCCGTGAAGGTTCGATAACCGCATGCCGTTCTGTTCCGTCTGCGAAACCGAAGTTTCGGCGTGGCTACCGCACCCGAACGCCGCCGCCCGCAGCCCGCTGATGGCGATGATGGGGACGGTCGGCTCCGACCTTCGAAATTATCTCTGCCCGAATTGCGGTTGTAACGATCGCGACCGCCATCTCTGGCTCTACCTCACCAATTCCGGGCTCGCCGACCGCATCGCCGGCGCGCGCGTTCTTCATATCGCGCCCGAAGCCAAGATCTCTCCACGTATCTCTGCTCTCAAGCCCGCCGAATACGTCCGCGGTGACCTCTACCCTACGTCGCCGGAGTTCGTGCGCGTTGACTGCGAGAAAATGGATTTCCCCGACGCGCATTTCGATCTCATTATCTGCAATCACGTTCTCGAGCACGTCGCCGATCCGGAGGCAGCCTCTCGCGAGTTCTATCGCACCCTCGCTCCCGGCGGGTACCTCGTTGCACAGACGCCGTACGTTCCGGTACTTCGCTATCGGATGGAATTCCTCGGACAACTATCACCCGAGCAAGCACGATTTTTCTATGGCCAGGAAGATCACGTTCGACTTTTCGGGCGCGACGTCGCCGACTGCATCCGCACTTCCGGCCTCGAAGGCGAGCTCTTTCCCCACGAGCGGGTGCTCCCGCAACACGACGCCGCAACCTACGGATGCAATCCCGAAGAGCCGTTTTTTCTCTTTACAAAAAAGTAGCCGAAACGAGGCGTGCGAACCGCTTTGGTGGAGAGGCTCCGCTTTACACGCAAAACTTCCGCCCTTTCGCGCGCGAGCGCCACTTTTTCATCGCTCGGTGGTGCAGAGCCCCGTCGCTCGTCTCCTCCACCCATCCCCAAGCCCGGATCGAATCGCCTAGACGGGCCCCGCATGGCCGGAAATCAGCCATCCGGCAGCGAAGGACGCGGCCATATGGGAATACCCGTTGAGCGTTTTTTAAAAAAGACGAGACCCGGTCGATTGATGTTTGCGGATTTCGGACACACGGACCTCATGGGCAGATTGCATGGAATATCCAACGTCTGAATGTGTAGAACGCCCAACGTCGCTCGTCCCGGTAGACGCAGCAGGGCGGGCGCTCGCTCGTCCCACCGAAGAATCGATCGCGGCCCTTTGTTGCAAGCAAGGGTCGCTCCCTAAGCCTCGATTCGACTCTTGGCAGAACGTGTTCTTCGGAAGTTTTTCGAATCGCAAACACCACACAACTTTCCACGGTTCGAACTCCTCCGCCGCTCCCAAAAGGAAACAGGGTAAAGTTGATGTTGGATAACGAGCTGATAGCGGCGAAGCGCTCCGTCGACGACCTCGCAGTGTTCGGCGGATCTCCTATCTTTGCAAGACCTCGGTCAACATCAAACCTCGTACGGCCGAATTTTGATTCGTTTCTTGAGTACTCACGATTGTTCTTTAACGAGCATCGATACACAAACGGTGGGCCGGCGGTCCAACTCCTCGAAAAGCGTCTCGCCGACTTCCATGGCGTCAAGCACTGCGTCGCACTTGCGAACGGATTTTGGACGCTTGTCATCGCCATGCGGTGTTTAGCGCTTCCAGGGCGGCGCGAAGTGATCATGCCATCCTTGACATACCGTCGGCTCGCCGATGTTACCGCATGGGCGGGGTTCACTCCGCGTTTCTGCGAGGTCGACGAACATAGTTTGGCAATCTCTCCCGATTCCGCCGCCGCATGCATCAACTCCGACACTGCGCTTTTGATGGGGGTCCATCCCATTGTTAATTGCTGTGACGTTCACGGTTTGGAGGATGTTTCGGAACGCTCGGGGATACCGCTCCTATTCGACACGGTAGAATCCAACTATGAAACCTATCTCGGTGTCCGAGTTGGAGGTTTCGGCAAAGCCGAGTGCTTCTCTCTCCATGCAAGCAAGCTTCTCAATGGATTTGAAGGCGGCTACCTCACGACAAACGATGACGAATTAGCAGAGCGCGTTGGGTACATGCGTGGATTCGGTTTCAAGGGCCAGGACACCGTCATTGATTTGGGAAACAACGCGAAACTCAACGAAGTTCATGCTTCTATGGCGCTAGCAGCGCTCGACGACCTTCCGGACCAAGTACGACGCAATGAGTCTCGCTATCGATGCTATCAGCGATTGCTCGCTGATATTCCGGAATTGCGACTACTTGAGTTCGACGAACGCGAAGAGACGAGCTTTAAAAACATCGTCGTTGAGCTTCGCGATTCGTGGCCCATAACGAGAGCCGCAACGCTGCGAATACTGAACTCGGAAGGAGTGTTCGCTCGAGCCTATTATGCGCCCGCGTTGCACCAAAAGAAAACATCGTATGAAACGCGGTTCGGCGATTTGTCATTGACGGACAAACTCGTCGAGCGGTTTCTAAATCTTCCATGTGGAGAGCTCGTATCTCTCAATGATATCGAACACACCGTTCTCCTTTTGAAATTCATCCGCGATCACGCCGACGCAGTAGGTGCCCGTATATGAATCAGCTTGCAATTCTCGGAGGTTCGCCGCGTTTTTCTTCTGATTTGCCGGTTGGGCAGCTATATTTCCCTTCCTGGGATCGATATGAAGCGGCTATGCGCGGAATTTTCGAACGCCGCTACTATACGAATCAGGGCCCGCTGACCAACATCCTCGAGGAAACACTATCTGCGTTTTTCGGCGTCAAGCACGTGGTAGTTGTTACAAACGCAACGCTCGGCCTCATCATGGCGGCGAAGGCTCTGAGCCTGCAGGGAAAGGTTATTGTTCCGGGGTTTACGTTTATCGCTAGCGTCCAGTCCCTCACCTGGGCCGGTATCGAGCCGGTGTTCTGTGACGTCGACATCGATACGCACGGCCTGCACCCTGCAAGTGTCGATAGCTTAATCGACAAGGATGTCTCGGGAATTCTCGCAGCCAATCTTTGGGGCGGAGCATGCGCGATAGAAGAATTGCAAGAAATAGCTCTCAAGAGAGGCATAAAACTCTATTTTGACTCGGCGCACGGCTTCGGCGTTGAAGCCTTCGGCCGCAAGCTCGGGGGTTTCGGCGAACTTGAGGTGTTTTCGTTTCACGCTACGAAAATTCTAAGCGCGACCGAGGGCGGATGCATCTGTACCAACGATGATACTATTGCCGCGAGACTGCGCAATATGCGTAGCAGCTATGGCGCCGGCCCCCCGGTGGATGTGCCCCTCACGAGCAATGCTCGCATGTCCGAGGCGCAAGCGGCGATCGCCCTAATGAGTTTGGAAGATTTCGAGTCGAACGTCGAAAACAACCGACTGCAAGGCGCGGCCTATTCCCGCGCACTCGCCGACATTCCGGGAATCTCCCTCGTGCGTGTCGATAGAGATTGTAAATCGAACTATCAATATGTTGTATGTCGAGTCGACGAGCAATCTTTCGGCTTGACTCGCGATCAGTTGTTGCTTGCTCTTAAAAGAGAAAACGTGAACGTTCGGCGCTATTTTTATCCCGGCGTCCATCGAAGCGTTCCATATAACGAGTCCTTTTCTGAAAATAGCATTGGTCTCCCTAATACCGACAAGCTTTGTGCGGAGCTCTTTCAGTTGCCGGTAGGCGCGCTGGTGAATGTCGACATTGCTACCGCAATCGGTGAGTTGATTGGTGAACTATCCGAAAACGCCGGGGAGATTCGGGGGCGCTTGAGTCAATAAGTGCGCCTAGGGATCATGCAGCCGTACTTCTTCCCGAATCTCGGGCACTTCGCAC